>NZ_NUOW01000015.1:0-241164 GCF_002584635.1 Bacillus sp. AFS031507
GGGGCAGGGGAGACCCCGCAGGCGCTTAGCGCCGAGGAGGCCCCCCGGACCGCCCGCGGAAAGCATGCGCCTGAAAGCGGAAATCAACATCCAATTTTAATAGAGAATTGAAAAAATGAACCAGGTTAAAAGCGGCCTGGTTCATTTCATCTTCAAATTTAGTTATTTAAGGCTATTTCTAATGATTCAAGATTTTTATTCATTAAAGAAAAATAGGTTTCCTTGTTTTTGATGTTGTCGTTAGACAAAACAGCAAGATTATGAATGTGTAATGCTTTTGCCCCAATTTCTTTTTGAACAATTTTTCCAAGTTTTGATTGGACATTTTGTTCGAAAAGCATATAGTGTAAACCATCATGTTCAGCTACAGAAATAATTTTTTCTAATTCCTTTTGGGTCGGCTCATTAGCAGTCGAAAGACCTGATATGCTGATTTGTTCAATTCCATAACGTTTTTCCCAATAACTGAACGCCGCATGTGTAACGATAATCTTTTTATGCTTCGCATGTGTAAGTGTCTGCTTATATTTAGTATTTAGTTCATCTAACTTTTGGGCAAGTTGTTTAAAATTCTCATTGAATAGTTCTTTGTGCTGCGGCATTTGTTTAATTAAAGAATCACGGATGACAGCAGCCATTTCCTTAGAATAAATGGGGTCAAGCCATACATGTGGGTTGACATCCGAATTGCTATGGTCATGTTCTTCTTCATGTGAATCGTCGCTTTTTGGGAGTTTTAGTTCCTCAGCCGTTGGGATTAATGTTACATGTTCATTTTTCAATGTTCCTTTTGCTTTTTCCACAAATCCTTCAAGTCCAAGTCCAATGTAGAAAAATAGGTCGGAATCGGCTAAATTCATCATATCCTTTTGGGAAGGTTCAAATGTGTGTTCATCTGCCCCAGGTGGATAGATCGTTTTTACATTTACATATTTTCCACCAATTTGTTGAGTAAAATATTGAAGTGGGAATACTGTTGTATAAATAGTTAACTGGTCCTTCTTTTTTTGTTCATGGTCTTTACCATTTGAACACGCGGACAACAGAAGACTTAATGGTAACAGAAAAGAAAGGAAAAGGATGATTTTTTTCATAAAGACTCCTTCAATATATTATTAAATCGGATTAATTACGATTTATTATCGAAATTTTTTTTGAATTCTGAATGATTATGAATGCATAATACGGAACGATTCCGATTTCCATTAGTATCTTACAAAAAAATTTCCTCAAAAGCAAGTATAATATTTGGTTTTATCATTAAAAATTAGGTATGCTTAGAAAGAAACAAAAGAAAGGATGGTTATCATGAGTAACCCTACATTATTGAATGAGCTGTTAGACTATAATAAAAAATTTGTGGAAAACCACGAATATGAAAAGTATGAAACAACTAAATTCCCTAATAAACGCATGGTGATTCTTACATGTATGGATACCAGACTATTGGAATTATTGCCGAAAGCATTGAATTTGGGAAATGGTGATGCGAAGCTCATAAAAGACGCTGGCGGCCTAGTGTCACACCCTTTTGGAAGTGTGATGAGAAGTATACTGGTTGCTGTTTATCAATTGAAGGCTCAAGAGGTTTTAGTCATTGCCCATTATGATTGCGGCATGAGCGGTCTTAAAGCTGAACCAGTGATTGAGAGTATGATGGAGCGTGGAATATCAGAAGAAACGATAGATACTCTTACATATTCTGGAATCGATATTAAAAAATGGCTTCATGGATTTGATAATGTGACCGAGAGTGTTGAGCACAGTGTAGATATCATAAAAAATCATCCATTAATGCCAAAGGGTGTTCCTGTTCATGGATTGGTCATCGACCCAAAGACAGGAAAGCTTGATTTAATTGTTGATGGCAATAAGAATTAAAGCTTTTCTTTTTCAGGAACAGGATCCAAGCCACCAGGATGAAAGGGATGACATTTTGATATCCTTTTGATAGTGAGCCAGCCGCCTTTTAAAGCACCAAACCGCCCAATCGCTTCCATACCATAATGGGAACAAGTAGGATAAAAACGGCAGGTCGGCGGTTTTATAGGTGAGATAACAATTTGATAAAAACGTATAATCGCTAGGAAGACTTTTTTTAACATGTCAATCTCTCCTTAATTACAATTAACTAAAAGATACCATAAATAAATAATATCGTCTAAATTGTTAATTGTATGTAAGTGGATGAAAAAACTCGGAATTTATTGTATGATAAATGGTAGATAAAAAAAGGAGTGATATCGATGCCTTCAGTTGAAAGCTTTGATTTAGATCATAACGCTGTTAAAGCCCCTTATGTGAGACATTGCGGGGTCCACAAAGTTGGAAGTGACGGTGTTGTAAATAAATTTGATATTCGCTTTTGCCAGCCCAATAAACAGGCGATGAAACCTGATGTCATTCATACACTAGAGCACTTGCTTGCCTTTAATCTTCGTGAGCACTCCGAGAAGTATGATCACTTTGATATTATCGATATTTCACCAATGGGCTGCCAAACCGGCTATTACCTTGTTGTCAGCGGCGAGCCGACTGTAGAGGAAATCATTGATCTTCTTGAGGATACGATGAAGGCTGCAGTTGAAATCGTCGAAATTCCTGCTGCAAATGAACGACAATGCGGCCAAGCAAAACTGCATGATTTGGAAGGCGCTAAACGTTTAATGCGTTTCTGGCTTGAACAAAGCAAGGAAGACCTTAAACAGGTATTTGCTTAATTAGAATAGCAGAAGCTAGACAAATAATAAAAATTCCTATTCTACTTGAATAGGAATTTTTTTAAGCTTTATTTTGGTCCTGATTATGTTCTTGGTCCTTCTCTTGGTCCAGATATGGATTATTTTCTATTGGGTCCACAGTATGTTTATATGTGTAGGCTTTAGAAGTGGTGCCCACGGCTAGAAGCAGGACAACGATAACAATAATAATACAAATAACAGCTACTACATACATTCGTGTAAATGCCTCCTTTTTTCTTAATTGTAGCATGAATGGATGCTTTTTTGAGAAAAGAAAAAGGGAAGCCCGCTGTTTGAGCTTCCTTCCTTATGTTTTTATGTACAATCAATGAATATTTCGAGGATGGTAAGTATTTGTGCGATGTTGTCCGTACTCTTCTTGGGCAAATTTACCTTTCAAACTTTCAATTAAATAAATACCCATTAAATTGTATAATTCCTGCTTATCCATTTCTTGGATTAAAGCAAGTAGATCCTCATGTGACATCTCTTCTAAAAAGGCAAATGCCAGCATGTCGATATCCTCTTCATCACCGGTTAGCTTGTTTCGGTACATTTCGTACAACTCATCAACTAATTTCATTTCGATACACCTCCTAGTTATTCTTTTCCCTTATAAACATAAAATAATTCTAACTTAACCGTTTGTAAATTAACAGAAAAATCTGTTTCTTTGATTGTATGTTTATTATAGCGTATTCATTTATAAAAAATGAATCGAAATTTGACAAAGAATAAATTTTTTCTATTTGCAAATTACTAATGAGTAAAAGGGGATGACATAATGGATCAGCAAAAGAAGACCTATTATATTGACGTTGGAAGCGGTGAAATATCTCAAAGTGCAACAAGTTCAACCTGGAGCTATAAAATACAGGCAGATAATGAAGAAATAACCCAGCTGCGCGAGCTTTTTGACCAAAACTATTCCACCGAGTGGAAAAACTTCATTAGAGCCCATGTGCCATATGTTGAGTATCATTATGATCGTGAAAACGATGCATATGACAGTACGATTCAGCAAGTGTATGGGATGTTGCATAAACTTGGTGACGCGGAAGCAAAAAATCATATTGAAAGTATGAATATACTACCAAAATAAAATTTTCACCCTGTAAGAAAAATCCTAACTTTAGGATTTTTCTTTTTTTTATTATAATTAAGTATAAAATAGTTGAGGCGGAAATTAAATGATGCGTTTTTTAGATGAAAATGGGAATCCTGTAGAATTGTCTTTTTTACCAAATGCTTTCGAAGAGGCAGCGAAGCATGTGTTAGTTATTTGCCAGTATGGGGAAGAGTGGCTATTGACGAACCATAAAAAAAGAGGACTTGAATTTCCCGGTGGAAAAATGGAATCAGGGGAAACTCTTGAAGAGGCAGCACAACGAGAAACCTATGAGGAGACAGGCGCAATCCTAGGTGAGCTAAAATTTATTGCTGAGTATAAATTTACCGACCCGATGAGGTCTTATGTGAAGGCTGTCTTTTGGGGAAAGGTCGCTAGAGTTGAAGAAACGACAAGTTACCACGAAACCAATGGTCCTGTTGTTGTTAAAGGAGATATATTGCAGCAGCGATTTGGGGAGGATTACAGCTTTATTATGAAAGACCAAGTCGTCGAGCAATGTGTTAAACTCATTCAAAAGGTACAAAACGAAAGGCTTTGTTAAAGCTAAATGGAGTTTAAAAACTCTGTTGATTGGAGTGGAATGCCCGAGACTCCTGCGGGAGTACTGGGCAGGGGAGACCCCACAGCCGCTTAGCGCCGAGGAGGCTCCCCGGAACGCCCGCGAACCGCACGCGCATGGAGCGGAAATCAACAGACAAATTTAACACAGCCAAACAAAAAAGAATAGCAGAAAGTATATGACAATCCACTATTCTTTGATAATTTTTTTCTCTAATAATTCAACAAGCTGGTACATAATGGTAGCAAATACCGCGATAACCAAAAGAGATAAGAAAACAAGTGTAAAATTAAATACTTGGAAGCCATAAATGATCATGTATCCAAGTCCTCTAGAGGATACAAGGAATTCACCTACGATCACACCGACCCAAGACAGACCGACATTTACCTTAAGAGTAGAAATAATCGTTGGAAAACTAGCGGGTAGGATCGCTTCTTTGAAGCATTGCCAACGAGTTGCTCCGAAAGTTTGGAGTACTTTAAGATAATTCGGATCCACCTCTTTAAATGAGGTATATACCACAATGGTGGTAATGATAATTGAGATAATCGCGCCCATGGCAATAATCGATGAATACCCAGGACCTAGCGCCACAATCAAAATGGGCCCTAATGCGACTTTCGGCATGGCATTTAAAATTACAAGATAAGGATCAAGCACCCTTGAAATTATTGGCGACCACCAGAGGATAGCAGCTAATATCGTACCCAGTAGTGTGCCTAGAATAAATCCTAGGACAGTTTCCGTTAAGGTTACGCCAATATTGCTAACTAAAGTTCCATCCTGAATTTTTTCCAGGAGTAAGTTCCATATCTTTGAGGGAGAACTGAAAAGAAGCGGGTCAATCCACTGCTTTTGACTAAACAATTCCCAACTAGAGAAAAAGACGATAAAAATGATCGCCTGATAAAATCCGACCCATCTTTTTTCAACTTGCAGTGATTGAATATAATTTTTATGGAGGAGTTCCAGCTTATTCTTTTTCTGGCTCAAGAGACTCCAACTCCTTCCATATGGTTTGAAAGATACTTGAAAATGCCTCATGATTTCTTGCTTCAAATGGGGATATATTTCTTAGTTCCTCCGGCATTGTAAATGTTTTATAGATTCTTCCGGGGCTTGGTGAAAGCAGAAAAACGCGATCGCTCATGGCAATAGCCTCACCAATATCGTGAGTAACGAGAATAGCTGTTTTTCCAAAATCATCTAATGTTTGTGATACTAAATCCTCCAATTTAAGCTTGGTTTGATAATCAAGAGCGGAAAAAGGCTCGTCAAGCATAAGCAGTTTTGGTTCTGTGGCAAGCGTCCGGACGAGAGCCACCCGCTGCCTCATACCCCCAGATAATTGCCTAGGAAGCTGTTTTTCCACCCCGGTTAATCCGATTTGGCTTAACAGGCCAAGGGCAGCCAATCTCGTTTTTTGATTCAACTGATTTGATAACTTCAAACCAATCAGGATATTCTCTTCAATCGTTTTCCAAGGGAACAAATAATCTTGTTGAAGCATATAACCGATTTGGTTTTTCGCGGTAGTTACCGGCTTTTTTTCTAACAAGACAGTACCTTGCGTTGGTTTAAGCAAACTAGAAATAATGGAAAGCAGAGTCGTCTTACCACAGCCGCTGGGGCCGAGGAGGGAGACAAACTCGCCCTCCTCCACTGTTAATGAAATATCGGAGAGGGCCGTGGTGGCAGAGGCTTTAGTGAAATAGGTGTGATGAATATTTTGAACGGTCAAAAAGCTCATAAGGACGGCCTCCCTTTCCTTTATTCTTTTATTATCTTGTCAGCTATCTCTGTATTTACAAGTGTTTGATGATCTACTTCTTTTGGCAGTACTCCTGCTTCGTTCATGATGTTTTGTAGATTGTTCCACTCCTCTTGGTCTAAGATAGGATCTGTTGCAAAAGATCCTTGATTTTTATAACGCTCAATAACGGTGGTCATAATTTCTAAATCTGTATCTGGGAAAAACGGTTCCACCGCTTTGGCAATTTCCTCAGCACTGTGCGATGCTACCCATTGTTGAGCTTTATAAATTGCTCGTGTGAACTTTTCAACAGTTCCCTTATTTTCTTTCATATAGCTTTCCTTGGACATAAACGTAGTATATGGTACGTGGCCAGATTCTTTACCGAAGGAAGCAACAATATGACCTTTTCCTTCTTTTTCAAAAATACTTGCCGTTGGCTCAAATAATTGCACAAATTCTCCCGTTCCAGAAGCAAATGCATTGGCGATATTGGCGAAATCAATATTCTGGATTAAGTTCAAATCCTTTTGTGGATCAATCCCATGCTTCTTTAAAACAAATTCACCAACCATCTGTGGCATGCCGCCTTTACGTTGGCCTAAGAAGGTTTTTCCTTTTAGGAGATCCCATGAAAAATTATCAATCTTTTCTCTAGCAACGAGGAAAGTACCATCAGTCTGGGTTAATTGTGCAAAATTGATGACGGGGTCGTTTGCTCCTTGGGCATAAACATAAATTGATGTTTCTGAACCAACTAGGGCAACGTCGGCCCCCCCAGAAATCAGAGTAGTCATGGTTTTGTCTCCGCCGGGTGTTGTTGTTAGCGTGACGTCTAAACCTTCAGCTTTGAAAAATCCTTTGGCTAGGGCAACATACTGCGGGGCATAGAAAATCGACCGGGTAACTTCAGCGATTCGAACTTTCTCAAGTTTCTTTGTTTCATTTTTTGTGGAGCTATTACAAGCGACAAGTGAAAACATAAGTATAGTGATGAGCAGAAAGGAGAAACTGAACTTTAACGATTTTTTCATGAAGCGAGCCTCCTTATTTATCATAAAAAATCTGGGCTAATTGCCTAAGATATCGTATGAAGAGGAGAAAAATGTGTGAATGCCTAGAGAGAATAAATTTTATAAAAAAAGGGAAGTTTTGCTGATGAGCCAATACAAAGATGGAAAGATTGTTGATATCACGCGCTTTCCTTCTCCAAATCCCAATATTGAATTAAAAGTAATCACTTACCTCTCCAATGGATTACGAGTGAAAGGAATGCTTGCGGAACCGATTGGGGAAGGTGAGTATGATGGATTCCTTTATTTACGCGGCGGCATTAAAAATGTTGGTAAAGTTCGACCAGCAAGGATTGCCCAGTTCGCAGCGGAGGGCTTTGTTGTTTTTGCGCCTTATTATCGTGGAAATCAAGGTGGGGAAGGCAATGAGGATTTTGCCGGGGAGGACAGGGAAGACGCCTTTTCCGCCTTTTTGCTGTTAAAATCTATGCCCAGAGTACGTGAAATACATATATTTGGGTTCTCGCGGGGTGGTGTAATGGCGCTTTTGACAGGAATTGAGTTCCCTGAGACCGCGTCTGTTGTCAGCTGGGGCGGGGTCAGTGATATGTCCCTCACCTATTTGGAACGTAAAGATTTACGGAGAATGATGAAGAGAGTCATTGGCGGAACTCCTCAGAAATTTCCGGAACGGTATCAAGACAGGACCCCTCTTTATCAAATAGAAAAGATGACAGCCCCTGTCCTGATTATCCATGGTGTTAAAGACGGAAATGTTTCGGTGGAGCATGCGTATCGTCTTGAAAGAAGGCTGAGGTTAGTAGAAAAACCAGTCGATGCATGGTATTTTAACGAATTTACACATTACTTCCCACCAGCAGTAAATAGAAAAGTCGTGAATGATTTAACGAAGTGGATGAAAAGTCATCGCAAAAGATGATAATATATAGATATTACAAGTAGAGGAGCGGATGTTTATGGGTATGCCTCTTGAGTTAAATACGATGATAGTAACTAAAGGTAGAGAGAAACGAGTGGAAGAAAACGTCTTTTTGCTAGAAAAAGAAGGGTACAGACTTTATCCAATTGAGATTCCGATTGATGTAAGAAAAACAATCGATAGTGATTCAAGTGGTACCGCATTGATAAAAAAAGTTGAGTTGCAAAAGAACAGCACGACCATAACCTATCAATTAATTTCATTAAATTCGACTAACTGATAATGTAAGAAAGCCCATANNTATGGGCTTTCTTACATTATGCTATTGGACCGCCTTTTTCTTCAATATCACGTGAAACATTAGTGAATTTTTTAAAGTTTTCGCGGAACTTTGCGGCTAATTCTATTGCTTTCTTTTCATATGCTTGCGAATCCGACCAAGTTTTAATCGGCTGTAGGACTTCGTCTGGTACACCTGCAATATGGAGCGGGATATTTAATCCAAAGATCTCTTCCTTGACAGTCTCTACATGGTTTAATTCTCCCTCAAGAGCGGCTTCAACCATAGCGCGCGTGTAGGAAAGTTTCATTCGATTACCGACCCCATATTCGCCGCCGGTCCAGCCAGTATTGACTAGAAAAACATTGGCATTGTGCTCAAGTATTTTTTCACCGAGCATTTTTGCGTAACGAGTCGCAGGCAGCGGCAGGAATGGAGCACCAAAGCAAGTGGAGAAGGTAGCTTGTGGTGAAGTTATTCCACGCTCTGTTCCGGCTAGTTTTGAGGTGTAGCCACTTAAAAAGTGATACATTGCTTGTTCCTTTGTTAATTTTGAAATTGGAGGCAATACTCCGAATGCATCAGCGGTTAAAAAGACAATCGTATTTGGGTGGCCAGCGATACTTGGTTGAACAATATTATCAATTGCGTCAATCGGATAAGCGGCACGTGTATTTTCGGTCAACGTTCCATCATCATAATCAGGGATTCTTGATTCCTGGTTCAATGTTACGTTTTCTAGGACAGTTCCAAAGCGGATAGCATCAAAAATTTGCGGCTCCTTTTCACGAGAAAGATTGATACATTTTGCGTAGCAGCCCCCCTCGATATTAAAGACACCATTGGAGGACCAACCGTGCTCATCATCCCCAATTAATCGACGATTGGAATCGGCTGATAAGGTTGTTTTGCCAGTTCCAGACAAGCCAAAGAATAAAGCAACATCGCCTTCAATCCCAACATTTGCAGAACAATGCATCGAAAAAATATTGTTTTCAGGCAGTAAATAATTCATTACAGAAAAAATCGACTTTTTCATTTCACCTGCGTATTCTGTACCACCTATTAAAACAATTCTTTTTTCAAAAGAAATCATAATAAACGCTTCCGAGTTGGTGCCATCGATAGCCGGATCTGCCTTGAAATTAGGTGCAGAAATAACGGTAAATCCAGCATCATGGGCAAGTAGTTCTTCATCCGACGGGCGAATAAATAACTGGTGTACAAATAAATTTTGCCAAGCTAATTCATTTACGACTTTGATGGATAAACGTGATTTTTTATCAGCACCCGCAAATCCTTTAAAAACAAAGATCTCATTTTTCTGTTGTAAATAATTTATGACCTTTTGATAAAGCTTTGTAAAAACCGGTTCTGAAATTGGTTGATTGGTCGTGCCCCATTCAATTTTGTCTTTAGTTGAATCTTCTAAAACAATGAATTTATCCTGTGGAGACCGGCCAGTATATTTTCCAGTAACGACACTAATTGCTCCCGTAGAAGTTAGTGCTCCTTCATGTCGGGTTAAGACTTTCTCAACTAATTGAGGAACAGATAATTGCACATGAACATGACTTTCATTTAACAATTGATTTAATTCATTAGGAGTATCAACAGAATTCATTTAATGAGACCTTCCTTTATTTTAGTTTTTATGTTGTTAATAATATAAAAAGTATAACACATTAGTCGAATTGATGTATCCTATTTAACAAAATTTATATATTATAAAACTTTAATTGAAGATATAAAAAATATTTATAAATAGAGACTAACTTACTTCGTATTATTCCCATTTTGTTGTGAAAGACATATCTTAAAAAATTCATTGACATTGTTGGGAAGTGTGATATTATTCTAATTTGAACGGATACTCTCTTATCCTGAGCTGGTGGAGGGACAGGCCCAATGAAACCCAGCAACCTGCAGTATGAAAAGATTGACCACTTAAAAGGTCCTTTTCAGGATGCGAAGGTGCTAATCTGACGCAAGGCTTTGACCTTGAACGATAAGAGCGAAAGGCCCGGAACAACCTTTCCTCTCTGGTAAGGTTTTTTGTTTTGTATAAGTCCTTTATGAAAAGAGTCTCTAATAAAAATCCTTTGTTTATTACATACTAAGGGAATGAGTACCGTATCAAATTCTCGAAGTTTAAGGAAGTATTCCTGTAACCTTCCTAAGACCTCGATTATCTCATATTATAGGAGGAATTCAGATGTCAACAAAACGTCGTTTGTTCACTTCTGAATCAGTTACTGAGGGTCATCCTGATAAGATCTGTGACCAAATTTCTGATTCCATTTTAGATGCTATTTTAGCAAGGGATGCTAATGCCCGTGTTGCGGCTGAAACTTCAGTAACAACAGGACTAGTTCTAGTAGCAGGAGAAATCACCACATCTACCTACGTGGATATTCCAAAAATTGTCCGTGAAACGATTAAAAACATCGGCTACAATCGCGCGAAATTCGGTTTTGACTCAGAAACCTGTGCTGTTTTAACATCTATTGATGAACAGTCTCCAGATATCGCGATGGGTGTTGACCAAGCTTTGGAAGCGCGTGAAGGTCAAATGTCCGATGAACAAATCGAAGCAATTGGTGCAGGGGACCAAGGTTTAATGTTTGGTTTTGCTTGTAATGAAACAAAAGAGCTTATGCCTCTTCCCATTTCACTAGCGCACAAACTTGCTCGCCGTTTAACAGAAGTACGTAAAGATAAGGTTCTTGATTACTTACGTCCAGACGGAAAAACACAAGTAACGGTTGAATATGATGAGAACGATAAACCAGTACGCATTGATACGATTGTTATTTCCACTCAACACAATCCTGAAGTTGAGTTAGAGCAAATTCAACGTAACTTGAAGGAATATGTTATTAATCCGGTAGTTCCAAAAGAATTAATCGATGAAAAGACAAAATACTTTATTAATCCAACCGGCCGTTTTGTTATTGGCGGACCACAAGGAGATGCTGGCTTAACAGGCCGGAAAATCATCGTAGATACGTATGGTGGATATGCTCGCCATGGCGGTGGTGCCTTCTCTGGTAAGGATCCTACAAAAGTGGACCGATCAGCTGCCTACGCAGCACGTTATGTTGCTAAAAACATCGTGGCTGCTGGCCTTGCTGATAAGGTAGAAGTTCAACTTGCTTACGCTATTGGTGTAGCAAGACCAGTTTCGATTGCTGTTGATACGTTTGGTACAGGTAAAGTAAGCGAAGATGTGTTAGTTGACCTTGTAAGTGAAAACTTTGACCTTCGCCCTGCAGGTATCATTAACATGTTGGATCTTCGTCGTCCAATTTACCAACAAACAGCAGCTTACGGTCACTTTGGCCGTACTGATGTGGATCTTCCTTGGGAGCGCACAGATAAAGTAGAAACATTACGCCAACAAGCAAATCTATAAAACGTTATGGGGGTTACATTCTACATGTAGCTCCCGTTTTTATTTCTCCGTCTATTTACCTGTATAGTAATTCAATTAGTGAATAATATGTAATGTTTAAGCAGGTCAAAAGAAGTGAAAAATGATGATATTAAATTTGCCTATTGTTCACAGTGCAATTTTTATATAAAAAGTGGTAGTATTAGAGAGTATGTTTTTCTGTCTAGCTCCAGCGCAAGGCGTTTGCGATTTGGAGCAATACGTCCTTTTAAAGGATATTTAGAATGAGGTGAAGTACATAATGTGTGGTTTTATCGGTTGTGTACACGACAAAACACAAAACTATAGTGATGAGCAAAAACAACAATTTAAAAATATGAACGATATTATAACTCATCGCGGGCCGGATGATGATGGTTTTTATTATGATGATCATATCCAATTTGGTTTCCGCCGTTTAAGTATCATTGATATTGAGAGTGGTCATCAACCGCTTACGTATGAAAATGAACGCTACTGGATTATCTTTAATGGTGAAGTTTATAACTATGTTGAACTGCGCGAGGAACTATTGAGTGAAGGATTAACCTTTTCAACAAGCTCCGATACGGAGGTTATTATTGCACTCTACAGCCATTTGAAGGAAAAAGCCGTCGAAAAACTACGCGGAATGTTCTCTTTTGTCATATGGGATAAACAAGAACAAACTCTTTATGGCGCGCGTGATCCGTTCGGGATTAAACCGTTTTTTTACTTTGAAGATGGTGAAAGAACATTTTTTGCCTCTGAGAAAAAAAGTATTCTATTGGGTCTCGAAAATGATGTTCTTAATTATGATTCCTTGCAGCATTATTTGACCTACCAATTTGTTCCTGAACCAACCACCATGTCTGTTGGTATTAAGAAATTAGAGCCAGGTCATTTTTTTACCAAAAAGATTGGCTCACCAATGGAAATCAAAAGATATTGGAAAGCACACTTTAACCCAATTCACAAATCAGAACCTGATTTTATCAAGGAAATTAAAGATGTCCTGTTCGATTCTGTAAAAATGCACATGCGCAGTGATGTTCCAGTAGGCTCATTCCTTTCTGGCGGGATTGATTCTTCGATTATTGCATCGATTGCAAAAGAATATCACCCTGCGATTAAAACCTTTTCGGTAGGTTTTGAGCATAATGGATTCAGTGAAATTGATGTCGCAAAAGAGACAGCAGAGAAGCTTGGTGTCGAAAATATCAGTTATGTGATTTCACCGCAGGAATATATGAATGAAATTCCAAAAATCATGTGGCATATGGATGATCCGCTGGCAGACCCTGCTTGTGTCCCGCTTTATTTTGTTGCCCGTGAAGCGAGAAAACACGTAACCGTTGTTCTTTCAGGTGAAGGTGCGGATGAATTATTTGGCGGCTACAATATTTATCACGAGCCGCAATCCTTAGAGGTGTTTAATAAAATTCCGAAAGTAGGAAAAGTGCTTTTAAAAGGGATCGCGGGTATGATGCCTGAGGGAATGAGAGGAAAAAGCTTTATCGAACGCGGTGTAACTCCAATGGAAGAACGTTACATTGGTAATGCGAAGATGTTTATGGAAGAAGAAAAGCGCGAACTACTAAATGTCTATCGTGAAGGATTAGATTATACTGATATTACGAAGCCGCTTTACGCCGAATCTCGTGGTTATGATCCTGTTGACCGGATGCAGTATATTGATATCCATACATGGATGCGCGGCGATATTTTGCTGAAGGCCGATAAAATGACGATGGCTCATTCCTTAGAACTTCGTGTGCCATTCCTTGATAAAGCGGTCTTCGAAGTGGCATCAAAAATTCCGACCAGCCTGAAAACAGTGCACGGAACGACGAAGTATATCTTACGTAAAGCAGCCGAAGGTGTCGTACCTGCCCATGTACTTGATCGGAAGAAACTTGGGTTCCCTGTACCAATCCGTCATTGGTTAAAGAATGAAATGAACGAATGGGCGAAGAAGATCATCCGCGAAAGCAACACGGATCATTTGATCAATAAATCATATGTGCTTCAATTGCTTGAAGACCATTGCCAGGGTAAAGCCGATAACAGCAGGAAGATTTGGACTGTGCTGATGTTCATGGTATGGCATCAAGTATATGTTGAAGATGTCTATTCCTTTCAACGTGATTATGCACTAGAAAAGGCCCTGCAAACATCGAAAAATTAATCGTAAAAGCACCCAAATTTCTTGGGTGCTTTTGCTTTTTTTATTTTTGAAGTGACTTATAATATTGTGCCTTTTCTGCATATTCTTTAGAGATTCTTACCATATCTTTTATGTCTTCTGGTGTTAATTCTCTAATAACTTTTGCCGGTCTGCCAAATGCTAAGGTATTAGGGGGAATTTTTTTCCCTTGCGGAACCAGACTGCCGGCTCCAATAAAAGCACCCTCGCCGATTTCAGCATTATCAAGAATGATGGAACCCATTCCTATTAACGCTTTTTTTCGAATGATACAACTGTGTAGAATAACCTGATGGCCAATCGTTACTTCATCTTCTAAAATTAGCGGGTTATTGGGGCTTTGGTGTAAGATAGAATTATCTTGTATATTTACTTTCTTACCAATAATGGTTGGGGCTACGTCCCCTCTGATAACGGTGTTAAACCAAACACTTGATTCATCGCCAATTTCAACATCACCGGTAATCGTCACATAGTCGGCAATATAAGCAGTATCAGCTATGAGGGGGTACTTCCCTTTAAATGGATAAATCATTATTCTCGCTCCTTTTGTATGATGATTCTATTTTATCGGAAGTATGAAGTAATTCACAAAAAATTTGTCTTTTTTATTAAAAAAGGACTAAAGATAGTTTGAAATTTTTCCAACAATAGTTAATAACTAATTCCAGGGGGGAAAACTATGTGGAAGTGGGAAGCAGAAGGAGAAGCGAAGGCTGTAATCGTGATCGTCCATGGCGCTATGGAACATCATCGCCGTTATGGCTGGCTGATTGAAATGTGGCGTTCGGCTGGATTCCATATCATTATGGCAGATCTTCCGGGGCAAGGGATGACAACAAGAGCAAACCGCGGCCATATTAATTCCTTCGATGAATATATTTTCGAGGTGAAAGATTGGATACAGGCTGCTTACCGTTATGATTTACCAGTCTTTTTACTTGGTCACAGTATGGGTGGCTTGATCTCAATCCGTCTCTTACAGGAAGAAAGACTGAATGTCGCTGGAGTCATTCTTTCTTCCCCGTGTTTGGGGTTAATTCATACTCCTTCCAAATTTTTAGATATACTATCGCATGGTCTGAATTTGGTTTTCCCTTCACTTCGAATGAATTCCGGATTGACGGTTCAAATGGCGACAAGGAACGAAGAAGTAAGGGAAGCCGATTCAAATGATACTCTCTATATTACCAAGGTATCGATCAGATGGTATCGGGAACTGGTAGGGGCGATAAAAGAGGCATTTCAAGACCTTGAAAAAATACAGGATATTCCCATGCTTGTCATGCAAGGTGGAGATGACAAAATTGTAAATAAAGGCACCGTAAAAGAATGGTTCAATCATGTTCCATTATCTGAAAAAAGATTTAAGGAATGGCCGAAATGTTACCATGAAATCTTTAATGAACCAGAGCGGGAAGAGGTATTTGAGTATGCAAAGGATTTTGTTTTAAGTCAATTAAAAGCAATAGGTTATATTGTTTAGAAAGGTTGTCGGTTTCAATGATGCCAATCACCCTTATGTCTAGGGTCTATCGCAAAATACTTCCAGCAGTACACAAAGAATTGGCTTATTGGAAAAGCCGTGCTGAAAACATTCCGAATGCGGAGCTAAGAACCCAAGCTCTTGCCAGCATTGAGCATAAAACATTCCATTGTGAAGGTGGAGCCATCCTAGCACTAACTGCTAAAGAGGACTATAAAAAAGCCATAAAATTTATCGTTGCCTATCAAACCATCAGTGATTATCTAGATAATCTTTGTGACAGAAGTACCTCTCTTGATCCTGAGGATTTTGCAACACTCCATGAATCGATGTCAGATGCATTTGTTCTACAGGCTGGCAAAAAAAACTATTACCGGCTCCGCGCGGATCAGGATGATGATAATTATTTGAATGATTTATCTGAAACCTGTCGTTCTGTCCTTAGGGAAGTAAATAATTATGATGGAATCAAAGATTATTTGCTTGAGCTTTGCCAATACTATTGTGATTTACAAATTCACAAGCATGTAACTCAAGAGGAGAGGGTCCCTCGTCTTGAAAAATGGTTTCAAAACAACAAATACCAGCTGCCTGAAATGGAATGGTATGAATTCTCGGCATGTTCCGGTTCTACCTTAGGAATTTTTTGCCTCATATCCTATGCGCTTCGTGATGATTTTCAGCTGAGTGATGCAGAAAATATCAGGAAGGGGTACTTTCCATATATTCAGGGCCTACATATTCTATTGGATTATTTTATTGATCAAGAGGAGGACATCGCGGGAGGGGACTTGAATTTTTGTTCCTATTATCAAAGTGAGGAAAAACTTTTTCAGCGGTTGAAGCATTTTGTGGTTGAAGCTGACCGACACACGGAATACCTTCCGCATAAGAACTTCCATCGCCTGATTAATCGCGGTCTGTTAGGAATTTATTTATCAGATGCCAAGGTCCGCAAACAGAAAAATGTTCGTAAACTGGCAAAAGGCATTATCAAGTCGGGCGGCTGGATTAGCTATTTCTTTTATTTCAATGGTCTTGCCTACCGTTCTATGCAAAAATCAGTACCAGCATTTGTCACAAGGTTAATCACAAAATAAACCAGGCGCGAGCCTGGTTTGTTATATTTTTTCAATCGCAATAATAAATGCTGGATGATTTTGTTGATTAATAAATTGGTATTGGAGCACATGTGCCGTTTTCTGGTCCATTTGCTGGCAATAGGCAAGCAAAGAATCCCGCTCCTCGGCACCGCCTTTGTGACCATGATAAATAACAAGCACGATGATTCCTTCAGGTGCCATGATCTCCAATAGTTGTGGAATGGCAGCAATCGTTGTTTCAGGACGGGTTACAATTGCTTTATCACTGCCAGGAAGATAACCTAAGTTAAAAATCGCACCTGAAATCTTACCGTGATAGTTGGTTGGAATCAATTTGAAGAGATATTCATGTCCGGAATGAAATATTGTAGCTCGCTCTGACAGGCATTTCTGTTTCAGACGTGCCTTGCTAGCAACAATGGCTTCATTCTGAATATCAAATCCAAATACTTGCCCTGATTCACCAACAAGCTCTGCTAAGAAAACAGTATCATAGCCATTTCCTACTGTCGCATCAATAACGACATCACCAGGTTTAACAGCTTTAATGAGTAAACTTTTCGCAAACGGAAGAATCTTATCTATGTTCATTGTTACTACACCAAGTTCCCCTGATAAAATTTACCCTGCCAACTGTTCCTTTCTTTCAGTTTAGCATCAATCGCATTTAAGACTTCCCACTTGTTTACACTCCACATGGGTCCAACCATTAAGTCAATTGGTCCGTCTCCTGTGATTCGGTGAACAATCATTTCTGGTGGTAAAATTTCTAATTGGTCACATACTAAGTTTACATAGTCTTCTTGGGATAGAAACTCAAGCATTCCTTTTTCATATTGCTTGACCATGGGCGTTCCTTTTAACAAATGAAGCAAATGAATCTTTATTCCTTGCACATCTAACTTGGCAACTTCATGCGCTGTTTCCATCATCATGTCATATGATTCAAGCGGCAGGCCATTAATGATGTGGGAACAGATGCGAATGCCATGTTTCCTAAGCTTAGTAACGCCGTCTTTATAGCACTGAAAGTCATGGGCACGATTGATAAGTGAGGCTGTCCGTTCGTGCACTGTTTGAAGCCCTAATTCAACCCATAAATAGGTGCGTTCGTTTAATTCCGCTAAATACTCGACCACATCATCGGGCAGACAATCAGGACGAGTGGCGATTGATAAACCCACTACGCCTTCCTGATTTAGAACTGATTCGTATTTTTCGCGGAGAACATCTACAGGTGCATGGGTATTTGTAAATGCCTGAAAGTAGGCCATATATTTGCCATCTTTCCATTTCGTGTGCATTTTTTCTTTTATTTCATTAAATTGTGTTTCCAAGGTCTCCACGCGATTACCAGCAAAATCACCTGATCCGGACGCACTACAAAATGTGCAGCCCCCGTGTGCCACCGTGCCGTCACGGTTCGGGCAGTCAAATCCCCCGTCGAGTGCAACCTTAAACACCTTATGACCAAATTGCCCACGAAGGTGGTAATTCCATGTATGGTAACGTTTATCATCAGAAGCATATGGAAAAGGTCTAGTCTGAATCAATCAGAAAACCTCCTTTATTAAAAGTAGTCTCTGTTATAGAGCATTGTTGATTTTGCTAACAGTTGATTGGAGCGGAGAGCGAGTGCCTGAAGCGGAAATCAACAAACTAGTTTAACAAAGCCAAAAAGTAAAAGAGCATAACATCAATTTTATCATGATATGAAAAGCTTATCCAAATGTAATTATTAACGGACATGATTGGTAAAATTTATCCAACTGTTTGTGTTATAGGAAAAAGAATGAAGAACACAATAAGAAATGAAGCATTATGCTTCTAGACATGCATGGGAATGAGTTATTACAGAAGGGGGTTCTAAAGATGGCTACTCGCGACTCAATGGACAACTTAATGCAGCAGGTTGAGGATGCAATTCGCTATGCCGAGGAACAATACAAACAAAGCAGCCTTCAAGAGCATTATAATGATGATGATTACACAAAGGCACTGCAACAGCTTGAAGATACTTATCTGGACATTGCAAAAATGGCCCAAAGTGCTAATTCGCAGCAAAGGGACCAACTCCATAGAATGAGACTCCAGCTTCAGCAGCTTCAGAACACAATGATTCTAGAGGGGGAAAATCTTTGAAAAAACGTTCCAAGCAACAAAACCCTGAACAGAAAACACGGAATGGAATTAATAATCAAGATCTGGAACTCGGGCAAGATTTCGATCTTGTAAAACAAGCAAAGAAAAACTATGAAAAAACAGGCGGGCAGCCGGTGAAATCCAAATTTCACCAAGAAAAGGACCAGTCCTCCTAAAAATACAGAAGGAACCCTCATTTTTTTCATTGAGGGCTCCTTTTTTTTTCGCGAAAAATATTCCGGAAATTTACTAAAAAGTGTTAAAAATCACTTGAGATACTAATTTTTCAACAAAAGCACCTTGAAAATAGAAGGAAAACCTCGTTCATAATTTGGTAACAAGTGTTGTTTTATTTGTGATGTGCGTCACAGTTTGACCATTCATATCATGGTTTAAATAAGGTATGGATTAACAAAATTCATCTCAAAATCTCCACTTTTTGTTAGATAACACGGAATAAGTATGGTTCGGCCTAACATACTTTTTTGTATTTTATGTGAACGAATTCACATTTTTTTACCTTGTAGGGAAAGGAAGTAATTAAATGAATAAATACATAATGATTATCAGTATAATCCTTGCCATACTATTTCCCGCTAAGAGCTTTGCTGAAAATAGAAGCATTTTAAGTGTGGAGGAATTATCGATTCAAGTAATGCCGGAATTGACTTATCATCCAAACGATAAACAGAAGGATCATGTACCACTATTAATCGGGTATCAAGGATCGATGGTAAATAATTCGGACCAACCGCAGACAGGAAAAATTGAAATACCGCTGCCAATGAAAGAGAAGGACTTTCGGATTGGCTATGTGGCAGATTACTCAAGTGATTTAAGCAAGGCATATGAAATCGAATACATAATTGACCATGAAAAAGAGATCATTTCCTGGACAACAAGCGAAGAAATCGGACCTAAAGAGCGATATAAATTTGTTATTGAGTTTTATTCAGATAGCTTAAATGTAAAAAAAGATAGGAAATCTCTCAAGTACAAATTTAAAAGTTTTGCTGACATCGACTTGGTCAATGTGACCATTACACCGCCTAGTAAAGCGGAAAAAGTGAAGCTCTCACCTGCTCCTTCAGAAAAACAGAATCATGGTGGAGGGGAAAATACATACTCTTATCTTTATCAAAATGTTAAAGAAGGGGAAGAAAAAAACTTTACCATTACATATGTACGCAGTGAATCCAAGCCAACCTCTGAGCTTATAAATTCACAAACCAAAGAGATAAAGGACAAAAAATCAAATAGTCTTGCGATCGGAGCCTTTAGTGGGGTCAGCATCCTTTCAGCAGGCGCACTAACATTTTTGTTTAGGAAGAGGAAAAGAAATTAATAGGCATTTGTGAAAAAGAAAAATCCATTTGGGATTAAGGTACAGAAAAGTACTTTAACTATATAAAAAGAGAGAGAAGAATTTTCTATGGGAGGTGAAGTAAATGTTTAAAAAACTGCTGAAAATGGACAAAAAGTTTTTAATTGTGTTGGCACTTCTAATTGGTGTGTTTTTATCTTTTTCAACGGTAAAAACAATGGCTTACCTGGATTCACCAGGTTTTTGTCAAAACTGTCATACGATGAAATCGGTTCATAAGTCATTCATGGATTCTACGCATTCGGATTTACAGTGTAATGACTGCCATCTTCCACATAAAAGTGAAGCGGGTAAGTTATTCTTTAAAGGCCGTGCAGGGATGACACATATTTATTTCAACACACTTGGAACAAAGAAGATACCAGATGTGATTGAGGCAACGGATCGAACAGAAAATATCATGAACGATAACTGTATTTCCTGCCACAAGAGTACGCTAGACAATGTATCACATGATGCAAAGGAAAAGTGTATTTCCTGTCACAAAACAGTACCACACGGGAAAGGCTTTAAAGATGCCAGTTATAATAAGCCACCTGTTTCAGGCGAGTTATTAGAAAATAAGGGAGGATTTTAGAAATGGGAAGGTTTCGAAATGGGGCATATCTTCTCCTGCTAGCTTTAGTACTGATTATTACTGGATGCAGCAATGATTCCAGTGAGAAAACAGCTTCTGCTGCAGGTAAAAAGACAACAGGCCTCTCAGCCGATGAAATAAGTAATGAAGCGTTTAAGGACTTATTTCCGCTTCAGTATAACAGTTACAAGAAAAACGAAAAAATGGAAGATACAACTTATGGTGGTTCTGCAAAACGGAGTAAGTATGATGCTGACAAGGAGCCCTTGTTACCAATCCTCTTCAATGGATATGGGTTTGCGACCGAGTATAACGAAGAGCGGGGACATACATACGCTTTAGAAGATATTCGTAACGTGAAACGGATCACAGATAAATCAGTGGGTTCATGTTATACATGTAAATCTACGGCCGTTCCAAAAATGATTGAAGAAATGGGCGACAGTTACTGGGGCGCTAATTTTAATAAAGATATTTGGCCAAAAGGGGAAAAGATGGGTCACTCTCCAATCGGCTGCTCCGATTGTCATGATCCAAAAACAATGGATTTGCGTGTGACTCGTCCAAGCTTTTATAAAGCGTTAGAAGCAAAGGGAGTAGATGTTTCAAACCCTTCAAAAAATGATATGCGGAGCTATGTTTGCGGGCAGTGCCATGTGGAATATTATTTTGCTGCGGATAATAGTGAAGTAACGTTCCCATGGACCAAAGGATTTAAACCAGAAGAAATGTATGAGTATTACAGCACGATTGCCAAAGAGAAAGGTTTTGAAAAAGACTGGATTAGTAATATTTCTGGAACTCCAATGTTAAAGTCGCAGCATCCAGAATATGAAACCCATTCATCAGGAACACATGGTAAGGCTAATGTTTCTTGTGCAGATTGCCATATGCCATATGAGCGTGTCGATGGAAAAAGAAAGATCACGTCACACTGGTGGACTTCTCCACTTAAAACGATGCAAACTTCATGCGGCCAGTGTCACGGTGACCGTGATTTAGATAAATTGAAAGATCGCGTACTTGAAATTCAAGAAGCTAATGTAAGTGCATTACACGAAGCACAAGATATTTCAACAACCTCACACTATTATGTAAATAAAATGATTACCTCTGGTGTAAGTGAAGAAAAAATCAAGCAAGCTCAAGAATTTGTTCGAAAGGGACAATGGTTCTGGGATATCATTGCAGCTGAAAACTCCGCAGGCTTCCATAATCCACAAGGATCGATGGATTCACTGAGAGAATCAGTAGTCCAATCAAACAAGGCAGTCCGTCTTGCCACAGAAGAGCTTGTGAAAAAAGGCGTTAATATGGAAGAACTCGACAAGGAAATCGAAAAAGTGAAAAAAGCGGTTCTCGACGAAAAAGTTAATGAGAAGAAAAAGGACGCAGCCGTCAATAGCTATTTCCATGCTCAAGTGCCGGTTGTACCAGCAGTACCGAAAAAATAATTCTATCTGTACATTCCTTAGAGGGTTTGGGGTTCAGATGATATATTTAGAAAAACACTGTTTCTTTTTGAGACAGTGTTTTTGTTGTGTATGTGGTACTAGGATTGTTGCGGGAGAATTATAGGGTTTGGCGGAATAAACGGCAAGGTTGGCGGAATCGAAACGTAGTTTGGCGGAATAAGTTCGAAAGTTGGCGGAATCCCAGCGCAATTCGGCGGAATCCCAAAGAAGTGAGCTGATCCTAAAACATAGAGAGTCCTGGTCGATAATATTCATAAAAAAGGTAACTTAAAAAGGGTTTGGCGGAATAAACGTGGATTTGGCGGTATAAATGGCAAGGTTGGCGGAATCCCGTCCCAGTTTGGCGGAATCGCCTCTAGAATCCTCAGAATTATTTAAAAGTTTCACGAATTTCCTATTTAAATACGCCAGATCATCGCCCGCCAATACTGGAAAAGAAAAAGAATTGCACCCCGCTTGAAAAAGGAATAGAATAAATCTTTGGAAATTGAAAAGTGAAATGTGAAGGGGCGTTTTTTTATGCCACGTGCCTTATGGCTCTTAATAATTGGAATGATCGTTAATGTAACAGGCTCTTCATTTTTATGGCCGTTAAATACAATCTATATTCACGACCATTTGGGGAAGTCATTATCCGTAGCTGGAATTGTTTTAATGTTAAATTCCGCAGCTAGTGTGATCGGAAACCTTTATGGCGGAAGCCTATTCGATAAAATTGGCGGCTACAAATCTATTATTTTAGGAATTAGTATTACGCTTGCAGCTCTTGTTGGCTTAACATTCTGGCACGGCTGGCTAGCATATATTGTCTTCCAAATCATTATTGGATTTGGTACGGGAATTATATTTCCATCGATGTATGCCATGGCAGGGTCTGTTTGGAAAGAAGGCGGGCGTAAAGCCTTTAACGCCATTTATGTTGCCCAAAACCTTGGAGTAGCCTTGGGTGCATCTCTTGGAGGGATTGTTGCAGCTCATTCCTTTCAACTAATCTTCCTGGCAAATACAGTCATGTACGTCCTATTTTTACTTATAGCGGTATTTGGCTATAAGGGAATCTTAGTGGATTCAGGAAAACAAGGAACGATCGATATAAATGTTCCAAACGTTACGAATAGAAAAAATCTGTATGCCTTATTGATACTGTGCACAGGTTATTTGCTGTGCTGGGTGGCCTATGTACAATGGCCAACGACGATTGCGTCGTATACACAAGAAATCCATATCTCTTTAACGCAATATAGCTTATTATGGTCGATAAACGGAGCCCTCATTGTCGTTGGCCAACCGCTATTAAATGGTGTGTTGAAATATTTTACCGCCTCACTAAAGCTGCAGATGATTATTGGAATTGGTATTTTTATTGTTTCATTTTTAGTCGCAGGGAAGGCCACGATGTTCTCAGGTTTTCTTGTTGGGATGATTATCCTAACAATTGGTGAGATGTTCATTTGGCCGGCAGTGCCAACAGTTGCTTTCGAATTAGCCCCAAAGGGACGCGAAGGCTTCTACCAAGGAATCGTCAACAGTACCGCAACCGGCGGAAGAATGATTGGTCCTTTATTGGGTGGAATGCTCGTTGACCTATACAGCATGTCCGTATTATTTACCGTATTAATTGGTTTATTCATAATTGCAATTGTTACTACTCTTTTATACGACCGTCGCTTGAAAGTCGAAAACAAAGTGAGTGCAGAAATATTCTAGATTTGCAGAACTTCCTGATGATTAAAAAACCCATTTTTTTTCCCACAGTTATTGATACTGTGGTTTTTTTATTTTAATTTAAAAATATGAAAAGCTATTTGAATAAATTGAGGTATCTAATAAGCTATCTTTCTGACTTATTTGTATATCTATTTATCTTTTGATGCTTTTGGATTTTCTAGTATAGTTTTTTTGTATTTCTCAGCTTTTCGGTATTGTGAAGGAGATAGATTCGTCACACGTTTAAAGGATTGGGCAAAGAATGACTGGGATGAAAAGCCGGTTATAGTTGATATATCTGAAATTGGGTAATTGGTAGTTTCTAACAAGATTTTACTTTCCCTAATCCGGGTTTGAATTAAGTATTCAATGGGTGAAACACCGACTGATTTCTTAAAGGAATGGGAAAGATAGTATTTATTGATATGACCGGCCTCAGCTAAAGTATCCAGATTGATCTCTTCGCGAAAATGCTGCTTAATGTAATTTTTGATAATGGCCACATCTTTATTAATCTTTTTAGTAGAGGTTTTCTCCAAGTTAAATGCTTTTTTCCTCATCATTTTATGCAACAAAATTTCTAATATGTTTTGTATGATCAACTCATAATCTTCCTTTTGGTTCTCCACTTCCTCAATCAATTGCTGGAGGTAAAAGAGATAGACGTTTTGCTCCTGTTTATAATTGAAAAAAGTTACCTGTAATCCGGGATCATCTGGAGATGAAAAAGCGAGACCTTGGATGCCAAGTGCAATATATTCAAGGGGGTGGTCGACACTAGACTTTTCCGTGTGCTCGGCATTCGGATTGATAACAATTAAATCATGCTCTTTGACGGGAATTTCTTTTTTGGAAAAAATGAAAGTCCCTTTGCCCTTAGTAATATACAATATTTCAGTAAAGTGATGAGTATGATTGGTGCTATGCCAATCTTTATCATATTTTGATTTTGTTACATAGAGAAGTTTTACTGGAAGATGGCCCTGTTCCGATTGCGGAATCTCATAGATTTCATTTGACAAATGATTCCCCTCCTTCATTTGCAATCTGTTACATGAATTATAGGATTTTTAGTGAATTATTACAATGAAAACAAGATATCTAAAAAACTGGACAAGATGTTGATTTTGAAAGCGTTTTAATATTACGAATACTTTACCTAGAAAGTGAAAATAAGGAGGAGGGTCAAAATGAAGATGAAAAAGAAGTTTTTATTGTCAGGAATGACAGCTTTGTTATCTCTTAGTTTAATAGCCTGTCAGAGTAATGAAACTACAAAGGTTGTTGGCTCTAAGGACGGTAAAGATTCGGGTAAAAAACAAACCCTTCATGTGGCTGCGCTTGAATCAGCTTATGGGAAAGATATGTGGACCATAGTGATCGATGCCTATATAGCTATACAATTGAAATTGTATCAAGAATATCTTTGGAAAAAGCGGTGCCTCGTTTGGAAAAGAGCTCTGCAAATCATCGATTACTTTGGGAAGCCGCTGATGAAAAGCTGTGTTTTTTGAGTGGAAACGTGAAAGAGGCTGAAAAGCCGCTTGATTTCAGCTGCTTTGGTCAGTTTAGCGGATATTTAGGTTATGAAAGTGAATTTTATTCTGAGGAAACGAAGGAAACAACCATTTTGATGAAGAAGGCCTGAGGCCAGATCAGGTGGTTATTCACTCATATATACCATTTGTAGAGTAAAAAATAAGGAGTTCTTGCGTAATAGGATCTTGGTAGTTTTTTAAGGTTTTATCAGGGTCTATCAATATCCGATAGACAATTATTATCATAGTTTGGCAAAATATAGTTGTTGGGTTGACTCAACAAGTATTGGTGATATAATTTAGGTAATTAAAAGTATGGTTTGGAGGCAAGGTTAAAAAATGGAACCATTGCAGCATGAAAGTGTAATCCCGCTTTATCATCAAATAATGGAAAGATTAAAGGATTCAATTGAAAAAGGTCATTGGGCACTTGGTGATAAAATCCCATCATAAAATCAGTTAATGGATCAATTTGGTGTGAGTCGCAACACGGCAAAAAAAGCGATTGAGGAGCTTGTACAGGAAGGAATTCTATACCGAATCCAAGGAAAAGGTACCTTCGTGGCAAAACCAAAATTGCAGCAGTCATTGATGGGATTTTACAGCTTTAGTAAAGTATTGAAAGAAAAAGGCTTGAACCCTAAGGATATCATTCTGAAAATTGAAGAAGTTAAGCCGACGGCAAAAATCTGCGAAGCATTACAGCTTGGAGAAGAAGAGAATGTCATTGAAATGAAACGTCTTCGCTGTGCAAATGGTGAACCTTATATTTTGGAATCATCTTTCATTCCAAAGCAGGTGGTTTCCGATCCGGAGAAGTTAAAAAAAGTGGGCGAAATATCTTTATATGATTTATATGCACAACAATTTAATACAGTAGTGACTAGAGCAAAAGAGGCTTTTGAACCCGTCCTCATTCGTGCTGAAGAAAGTGAATACCTGCAAACGGAGGAAGGCCGTCCGGCATTACTGCTGGAAAGAACAGCCTTTGATGCCAATGGGTTGCCTGTTGAATTTTGTATATCCATAGTGCGAGGCGATCGCTGCCGCTTTTACACTGAATTAACCTAATCGTTGAATCACTCATAACATTTGTTTATGAGTGATTCAATTGATCTATTTTTTACAATACCCCATTTCCCAATTTTCCTCTGGTTACAGTTCATGAACTCCCTACATTCTTATTTGGATTTCCTAAACGTTGTATATCCGCATTTTCCTGACGCTACCCCGACCCCGTTTAGATCCTGACTTTCTTTTTACCTTATATCCTTTACCACTTATCATATCGTTTGACCTAGCAATTTCCTTACATTTGGTACAGATGATAAAAAAAATGATTCTAGTACAAATATGGTATAGCTTTGAAAAATTCATACCATTTTGCACCAGAATCAGTATGTGTTCCAAATAGTCCCTTTATAATAATAGTTTATAAATTTTCCTTGGACGACCTTTCGTGCGTGGGTTTTCCTCTGCTATAACAAGGGCAAGTCCATTTGCCTCTAACTCACTCAAAATACGTCGAGCACTACGCGTTGTTATTTGCATATATTGGGCAAGTTCATTTGCACTTATGTCTTCGCTTAAACGCTTTTTTATAATAGACTTCAATTTATGCAGCGTAGCTACACTGAGGGATGTTTTTTCTCTAATTGATTGCATTTCGTCTGATGTGTATGAATACGTAAGTTGTTCTTCTTTACCGAGTGGGCCTGCAATTCTTTTATCATCAAAACAAACTGCCCATGAACCTTTTCCCCACTCTCTGCTTTGTAATAAAGCGTTCCATGCATTGATTTCTGCTTCGTATGCTGAATGACCAATTCCAATTCCGCAAGTCTCTGCTTCTACCTTTAATCCTTTAAACGAATCGATCTCTGCTATACGTGTGAAGCCATGGGTAATATCTTGTAAAAAACCTCTTGTTGAAAAGATCACATAACGTCCTGGACCAATTGTAAGAATAGATCCTTGAATTTTTTTCGTATAACTACGCAATTTCTTCATAAATTCAAGTTCAATTTCATGAAGCTTTTCAGTTGTAAATGCTGTATTTGCCAAGCCTGCAAAAGCAGCATCATATTCAACAATTTGTACAGCAATTTGAGCTCTTTTAAAACGAAGCATTTCGTACATTCTACGAATTTCATATACAGCAGAGGTAACAGAAGTCTCTGATGGGAATATTCGATAGGCAGGTACGCCAAGATTCTGTAATTGTTCTTGAATTGGATGACCTGTCATTGCTGCTTTTGTATAGCCTTTTTCGTAGCAATGATAATGAAAGTTGATTAACGACTGTAATTCTATCGTTTCTGATTCAACATATTGTACGGATGTTTTAATACCAGCTTCTTGTAACATTCGTTCAATCGCGTCACGAGAGAAAGCATCGTAACTGATTTCATCAACTTTCATTTGATGTTCATGTGATAGTTTCAGGAATACGCTATATATAGTAGTACCGTGGAATGGGATGTGAAAAATAGGATCGGATATTTTCCCCCATTTTTGAACTCTATCATATGTAATTGGCCCTGTACAAAGCCACATTGTTATTTCATTCTTACGTGGTAAAACACGTTGATTTAAATCCTCCTCAGTTAAGAACTCTATTGGAATACAAATTATGTCGTTGAATTTCTTCAAAAATTGTTGAACTACTTCAATTGAATCACTTGGTCCAAGTAAACCGAGTATTATACTCAATGTCCTTCGCTCCTTCCACTACATAGTGTAACAGAAATTGGGTATTAAAACCTAAAAACGAAACTTCGTATTTTTTCAGAATATTGTATCGGAATTTAAAAGATATGCTATAATTTAGGACGAGACCCAAAATAGACCTAAAATGAAATTAAAGGAGGGCAAATCTTTTATAGGTTACGTGAATGTTCTTTAAAAGATGGTTATTAAGCGGGACAACCATGGAAAAAGTACAAATGAGCAATAGGAAACGTCATTTTATCTTTTCATTACTATTCCTAGGATGGATTGTTGATTCTTTGACGTTGTTTGGTATGAATATTGCGATCATACCGATTAGTAAAGAATTGCACTTATCCCAAACATAGAGTGGTATGGTGATTAGCAGCTTCTGGTTAAGTAGTGGGCGTATGACACTTTTTGCAGGGGGGTTCAGACAAGTTTGGTTCGAGAAAAGTGATCGTAATAGCAACATTCATTATATCTCTATTTTCATTGTTAACAGGTATGGTTGGGTCATTTGTTGCGATTTTAGCGATGCGCTTTATTCTTGGATTAGGTGATGGGGGATTGCCTACAGGCAGTGGTGTACTATGGTAACCATAACATTATTTTATTGATATTCAGCTATGCACCAGTCCAAAAAATTTGATAGTATGGAGAGCAACTATTATGGAATTAAAACATCTGAAAACTTTCAAATTCGCAGCAGAGTACTTAAATTTTACAAAGGCTGCGCAAAAGTTAAACTTTACTCAACCTGCTGTAACTGTACAAATTCAGACGCTCGAACAAGAATTAAATCAGGAGCTATTTATACGGATTGGAAAGAAGAACTTTTTGACACCTGCAGGTGAAATCCTTAAAACATATACGGATCAGCTTTTTTCCATAGTAGAGGAGATTGAATCATCATTCACCGAACTTTCAAATTCGTCTGGCATTGTAACGATTGCAGCTGGTGAAAGCTATTGTGCGAATTATTTTCCTTATGTCATATCTGAGTACCTGAAGCTATATCCCCATGTACAGATTAAGTTGATTTCCTGTAAAAGGGATGAAATTATAAAAGGGATAGAATCTAACAAATACGATATAGGGATTATTTCGGGCGAGCTAAGTAAAAATGGAATGACAAACATCGTGATTGCAGAGGACGACATGGTTCTAGTGGTTTCTAAAGATTTATATGCGAGGTACCCTGAAGACCAATTACTGACGAAATATCCTTTAATTAAATATCAAGCTGATGGATATTATGAAACGATGATGAGTAAATATTTGAGACAATCGAAACTCTCATCACAAAACGTAATAGAAATTGGAAGTTTAGAAGGAATCAAAAAGGCCGTATTAAATAATATAGGGGTAGGGTTGGGAATCAGTGTCTGCATAAAAAAGGAAATTAGCAATGGTGATTTAGTCCCGATCCTAGTTACTGAGAACAAGGTAAAAGTAAAAACCTCAATCATTACGTTGAAGGAAAAAGAAAACGTAGTAACAATTCAATCTTTTATTAATGTAATCCAAAAAATTTGGAATAGCATTTCTACTATGGAGTAAAAAAGTCGAACGATATTCTTTTAGTAGTGATATAACACCGTTATTAGTGGCGAGGTAACGTTATGACAGGTGGAACCAGGTTCTGGTGCAATAACTTTAGAGCAATTGCAATGAATCTCTAACTCTTGGACATACTGATACTATTACTTTAAACAAGGTGTGTAATCAGTATGGAAAAACAAAATTTGTTCAAATGGAAGCATTAACTGGCTGACAATATTTTGTTAACGGTGAGATGTATCTACGGTACACACTTATTTTTCGTGATTTAGTGGAAATGATGCAGGAACGGGGCTTATCCATTGCTCACACAATCATTATGCGTTGGATACATCAATATGGTCCTGAATTAGATAAGAGAATCCGTCGTCATTTCAAACAAACCAATGACTCATGGAGAGTGGACTAAACGTACATCGAAGTAAAAGGACAATGGATGTATTTATATCGTGCAGTTGATTCAAAAGGAAATACCATTAACTTTTTCTATAGTAAAACGAGAGATGCCAAATCAGCCAAGCGCTTTTTGAAAAAAGCCCTGGCTATTTCGTATGTTGCCAGACCTCGTGTAATAACAGTAGATAAAAGTCCAGCCTATCCAGTAGCGATTCAACAGTTGAAAAATGAAAAAAAGATGCCGGAAAGCATCCAAATAAGACAAGTAAAATAGTTGAACACCATCGTGGAACAGGATCATCGATTCATTAAGAGACGAGTCCTTCCCATGATAGGGTTCTTTTTGCACCAGAACCAGACTTTTTGGACTGATGCATATAAATATAATCCTGAATTTCAATAAAATAATGTTATGGTTACCATAATATTTCATGATTTTACTATAAACGCGTAAAAACTTAAAGTTTTAATATAAGATGCAGTAGCCAAGAACACTAACTGAAGCAGCTTATATTATTTATTTGGTTCTGGTGCAAGAACTTCAAAACACTTGCAACGAATCTCTAACTCTTGGACATAGGGATAATATTACTCTAAAAAAGAGGCATGATCAGTATGGGAAATTTAGAATTTTAAGAAAGGAGCGGTTGATTACAAGTATTCTGATTATAAAAATTTATTCTTTAGTCCTGATGGATACAAAGATTATAAAGGAAGAAACTTCATATCAGTAGACCAGTATTATTACCAACAATCAGCTGGGTACTGGCATGTTGATGGTGAGGTAACACCTTGGGTTATGGCTAAGAATGATATGACTTATTACGAGCGCCACAAAATTGGATGATTCTATTAGAACAGAAAAATATAAGAGGTGAGAGGGAACCGTGCTACCGACAGTCTTAACACGTCAAGTAAGGGAATTACCAGAGTGTATAGAGAACAAACGGAAAGAATTGATTGAACTAGGAATGACTTATGGATTTGCAGATAAAATAACTATCAAATGCAGTCAAGATCTTGATAAGTTGATCTATATCCATATGTATATGCATGCAGTTGTTTGTTAGTTGATATATGTCCATTATTGTCGACTTATCATTAGTTATATCTATTTTTGCAAATATAAAAAAAAACTATCTTCATTTAAGAGGGATGTAGTCTGGGAAATGCAGATTTACAAAGCTAAGCTATTTATAGGGTTAAAAATAATGATTTAACAACGATGAGACTTTTGAGACAAATCATATGAGACACTGGCTCCCCCTTATTTGTCTCAAAACTGATTACATCTCAATAGATTAAACCCTATTAATACAAGTTTTTCTGCCTTAACGTTGTAAAAACGCATAATCCTGACGGTACCCCTATCAGGATATTTATATTAAAGGGTTGACCCATCAACCTGACTTATTATATATTATAAATGACAGAAAATTTCCTTAATTAAGACTGAAAGAGAGGTGGGGATGCTTATATTAGAAATAAAACAGAAAATGCATCCCAGTAGGCAGCAAGGGCATTACAAATAAAAAAGGCAACGAAAGGCTAAATTGATAATGACAACACATCCCTTTAACATCATCGACGATCATTTCTCAATCTCAAATTCCCTATCAATATAGATTTTACGTAATCTTTTATTAAATCAAATTTCATTTCTCATTATACGAAAACCACAAATTAAGGCTCTATGAAGGTCATACTTAATTACGCTTATATATTTAGATATATAAATATATATATAAATATAGAAAGGGTGGTGGAGATAAAAAAAGTTATCCATCAATAGGAAAATTTGCAAGTTTTTGAGTTTTTAAGGGGGCTGTCTTTCTGTTCTTCCATGTGGATCCGCTAGGAATTGTATAAGCCAATAAACCATACGAAGAGTTAAAGACAATCGGAAATTCATTTCCGGAAAACCACTACAATTCACAAGAGTTATGGATATATCCGATTCCAATTCCTCTTGAAGACGACGCATTTGTTTTTGTAGCTTGATGAATTAATTTGGAGTAACAAAAGAACCGTCTTCCAAATCGATGGGGAAAACTTTTTGATTCATTTATAAATCGACACTTCAAAACGCCATATTCGCTGGTTAAATCTTTTACTAAGCTACCAGAACGGTAAAGATCAACCACCATTATTCTTTAATAAAAGTAAGCTAGATTACAGTAGATGGTGGTATTTGCGGTTATTTTCGCTATATTTTTTAACAGCATACAGGTATCGCCTTCTATCAAAATATTATATTTAAAGGAGGAGAGGATTTGCCCAGTAAGTATTACAAAAGGGTTACCAATGCCCTGATTGCCATTTTATTATTTTTGCCTATGTTTTTGACGAGTTTCACTCCGCCATTACGTGCAGAAGCAGAATCGGTGAATCCGCGGGCCGCAACTTCGTCGGGAGGAAACGAAGCAAAGGGAGTTGGAGGTTCAGAACTCGGTAATGAAAGAACGATATTAAATTTTAACAATAATTGGGGATTTTATCGAGGGGATCTGGCAGGCGCTGAGAGTGTTGGCTTCGACGATGGCGCTTTTGCTGCAGTGACAATTCCACATACGATGAGACTTGAAAAAAAGCATGCCAATGGCGCGAGCGCTGTTTACCAGGGAATTGGCTGGTACAGACATTATTTCACAATCGATGAAAGTTATAGGGGCAAAACAATCAATATTGATTTTGAGGGTGTAATGATCGATAGTGATGTTTATTTGAACGGAGAAAAAATTTACACCCACAATGGCGGGTATATAGGTTATTCCGTGGACATTACAAGCAAGGTGAAATATGGACAAACCAATGTGTTGGCGGTAAGGGTGTCCAGCTTTGACAATCCTGATACACCGCCAGGCAAACCGCTTGCGAATCTTGATTTTCATTACTATGGTGGAATTTATCGAGACGTAATTATGAGAATTACGAACAAGCTGCATATTTCCGATGCTTTACAAGCCAACAAAACAGCCAGCGGCGGTGTTTTTGTCACTTACCCTGAGGTGTCAAGCTCCAACGCAACGGTTAATGTAAAAACTCATGTAGTTAATGAAAGTGATGCTTCTGCACAAACCAAAGTCATCAGCAAGCTTGTAGACAAGAATGGAAATGTTGTCGCACAAGGTGAAACAGACATAACAAGTATAGCTGCAGGCGGGGATAATCAATTTAATCAAAATTTAACCGTAGTAAATCCTAACTTGTGGGGCATTGATTCACCGTACTTGTATTCACTGGTTAGCGAGGTTTACAACGCATCAAGCTTGGTTGATTCGATTACGACTAAATTAGGCATTCGAACTATCGAGTATAAGTCGGATGGCTTTTATCTCAATGGTAAAAGGATCTACTTACGAGGGGCCAATCGACATCAATCGTTTCAAAATGTAGGGGATGCTGCTTCGAACTCCATGCAGTATCGCGATGCGCTACAAATCAAGGAAAACGGATTTAATGCGGTACGCGCTACTCATTATCCAAATGATCCTGCCTTCTTGGATGCAGCCGATGAAATTGGATTATTGGTCATAGAGTGTCAGCCGGGATGGCAAAACTTCACACCAAGCACTAAATTTTATGATTTAACTTTACGGGATGCCCGTGAAATGATACGACGCGATCGAAACAGACCTTCGGTTATCTTGTGGGAAACTTCCTTGAATGAAACCGCATACCCTTCGTCCTGGGCGCAAGAAGTAACTCAAGCTGCGCATGCTGAGTATCCTGGAAACCAATTTTATACAGCGGCAGACTATGGTCTTAAGGGTTCATATTATGACGTTAATTACAAAGTGGTCGATACGAACTGGAGTACAGACCCAGCTGGATGGACGGATTTTAGTCCGAACAAACCATTTTTTACTCGTGAATGGGGAGATTTTGAAGAATCCAGTAAGGCGCTCAGAAAAGAGGGTGAAGCTGTCATGAACACCCAAGTGATGACGCGTCAGAAATATTTAAATGGCAATGGATATTCGGATTGGGGCGGTCTTGATGCCAATAACCGAATCGGCGGTTATTTCCTGTGGAGCTGGAACGATTATATTCGTGGTTCAACTACGAAGACATTAGGCAGCGGGACTGTAGATATTGATAGATATGAAAAGTATGGCTACTACTGGCTGCAGTCGATGCAATCCGCTAGGGACCCGTTGTATGGTCCAATGGTGTTTATTGCAAGCGAGTATTCTCCCACATCAAGTCTTTCTGTCAATGTTTTCAGCAACTGTGATTCTGTAAAGTTATATCAAAATAACGTATTGGTGAAAGAAATTACAAGAGCAGAGGCTTCCAAATCAAATCCTAATATAGTAAGAAAAGGTGGAAGTCCGATATTTACATTCAATTTGGATCGGTTTGTTGCAGGAGAATTAAGAGCAGAAGCTATATTAAATGGAGCTGTAGTTAAAACTCATACCGTTCGGACACCTGGTCAGGCCAATCACCTCCAAATCGAAGTCCGGGAAAGAGGTATCAAACCGATAGCGGATGGTTCCGACTTAATTCCTGTGTATTTCAAAGTTGTCGATGCAGACGGAACAATTGTTCCGAATTATACAGGAAAAATTAAAATCTCTGTAGCTGGAGAAGGTCAACTTGTAGGCAAAGATATTCCAAGAATCGGGGTTGAAGAGCAAAATGTAGAAGGAGGAATTGGTTTCGCATTTGTAAGAACTTCCGGCACAAGCGGAAATATACAAATTACTGCTGAATCCGATGGTTTGGTTTCTGCGACTCAAACGGTAAGCACATTGCCTTACCAAGGACAGTTTGTGCAAGACGGACAACATACTCCTTGGGTTGGCGGGGTTGAAAAATTAGAGGCTAAGGAAGACTCATATAAAAACATCGCAATTGGAAAGCCAATTACAAGCTCTTCGGAGCAAACAGGAAACTATGCTGTAAATGCAGTAGATAATGATGAATCTACAAAATGGACTGCAAGTGGGTCATCTTTGCCTCAATGGTTGAAGGTAGATTTAGGGAAAATCTATTCAATTAAAGGTTTCAAGATGCTTTGGGAGAAGCGAAATGATGTATATAAATATAACATTGAAGTTTCAAAAGACGGTTTACTATGGAATAAGGTTGAAGACCGATCAACAAATACAGCTCCTAACGGAGAAGAAGAGACTGACTGTAGGGGCAGATATGTAAGGATAAATATTGTAGGTAGCATAACGAATAATGACTGGGCGTCTTTATATGAATTTAAGGTTTTCCAGGCTGATGAACAGTTACCGGGTGTTATTATTCCCGATGAAGCTATTCAAACGATCGAGGCATCATCGGATACTGAACCTGGTCGAGGCACCGATAAGTTAAGAGATGGAGATACAACTATAGGTACCGGATGGCTGGCCAAATCGACGGCATTACCGCAATCGGTAACTGTTACGTTCAATAAACCTCAAACCTTAACAGGAAGTCGTATATATTGGGAAAAAGACAGCAATTGGTACAATTATGATTTGGAAGTATCAAGTGACTGCAAAGTATGGCAAAAAGCTCTAGATGGCCGTTACGTAGGTGGACAGCAGTTCACACCGGAAACTTTTGCTAAGTCGTATGAGAATATTAAGTATGTTCGTGTAACAATCAATCAAATAGTTGCGGGCGGAGGTTATCGAGTAGGCATGGCCGAACTGGTACTATACGGCCAAGACCAAAACGATCATGCAACTGTTTCAAGCATCACAGCACCTGCACCGATTACCGGGCTTGCCCTCAAAACCGCAAAAACTGCGACTGCTCTTGGCTTGCCCGACAGCGTAACGCTGGTAACCGATGCGGGGAATTTTGATGCGAATGTGACATGGGATTTGAGTTCCGCTAACTACGATCAGAATGCCAATACCGTGCAAACCTTCACGGTACCAGGAACAGTAACCCTGCCTAAGGGAATAGATAACCCGAACAACGTGCCATTGAAAACAAGAATTAACATAACAGTAAATAAGATCCCTCAGTCGCAAATGACGGCAACGGCGACAAGCCAGGAAACGAGTAACGAAAATAATGCAGCATCCATGGCGATTGACGGAAACCCGCAGACTATATGGCATACAAAGTGGGATAAATCCGATATCCTTCCCCAATCGATAACCTTAAAACTTGGGGGAACCTACAATATTGATAAAATATCGTATTTACCAAGGCCATCAGGCAGTAACGGAAATATTACAGGCTATAACCTATATGTAAGTATGGATGGGGTGACCTTTACTAAGGTTGCAAGCGGAACTTGGGCAAATGACAATACGGAGAAAGCAGCAACTTTTAATCCGACAGATGCATCGTACGTCAAGCTCGAAGCAACGGCGGGCGTTAACGGGTGGGCAACGGCTGCGGAGATTAATGTCTTTGTAGGGGATAAACAACCACCAACGACAACGGACAATGCGCCGAGCGGCTGGGTCAAACAAGATGCCACGGTAACCTTAAGCGCTAGCGACAGCGGATCAGGTGTAGCCAATACCTACTACACGGTAAATGATGGCGCGAAGCAAACGGGAACATCTGTCGTATTGTCAGAAGAAGGAGTTCATAAGCTTGTCTATTGGAGCGTAGACAAAGCAGGAAACGTAGAACAAGCGCATACAGTTACCGTTAGCATTGACAAGGCAGCACCGGTGATCGCGGTGACCGTACCGAGAGACAACAGCATTTATGAGGATTCCGGGGATTTGACGCCTCAGATAAAACTGACCGATAACTTATCGGGTGTCGACAACAGCAAAACGACGGTGACGCTTGATTCGCATTCTTATGAAATCGGAACGAAGATCCCGCTCTATACGTTGCCCCTTGGGCAGCATACACTTGTTGTATCCTCCACTGACTTGGCCGGCAACCAGGTAAGCAAGACCGTTCAGTTTACAACGGTGGCCAGCATCGATTCGTTAAAGGCAATGGTGACACGCTATGCTGATAACAATGGGATCGATAATGCCGGAATTACCAATAGTCTGCTGGCAAAATTGGCAAACAACGATTTGATCAGCTTTGTGAATGAAGTAAAGGCGCAAAGAGGGAAGCACATTTCAAGCGAAGCGGCAAACTATTTGCTACGAGACGCTCAATATGTATTGACACAAAAGTAATGCAATTCAAAGCTTGACATCAAGAGAATAAACTCAGATGCCATTTAATACAGCCTTTGGAACTATTGATAAAATAGGAGAGGTTTTAAATCCAGGCAAGGAACCGGGAGAGGTTGAACAACCACAAGAGCCAAAGGAACTACAATTATCGAATAAAGATATAGCGGTTACTGGTGAAGGAGAAAAGATGCAAGGCGGTGCAGCAGCTTTTGCCAAGCTGATTGACGGTGAGATAAGTGAAAGTTCTTTGGCGGAATTGAAATGGAATCTCACTGAAGAAGATGGAATTTCATTACTGTTACCCGTTGATTTTAACTTTACTAAACCATGAGAATTGACTAAATTTATCGTTTATAATCGCCCGCACTATACGACCGGCAAAATTAAAACACTAAGTGCCAAAGCCTATACTGAAGCAGGAAAGGAATATGATTTAGGCGCAAAAACTGTTCAATTTGACGATAAATCGGTCATTTTCGACCTTGCTGAAGCTGCGATACCTACTGGAACTAAATTTACAAAGTTATCGATTAACTTTGAGGAATCGCATAGTGGACCACTTATGCTGTCTGTTGCAGAGGTTGAATTTTATGCAAAGAATCCTGCTTATGTAGCTAAATAAAAATAAAAGTCTCTTAGTTACTTTAGTGATGTTAGGGTTAACCCGTTAACCCTAACATCACAATCTTTATTATGATTGGAGGGGAAATTAATATTTATGAAAAAGATGCTGTCGATGTTCTTATTTACTGCCATTGCGGTGAGCGTTACACTCCCGAAAGGGCAGTAATTCAAGTTCAATAAAGTTTCAGCTGCTGGGTCAAGCTTTGTAAACATAGCAAAGAACAAAGTGGAAATTGGAAAGGATGCAATCACAAGAGTTATGGATATATCCGATTCCAATTCCTCTTGAAGACGACGCATTTGTTTTTGTAGATTGATGATTTCATTTGGAGTAACAAAAGAACCGTCTTCTAAATCGATGGGGGAAAACTTTTTGATCCATTTATAAATCGTCACTTCAGAAACGCCATATTCGCTGGTTAAATCTTTTACTAAGCTACCAGAACGGTAAAGATCAACCACCATTTTTTGAAGTCTTCACTGAATTTTTTGCTTGCATTTTGATGACCCGTAAAGGACACATCCTTTCATTTTCAGAAATATACTGAATATAAAAGATAAGTTAAACACCAGCCGCTTATGTTTTATCAAGGTATAACTTTATTGGCAGGGAGTTTCTAACAAATGTCTTTGTTATTGGAATCGGTATTCCCTATCAAGCTGTATTGATTCCGATTTATTTACTGTTAATAAAAATTGGATTAATTAATTCATTTATTGGCCTGATCATTGTTTATATTGCGTTGTCCCTACCGTTTACAATTTTCATTCTGACTGGCTTTTTTCAAAGTTTCCCTTCAGATGTAGAGGAAGCAGCAATCATAGATGGGGCAAGTGAAAACGCTATTTTCTGGAGGGGTATGCTTCCGATGGCTAGTCCTGGATTAGTTACCGTAATGATTTTAAATTCCGTTGGATTATGGAATGAGTTTTTACTTGCAAAAGCATATATGAATGTAAATGAAAAATACACATTGTCCGTCGGTTTATACCAATTTTATCAAGCGATGCAATATAATTCTGATTGGGTAAGTTTGTTCGCAGGAGTCGTTATTATCATATTTCCAATCCTTATTTTCTATTTATGGTTGTCAGATAAAATTATCGAAGGAATGACCGCTGGAAGTGGAAAATAAATTTACCTGTTGGGTTGACCCTACATCCTGATGTGTTATAATATAATTACTTACAATAATCAGTTTATTATTCTCATAGTCTAATTTCTATGAGTTTTTCTTCCGTTTAACTTGTGCCATCAACCCATTGATATAAAGGGCGTGAAATGGATTTTTTGAAGAAAACTCGTCTTCCCAATTACATCAATTTTTTCAACAGATAAGCAGTTACACTTGAATAAATCAAAATTGACAGTAGAGGTGCAAGAACATGAAAAGGGCAATTGGTATTGATATAGGCGGGACAAAGATTGCAGCGGGAGTCATTTCGGAAACGGGAGAGCTGCTTCAACGGTCGGAAGTGAAAAGTGATCCTTCCGACCGTGAAAACATGTTTAAACAAGTAGTAACAGCGGTGAAACAAGTTCTTGAGGGGACATCAGTTTCTGAGATTGAAGGAATCGGCGTCGGGGTACCTGGGAAAGTCGATCGAGAGAAAGGCATTGCCGTTTTTCAAAACAATTTGCAGTGGCAGCAGTTTCCCCTTGGCGCCCGATTACAGGAGCAATTTGGTGCCAAGCCAATCACGATTGATAACGATGTTTATATGGCGGCATTTGCTGAGTGGAAAGCAGCACAGGGAAAAACCAATGAAACCTTTGTTTACGTGACGATCAGTACAGGAATCGCCTGTTCCATCATTCATAATGGTTCCTTTTTCAGAGGTGCTGGATTCGCAGGGGAGCTGGGACTGATTCCAGTTTTATCGAAGGAAGGCAACGATAGGTTGGAAAAAATCGCTGCCGGTCCAGGAATCCAGAAAATAGCGGGGATTCCAACCAAGGGTGTCTTTACTGGATATTTAAACGGGTCACAGGAATATCAGTCTATCATCGACGAGGTGACCAGCCATTTAGCCCAAGGGCTCTATTCCATATCTAGTTTAATAGACCCGCACAAAATGGTCTTCGGTGGCAGTGTCATTGTAAATAACCCTTTTCTGCTTGAGTTAATCAAAGAGAAACTAAAAGTCTATCAACTTCCTGACCAGCAGCATCTATTAGATCAGATGAGCATCAGTACACTGGCGCAGAATAATGGTGTTGTTGGTGCAGGATTGCGAGTATTCGAAAGAATTTAAAGAGGAGTGGTCGGATATGTTTACATTCAGTCAAGAAAAATTAGTACCATTAGGTGCACAAATCACAACCGCAGAAATAAAACAGCAGCCTGATCTATGGGCTGAAGCCTTTGCATTGTATACGGATAGAAGAAGCGAGATTGAAGAGTTTTTACTAAGAATATCAATGAAACACGGCCGGGTTCGGGTTATTTTTACCGGTGCCGGAACATCTGCCTATGTCGGTGATACCGTCACCCCATACCTAAAAGAAAAAGTGGATGAAAAACAGTGGGAATTGCTGAGTATTCCGACAACCACCTTGGTATCCAATCCTTATCAATTCCTAAAAGCGGATTTTCCAACCTTACTCGTTTCGTTTGCAAGAAGCGGCAACAGCCCGGAAAGTGTTGCTGCCGTCCAATTAACGGAGCAAATTGTGACCGATTTGTATCATCTAACAATTACTTGTGATAAGGATGGTCAATTGGCCAAGCGGGCAGCAGGGGATGAAAATAATTTATTGCTTTTGATGCCTGAAAAATCGAATGATCAAGGATTTGCGATGACGGGAAGTTATACGTGCATGGCACTATCGACTTTGCTTGTTTTTGATCCTAAGCCCCTGGAAGAAAAAACGGCCATTGTAAAAACGATTCGGCAAATGGGTGAAAGTGTCATTCAACGAGAAGCCGTCATTCAAGCGATCATCGATCGTGATTTTGACCGCATCATTTACTTAGGCTCTGGCAGTTTAGAAGGTTTAGCAAGAGAAGCACAATTAAAAATATTAGAACTGACAGCTGGAAAAATAGTCACTGCCTTTGATTCACCGTTAGGCTTCCGGCATGGTCCTAAATCATTTGTGAATGAAAAGTCCGTGGTTTTTGTGTTTGTTTCCAACCAGCCTTATACACGTCAATACGATTTAGATATGTTAAAAGAAATGCAGCAGGACAACATTGCCAGCTATATATGTGCCATCGAGGTTGATGGAGAAACCAATTATGATGGGAACATATTTAGTTTCGTCAGGGAGGCCCAATCTATACCAGATGCTTATCTGGCATTACCTTTTGTCATGGTTGGCCAGACGGTTTCATTGCTGGCTTCAATAAAGGTTGGCAATACACCGGATAACCCGTCGCCGACAGGAACAGTGAACCGTGTCGTTAAAGGCGTAACCATCTATGAATACCTGTAATTCGGGTAGGGAGAGCAGCAAGTCGATGTTTATCTTTGCCGATCAGTTTTGTCTTGAGGGGAAGGTCGTAGGGTCTGGGTTTTTGGAAATAAATGATGGAAAATTAGGTATTTTATCCGAAAACCGGCCTGATGAAGCGGCAGAAATCATTGATTACGCGGAGTATTGGATTGCTCCTGGTTTAGTAGATACACATATTCATGGATTTCGACATTATGGACAATGATTTTCAAGGATTGAATGAGATATCTGAAGGACTTCTTTCCTGCGGAGGTACCTCGTTTTTGCCGACAACCTTAACCTCTTCAATAGAAGCGTTGAATTATGTGGCCCGAGTGATTACCCAAATGGAAGAAGAAGTCCTGGCGACAGGTGTGCTTGGCGGAACAAATCTGGCTATGGTCATCGAAACTGCTCTACTAAAGGACGGACTTCAAATCGATGGATTAAGAGATTTAGCGATCAATACTGGTAAAGAAGCGATTAAAGGTTTTCAAAAGTCGGAACGTCCAAGATTCAAAGAGTCTGGAATATAATGAAAGCGATAAAGGATAGAACAATCTATAAGTCTAATAATTGTGACTCCCTCGCCCCGATAAGGAATATAATAGAATTACTTAAAACAATCTAACTATTATTCTCATAATCAAGTTTCTATGAGTTTTTCTTTTGTTTTAACTTATACCAACAACCCGATGTTACAATTGGTTTTTTGGAAGAAAAACTCGTTTTCCTGATTACATCAATTTTTTAAAACGGATGAGCAAGTACACTAGAATAAATAGAGGTGCAGGTATGGAACAATTTGTGTTTGCAGACATGTTTTTTCTTGAGGATGGGGTGGCAGGGCCTGGTTATTTGGAAATCAAAGAGGGGAAATTTGGTTCCTTTTTTGTGACTTTGCCAACTGAATCAGCTTATGTCATCAATTATGAGGGAAAATGGATTGCTCCGGGTTTAGTCGACACACATATTCATGGCTTTAAAAATCACGATATCATGGACAACGCCCTTGAGGGATTGAAGGCAATTTCTGAGGGGTTACTTTCGTGTGGCGTAACGTCGTTTTTGCCAACCACGCTCACTTCTTCGCCCGAGATGTTGAACGAAGTAGTGACGATGATTGGAGAAAATTATACGAAGGTGAAGGGTGCCAAAATAAAAGGAATCTTTTTAGAAGGTCCATTTTTTACAGAAAAACACAAAGGTGCCCAAAACACGAAGTATTTTTGTGATCCTTCAGTCGAAATGCTGGAAACGTGGCAAAAGCATTCCAATCATTTTATTAAAAAAATTGCGCTTGCTCCGGAAAGGAAAGGGGCAATGGAATTTATTGAGCATGCCGTTAACGATCAGGTGACGGTGGCATTGGCCCATAGTGATGCGACGTATACTGAGGCGAAATATGCGGTTGAGAAGGGTGCTTCGATTTTTGTCCATACGTTCAATGGTATGAGCGGGCTGCATCATCGTGAGCCTGGAATGGTTGGCGCCGCGATGAATCTGCCGGAAGTGTTTGCCGAAATTATTTGTGACGGACACCATGTTCATCCTGCTGCCGCTAACATTTTAATGAATGCCCGCGGCAGGAGGAAAACGGTTATGGTGACCGATTGCATGATGGCTGGCGGTATGCCGGAAGGAAACTATCAGCTCGGAGAATTCCCTGTCGAAGTGAAGAACGGGGCGGCTCGTTTGGAAAGCGGAAGTTTAGCGGGTAGTATTTTGCAATTAAAAGAGGCTGTCAAAAATGCCGTTGATTGGGGAATTGCGACCCCTGAGGAAGCCTTCTATATGGCAAGTACAGCACCCGCGAAAAGTATTGGCATCGATGGGGAATGCGGTATGATTGCGACCGGTTATGATGCCGATTTTATCGTCTTAACACCGGAGCTCGAATTAACTGCCACGTATCTTGATGGGGTTTGCCGGTTTCAAGCTGAAAACTTGATAGGGAAAGAGGGAGTGCGATGATTTTAGCTGTCACCATGAATCCATCCGTTGATATTTCCTATCCAATTCAAGATTTTAAGCTAGATGCTGTAAATCGTGTGGAAAATGTTCGTAAAACCGCCGGCGGAAAAGGCTTAAATGTCGCCCGGGTTGTCAAGCAGATGGGCGAAGCCGTTTTGGCCACAGGTGTAATTGGAGGGACTATTGGCGATTACATTATTCAAGAATTGACGAAAAGTGATATCAGGAATCATTTTTATAAAATCAATCAAGAATCAAGAAACTGTATCGCGATCCTCCATGATGGCAAGCAGACAGAAATCCTCGAATCCGGGCCAATCTTATCCGCGGAAGAAGGAGCAGCCTTTTTAGAAAAATATCGGGAACTGCTGTCTGAAGTTTCTCTTGTTACTATTTCGGGTAGTTTGCCAAAAGGGCTTGAGTCTGGATTTTACCGTCAGATGGTCGAAATTGGCCGGGAGAAGGGAATTCCCGTGATTGTTGATACATCAGGGGAGTCGTTGAGACAGGTTTTGCGACATAAGGTAAAACCATTTGTGATTAAACCGAATATAGCGGAGCTATCTCTGCTGCTGGGTATAGAGGTGGAACAAAGCATAAGCAGTTTGAAAAAAGTATTAACCAATGAATGGTTTCATGGGGTTGAATGGGTTGTCATTTCGATGGGAGGGGATGGTGCCTTTGTTAAGCATGGTAAGGATTATTACCGGGTTACCGTTCCTTTGATTGACGTGGTGAACCCTGTCGGCTCCGGTGATGCCACCGTTGCCGGATTAGCGGTTGCTTTAAATCGGAAGCAGTCAGTTCCAGATGTTCTGAAAACAGCCATGACGACAGGCCTTCTCAATACGATGCAAGCAAGAACAGGTTATATTGATCGAGCTAATTTCGGCCAATTTTTTGAGTTGGTAGAGGTTACGAAAATAGATTAATTGAGATAAAAGCCAATTTTTTTGACTAGGTCATTTTACGAATAGATTATATAGGGGTGATTGTCCATGTTAGAATTAACGAAAAATAAAGTAGCGGCTCTTAAGCGTTTATCGGATGAGAATGGGATTATCGGAGCTTTGGCGATTGATCAACGCGGTTCATTAAAGAAAATGATTTCGGCAGGAAATTCAAGTTTTGTCGGAGATGAGGGAATCGTCCGCTTTAAAGAATTGGTTTCTGAAGAGTTGACACCTTATGCGACATCAATCCTATTGGATCCGGAATATGGTTTGCCGGCTGCGAAGGTCCGCCATCCTGAAGCTGGATTATTGGTGGCATATGAAAAAACAGGCTATGATTCAACAGCCGTGGGCCGTTTGCCTGATTTATTGCCGGAATGGTCTGTTAGAGGATTGAAGGAAGCTGGAGCAGATGCGGTTAAATTTTTACTGTACTATGATGTGGATGAAGATGAAAAAATTAATGACTATAAGCATGTTTATATGGAACGAGTCGGGTCTGAGTGTGCAGCAGAAGACATTCCGTTTTTCCTCGAGATTGTGACATATGATGCCAAAAATGATGATGTGAAAAGTTTAGAGTTTGCCAAAGTGAAGCCGCATAAAGTCATTGAGGCAATGAGAGAATTCTCCAAGCCACAGTACAAGGTGGACGTTTTGAAGGTAGAAGTTCCTGTGGATATGAAGTTTGTGGAGGGATATTCGGAAGGCGAAACAGCTTATAGCAAGGAAGAAGCATTGGCGTATTTCAAAGAGCAAAGTGAAGCAACAGATCTGCCGTTTATCTTCTTAAGTGCCGGCGTAAGTGCAGAGTTATTCCAGGAAACATTGAAGTTTGCCAAAGAATCCGGCTCCACCTTCAATGGTGTCCTCTGCGGCCGGGCAACATGGAAAAATGGCGTAGCTCCCTTTGCCGAAAATGGAGAACAATCCGCACGTGCATGGTTACAAGATACCGGCAAAAAAAATATCCAAGAACTAAATATTGTCTTGAAAGAGACAGCAAGCCCGTGGTTTGAAAAAATCGTAGGGTAATGAAGCAAGGAAAGGAAGCGCGAGAAAAGTTCTCGCGCTTCCTTATTTTCTGCGTGCCCAGCAAGCCGTTAATTGCTAATTGGTGAAAGTCCAATCTGAGTATGTACCAAGGCGCTCAGTAGCTGACAGGGAACTGGTGAAGAAATTCTAAGGTTGAAGCCCTATGACAAAGTAACACTCTAGCAGAGTGCGAGCAAACTAACAGGTTGTAACATAAAGTGAATCCTGCCGTCTCGTCAAAGGAACCCACTCTTAGTGGCTAAAGAGAAGTCGAGCCTTGATAAGATGGGCGAAGACCATGGAAGGTGTGAAGAGCTTGGAACAGCAGCACCGAAGAATCTCTCGGGGTAAAGGGAACGACATGTTAGGAAAGTAAATAACGGAACTGGGGATACCCTCCTCGTCACTTTCTTACGAAAGTAAAGCAGAAACCTATAAGTGTACACGAAATGGTGGATGGATGAGAGGGAGTCGGAGGGGGGGCATAGTGCTTGCGTGGCAGCACGTTCATCAGGTGGGTTAAAGTCCCACTGAATCTCAGACTAGGAGATTCATATCCAAACTTTATACTAGCAAGAGAAATAAACGTAGGTAATTTTGTACAACGGATTGAGGGAACAATAGCGATCAACGATGGAAATCTGCACGATGTGAAGGCCGTTAAAGATAAGAAAATGGAAGGAGTTTCTGATTTTTCCAAATTAACGGTTGCTTACGAAGAAATTAGTCTTTTTGATGATAAGCTCTATTCAAAGAAAAGTTTGGAAAGCTCAGGGTTTAATGCTTTAAAAGAAAAAATAGTAAATGTGTTTAAAAATCCCAATTCATCACAACTTGAAATAGATGAAGCTGTTTCTGATTTCACTCAAAACTTTGTGGATATTTTATCTAGGTTAAAAACAAGGTGTCAATAAAAAACCTTAGAAGCTGTAATTGCAAAAGCTGAGGCAATAAAGCTTGCTGCTGCAAAAGCAGTTGCTGCCAATACAAATGCTACACAAACTAAGGTAGACAAGACACTGACAGAATTGCAGGAGGCCATTAATGGTTTACAGAAAAAAGTACAATCAGGCGATAAGGTTGATGCCACGGAGTTAGAAGCGTTAATTAAAAAAGCAAAAACTATTTTAAAAGAAACAGCTATATCTTGCTAATAAAAGAAAGAGAATAATTTAATGAAGTGGCCACTGTCAAGTAGACAGTAAAAAAAGCGAATTAAGCAGCCTGAGTCTTCTAAATTCAATAGGACTCAGGTTGTTTTATTTTTTTCTGGAACCGTTTGTGATTATAGAATTTTCTATATTGTTTTACGGCAGATATAACTTCTTCAGCTGTACGGAAAGAGTAAAGAGTTTTTGACCATTGAAAATTAAGTAGGTAAAAATAATTTCAAAGCTCTATATGCTTGTTGGGTTGACACTACAATCGGCGGTGATATAATTTGTTAAAAGAATGTAAGTATGTTTGAAAGGTAGGCTTATTATATGAAACCACTGCAGCATGAAAGTGTAATCCCACTTTATCACCAATTAATGGAGAGGCTTAAGGATTCTATTGAAAAGGGACTTTGGACACCTGGAGATAAGATCCCGTCGGAAAATCAATTGATGGATCAATTCGGTGTGAGCCGGAATACCGCTAAAAAAGCAATTGAGGAGCTTGTTCAGGAAGGAATTCTTTACCGAATCCAAGGAAAAGGAACATTCGTCGCAAAACCAAAATTGCAGCAGTCATTGATGGGATTTTACAGTTTTAGCAAAGTATTAAAAGAAAAGGGAATGAACCCCAAAGATATCATTCTAAAAATAGAGGAAGCTAAACCAACTACAAAAATCCGGGAAGCGTTGCAGCTGGGGGAAGACGAGAAGGTCATTGAAATGAAACGCCTTCGTTGTGCCAACAATGAACCTTATATTTTGGAATCGTCTTTTATTCCGAAAAACTTGATTTCAAATATAGAACAGCTAAAAAAAGTTGGCGAAATATCCTTATATGATTTATTTCAACAAGAATTTAATATCGTAGTAACGAGAGCAAAAGAGGCGTTTGAGCCTGTTCTCATTCTTCCTGAAGAAAGTGAGTACCTGCAAACAAAAGAAGGCCGTCCGGCACTGTTGCTTGAACGAACAGCCTATGACACCAATGGTGTGCCTGTTGAATTTTGTATATCCATTGTACGAGGCGATCGCTGCCGCTTTTACACAGAACTAACGTAAAGATTCAATCACTCATAGCAAATGTCTATGAGTTTTATTTAAAACTAACCTATACCAACAACCCGTTAATACGGACGGGTATAATAGACTCTTTTTAAAAAATATTAATTTAAGTTAATGGGTTGACAGGTTAATAGGTGTAGGAGTATATTCGAATTAGTTAAAATTTTCAGTTTGGAAAAACTGAAAGAATATTTTAAATAGCCCAAAACCAACACCCCATTAACTTCACTATGTAACGGAGATATTCTTTTAAGAAAATAAAGCCTCTCTTAGAAAATATTAAAAATTCAAAAGATATTTTTGAAACGGGGTATAAATTTGTTATCCTATATATGAAAGTATTAAAGATCATGACTTAGAGGTGTTTTATTAGTGGCAAGATTAAAGGATATTGCGGAATATGTAGGCGTTTCCATCTCTACTGTTTCGAGAGTCATTCAAAATGATCAGACTCGAAATGTTAACCAGGAAACAAAAGCGAAAATTTGGGAGGCTGTTAAGGAGTTAGGCTATATACCAAATCAGCATGCTCGAAATTTAGTTACCAACAAGCAAGAGAAGAGTAGCGTAAGAACGATGAAAATTGGTTGGGTAGCTAATCCAACACAAGCGGAAATTAACCCATACTTTGCCAAAATTTATACTGGTATTCATGATACATTAACAGCTAATGATTATACCCTAATTAGTATTACCAAGGATGAGCTTGAAAATGAGGCCCTGCTTCTTAAGACGATTCATGACTTGGGGATTGAGGGACTCCTGCTGATCGACAGGATTGAAGACAGCCTGATTGACTACATACAGCAAACGATTCCATTGGTTGGATTGGACTTTTTCTATACAGATAAGAATATGGCTGTAGTCGATTACAACCGTGAAGCAGCTATTAAAACGGTGGTTCAGCATTTAGTCGACCAAGGACATCGGGAGATTGGGTTTATTGGCGGCGGGATTAATGAAACGTATGAAAATTTGCAAGCTGAATATCGATTCAAAGGGTATCAATCTGCTATGGAAGAAGCGGGATTTTCTGTCCGTCCTGATTGGGTTATCAATACGAAGTGGAAAATGGAGAATAGCTATGAGGAAATGAATCAACTCATTAAAAGGGATTCGACTCATTTGCCAACAGCCATGGTTTGTGCTAGTGATATGATGGCCATTGCTGCTATGAGAGCAGTAATTGAAAATAACCTTAGAATCCCAGAGGACATCGCTATCTTTGGAGTGGATAATATTGAAATGGGTAAATATTCATCACCTCCGCTTTCCACGGTAGAAATTCCTAAATACGAAATGGGAAGAATGGCAGCAAAAACGATTATGGAAATGGTAGAAGAGAAAATTAGACTTCCAATCAAGATCATTTTGCCATTTGAATTAGTCCTTCGTGAATCATCTAATATAAAGCGAACCTAAATGGTTCTTTTTTAAACATCACTTGGAAAACGTTTGGATTAATCAGGGAAAACGATATGCAAAAATGCAGTGAATGAATGAGAGGAGAGACTTAAATGAAAACCATGACAGCGATTATTATAGGAGCAGGTGACAGAGGGGCACGAGCTTATGCGCCATATGCCTTGACCTATCCGAATGAATTGAAGATTGTCGGCGTGGCAGAACCAGGCATCGAAAGAAGAACGGAGCTACAACAAGCGCACGATATTCCGGATGAACATTGTTATGATTCGTGGGAAGAGGTGTTGGATTCCGACCAAAAAATTGCCGACATTGCGATTATCTGTACGCTTGACCGGGATCATTTTAAACCAACGATGAGAGCGTTGGAGCTCGGTTATCATGTTCTGTTGGAAAAACCAATGTCGCCGGATCCGCTGGAATGTATCGCAATGGAAAAGGCTGCGAAAAAGTATAACCGACAGCTGACCATCGGCCATGTACTGAGGTATACCGAATTTTGGTCAACGATTAAAAAGGTGATTGCCAAAGGAGAAGTTGGCGAGGTCGTATCGCTGCAATTAAATGAAAATGTAGAAGTAATGCACATGTCCCACAGCTTTGTTCGTGGTAATTGGAATAATAAAGAAAAATCGAGTCCGATGATCCTGCAGAAATCCTGTCATGATATGGATATCATTTCTTTTGTGATGGGCAAAAAATGTAAGCGCATTAGTTCCTATGGTTCGCTAATGCATTTTAAAGATGAAAATGCCCCGGTTGGTGCGCCGCAGCGCTGTTTAGATGGCTGTCCTGCGGAACTTGAGTGTCCATACCATGCGGGCAGGTATTATCTTGGCGAAGGAAAAGGCTGGGCCAAGAAATTCACCGAAGAATATACGAATGAAGGCATTGTCAAAGCATTACAGGAAACGCCATATGGAAAATGCGTATACCGCTCAGATAATAATGTCGTCGACCATCAGGTAGTCAACATGGAATTCGAGGGCGGAGCAACTGCAACATTTAGCATGTGCGGTTTCACAAGGGAGCAAACGCGAATCGTGCAAATCATGGGAACAAAAGGAGAAATCCGCGGAAACATGGAGGAAAATAGTATTTCCATCTTTGATTTCCTTACCAAGCATGAAACAGTCATAAAATTTGATAACCCTGTTGGTGGACACGGCGGCGGCGATAACGGAATCATGAGAACATTCCTCCGCGAAATCCAATATGGAAACAGCGGAGATAGTGTTTCTTCCTCATCTGCTTCTGTAAGAAGCCACCTCATGGCATTTGCAGCTGAAGATTCGAGGTTAAACGAAGGTCAATCTATTAATATCGATGAGTATTATCAGAGTTTGCTAGAAAACATCAAAGCTTAAGAAACGATTGTTTACACTGCGGTTTTCGTAGTGTTGCAATAAAAAGTAGACGTAAAGAACAAAGATTATGGGGAATAAAACGTAATGGGAAAACGTTGTTATTGGAGGTGGTGAACGTTATCCGACACATTTCAATGGTATGCGAATAATTTTTTTATCGAGAGAAAAACCCTTAAGTTTTAAGAAGTGATTTGGTTAGAAATCTACTAAACTCTATTCGAAGGAAGGGCAATATGATGAAAAAATGGCTAATAATGCTTTTAACCGTAGTTCTAGGATTACTAGGACTGGCTGGCTGCAGTGATAATGATAAAGCATCAAGTGATGCAAAAGATGGAAAGGTTGAAATTACCTATGGCTTTTGGGATAAGAAACAAGTCCCTGCTATTGAAGAGATTATCAAATTATTTAACGAAAAATATCCGAACATCAAAGTTAAAACAGAGATTACTCCTTATGGACAGTACTTTCAAAAGCTTGAAACGGCTGCAACGGGCGGCGCTTTGCCTGATATTCTTTGGATGAATGGTGCTCACGTTGTTCAATATGCAGAAGGTAAGGTCATCCTTCCATTAAGCGACATGGCTAAAAAGGATAATTATAGCTTAGACAATTATCCTAAATCATTAATTGAACTTTATACTGTTGATGGCAAAGTGTATGGGATTCCAAAAGATTACGATACAACCGGCTTATGGTACAACAAAAAAATCTTTGATGATGCAGGTGTGCCATATCCGGATGACACGTGGGATTGGAATAAGTTAAAAGAAGTTGCGAAACAGCTGACAAACAAAGATAAAGGTATTTGGGGTTATGCTTCTGTAATGGGCAATCAAGGCGGATATTATGATTTCATTTGGCAAAATGGCGGCCATATCATTTCTAAGGATGGCAAGTCGGTTGGATTCGATCAACCTGAAGCAATCGAGGCACTGAAATACAATATTAGCTTCATTAAAGAAGGCTTGTCACCAACACAGTCACAAATGACAGAAACTGCTGCTTCTGAATTATTCTCTTCAGGAAAAATAGCGATGATGTTCGATGGTCCTTGGATGGTTCCAGAATATAAGAAAAATCCTGTTTTAAATGTTGCTGTTGTTCCTAAAGGGAAAAAACGAGCAGTAGCGATTCACGGTTTATCGAATGTGATTGCTGCGAATACGAAACATAAAGATGCGGCATGGAAGTTTGTTCAGTTCCTTGGATCTAAAGAAGCAGCAGACGTATACGCGAAAACAGGAACGGTTATTCCTGCGTATAATGGTACACAAGATGCTTGGAAAGACGCAGTTCCAAATTTAAATCTTCAAGCATTCATTGATGGCGCAGAATATTCTGTTCCACTTCCAAGTGTGAAAAATACAGGGGAAATTTGGCAATACGAAACAGATATCCTGAAAAAGGCTTGGAGCGAAGAAGTAAGTGTTGAGGATGCAGTAAAAGAGTTAACGAAAAAAGCAAATGATGCGCTATCTAAGAAGTAGTAGAAAAAATGAAGAGAGGAATGTAGTTCTTCTCTTCAATTTCCTAAAGGGAGGGAATGCTGTGAAACAAATTCCTCTACAGGCAGAAGTGAAAGCAAGGAAAAAATTAACGGTTTCCAGTTTAACAAAAACAAGGAAACGTTCCGATTACTTTTGGGCATATGTGATGATTGCACCTACTATGTTAGGTTTGTTCATTTTTTACTTGTGGCCCATCATCCAGACCTTTTACTTTAGTTTTACCGAATGGGGCACATTTGGACAGTATGAGTGGACAGGGTTAACGAACTATAAGCGGATGCTGGAGGATGCAACCCTTTTACAATCATTTAAAAACACCGGTATTTATATTTTTTTTACTGTGCCAATCGGAATTTTCCTGTCGATTATTGTAGCGGTTCTTTTGAATCAAAAAATCAAAGGGAAATCTGTTTATCGAACATTGTATTTTTTACCCGTGATTACCATGCCGGCTGCTATCGCGATGGTGTGGAAATGGCTTTATAATTCTGATTACGGACTACTAAACTATCTTTTATCCTTAATCGGAATCAAGGGGCCGCAGTGGGTAAGTGATCCGAAAATTGCCTTATATTCAATTATTGTTGTCGCAATTTGGAGTGGAATTGGCTATAACATGGTCATTTTCCTCTCTGGGCTGCAAGGGATTCCAAAAATGTATTACGAAGCAGCAGAAATTGATGGCGCAGGTCCCATCAGGGTGTTCTTTAAAATTACGTTGCCACTACTATCTCCTGTTATTTTCTTTGTGTCAATCATGTCTCTAATCGGGGCGTTCCAAGTGTTTGACTTGATTTTCATGATGATTGGAAAAAGCAGTACGGCATTAGAAAGTACACAGTCGATTGTTTATTTATTCTATCAGCATGCCTTTGTATTAAATGATAAGGGATATGCAGCAGCCATCGGTATTCTCTTGTTAATTGTTATCCTGATTATTACTGCGATTCAAATGGTCTTACAGAAAAAGTGGGTTCATTATGATTAAAGGAAGTGTTACCATTGGAAAGAACGAGACAGCTTGTAACAAGTAAAACATTCCTTATCCATTTCATCCTGATTGTGGGATCGGTGGCAATGGTATTGCCTTTTTTATGGATGATCCTCACCTCGTTAAAAACCTATGCTGAGTCCATTCATGTTCCGCCCGTTTTTATTCCAAAGGATTTCCAATGGGGGAACTACAAAGAAGTCTTTGGACTCTTACCATTTTTCAAATTTATGTATAATACAATCATTATTACAGTGCTGCGGACCGTCGGCCAGTTGTTTCTATGTTCGTTAGCTGCCTATGCTTTTGCCCGGATTGAATTTCCCGGCAGGAACTTCCTGTTTTTATTAGCGTTAACAGTGTTAATGGTGCCGGGGCAAGTGTTTTTACTGCCGCAATATATGATTATGGTGAAATTAGGCTGGTTGAATTCATTGCAAGCTGTGATTGTCCCAGGTTTGTTTAGTGCATTCGGTACGTTCCTCTTACGGCAATTCTTTATGGGGCTTCCAAAGGAATTAGAAGAGGCTGCCCGGCTTGACGGCTGTAACCATTTCCAAATTTACTGGAGAATTATGCTTCCGTTAGCAAAGCCTGGTCTGATTGCGTTGGGGATTTTTACCACCCTTTGGAGCTGGAATGAATTGATGTGGCCAATGATTGTCAATAGTTCTCCGGAATCGATGACCCTATCAGTAGGATTGTCATCACTTCAAGGCCAATATCTGACCAACTACCCGATTCTTATGGCCGGTTCCTTTTTAGCGATCTTGCCAATGCTGATCCTATTTATCTTCCTGCAGAAGCAATTTATTGAAGGAATTGCCGTCACAGGCGGTAAATAAAAACATTACATGCGGTCGGGTACGGCCGAATGTAATGTTTTTTCTCTAGCTGGGAGAAAGTATTACTTTCGTAGGATGTTTATGTAATTGGGTTGACCCTGATTTGTTATATAGTAAAACTGTAAGAAAATTACCTAAATTAAGACTGAAAGGGAGGAGGAGAAAGATCTTATATTAGAAATAAAATCAGAAAAAGCATCCCAGTAGGTAGCAAGGGCAATAAAAAGGGCAAAGAAGTACTAAACTGGTAATGACAACACAACCACTCATCATTCATCAACGTTCATTTCTCAACCGAAAATTCCATTACATACAGATTTTACGTGATCTGCTATGTTTGCCAAAGAATCCGGCTCAACTTTCAACGGTGTCCTCTGCGGCCGGGCAACATGGAAAAATGGCGTAGCTCCCTTTGCCGAAAATGGGGAACAATCCGCACGTGCATGGTTACAAGATACCGGCAAAAAAAATATCCAAGAACTAAATATTGCCTTGAAAGAGACAGCAAGCCCGTGGTTTGAAAAAATCGTAGGGTAAGGAAGCAAGGAAAGGAAGCGCGAGAAAAGTTCTCGCGCTTCCTTATTTTCTGCGTGCCCAGCAAGCCGTTAATTGCTAATTGGTGAAAGTCCAATTTGAGTAAGTACCAAGGCACTCAGTAGCTGACAGGGAACTGGTGAAGAAATTCTAAGGTTGAAGCCCTATGACAAAGTAACTCTCTAGCAGAGTGCGAGAAAACTAACAGGTTGTAACATAAAGTGAATCCCGTCTCGTCAAAGGAACCCACTCTTGGTGGCTAAAGAGAAGTCGAGCTTTTGATAAGATGGGCGATTGAAGCTCTTATGATGGAAGCGGCATTTGAAATCTTACGGGAAGCCGGTTTACGAATGCCAAAGGCTATTGGACAAGCTATATCTATTGTAGGGACACTAGTAATTGGTTCAGCAGCAGTAGATACTGGAATCGTGTCGGCTGCCATGGTAATCGTTGTTGCGATAACAGCCATTTCAAGCTTTATTCTTCCTTCCTTTACCATGTCCATGTCTATTAGAATGCTCCGTTTTCCTATGATGGCGCTTGCCGCTTCTTTTGGCTTGTTCGGGATACTCGTCGGGTTTATTGCACTTATTCTTCATATGTGCAGCTTACGTTCTTTTGGGGTTCCTTATATGAGTCCTTTTGGTCCTTATATCCGTGAGGACATAAAGGATACATTTGTTCGGGTACCCTGGTGGGGGATGTTTTCCCGCCCGCGTCTAATCAGCCAAAAAAACAACAGACGCGAACAAAATTTGGCCCCGAAACCGCCCCGGAACAAAATTTAATAGTGAAAACGAAGTAATCAAAATGGCAACCCAAAAAGCAAATGAAGAAAGGAGTAGACGAAAGTGGTGGCTGCTGCAGGAATCCTTGTCATCGTCACTGTAATCATCGCGATAGATGTTCCTCCTCTGTTGAGAAAAAAATTAAAAAAGGAACTATGGATATTTTCCATTCTTCTACTATTTGGAACTTCGTTAAGTATTGCCCAAGCCATGAATATCAAGATTCCCAATCCAGTAGATTGGATTACAGCCATTTATAAACCGCTTTCCGACATCATTGAGAAATTATTAAAGTGAAAATGAAATGGGGCATGAATCAATTTAAATAGATCCCGGCGGTTACCCATAGGTATCGTGTGTATAAATAAATAGATCGAAAGGATTTTTGTCGATGAAACTCAAGATTTCAATGCTTATCATGCTGATTGTATTTCTATTATTCACTACAGGCTGCTGGAATCGGCGTGAATTAAATGACCTTGCCATTACGCTGGCCATAGGGTTAGATCGTACAAAGGATGGTAAATATCTAGTAACCGCCCAAGTGGTAAATCCAGGGGAAGTATCAGCTGATAAAGGAAGCGGCGGTTCACCGGTAATTATCTATCAGGCGACAGGGCAAACCGTAATTGAGGCTTTCCGAAAAATGACAAAAGAATCCCCGAGAAAAATTTATCCTTCACATCTACGAATACTTGTGATTGGAGAGTCATTAGCAAGGGAAGGAGTTGGAAAACCGTTAGATCTTCTCTCAAGAGATTGGGAGCTGCGATCAGATTTTTATATCGCCGTAACTAGGGGGATGAAAGCAGAAGAAATCCTGAAGGTGCCCACAGGTTTAGAAAAAATACCTGCCAATAATTTGTATGATACCCTTGAAGTCTCATCAAAAGCATTGTCATCAACAAGTCACGTTAGGTTAGATGAATTAATCGCGGATATGGTCAGTGACGGAAAGCAACCGGTGTTAACAGGAATCTACACAGAAATAAAAGGGGATGAAGAAACATCTTTAAGCAAGAAGAATGTAGAAATGATTGATTCCCCTGCCCGAATATACTTTAACGATTTAGCGGTATTTAATAAAGATAAATTAGTGGGCTGGTTAGATGATAAGCAAAGCAGAACTTATAACGCCGTTACAAATAAAGTGAAAAGTACGGTTATAAATATATCATGTCTTAAAGGGGGGAAAGCCGCTTTGCAGCACTTGCGTTCAAAAGCGAAAGTCAAAGGCAAAGTGAAGAAAGGAAAACCTGAAGTAACTATCGAATTTCGTAGAGAATATAATGTCGGGGAAGTAGAATGCCATATTGATCTTACTAAACCTGAAACTATTTCAAAATTGGAAAAGATAGAGGTACAAAGATTTACAACAATGGTCGAACATTCTATAAAAAAAGTACAAGAAGAAAGTAAAGTAGATATTTTTGGTTTTGGTGAGGCCATTTATCGATCAGATCCAAAAGCTTGGATAAAACTTAAAAAAGATTGGAGTAAAGAATTTCTGGACTTGCCAGTGAATGTAAAGGTTGACGTGCAAATCCGACGTGTAGGTACGGTTGGTAATTCATTCATCGATAAAATAAAGTAAAGGACTTAGTAAAAGGAATGGGTGTTGCGTTCATTTTGGATTAATTAGAGAAAATGCGAGGTAGGTTACTATTATGAATAATGAAAAGGTAATGGGAGTACGTCTTGGACTCGAAACAATCGGTCGTTCCGCAGAAATTTTCATTGTTTTTTTCTTTGTCCTTTTTATCATTTTAGTCGTTTTTATTACACCACAAATCAAGTTTGAAAACATTCAGCCTGTATTTGAGGTAGATATAAAAACGATACTGCGAGCATCTTTATACTTGATCGTTACGTCTTCTGTTAATTCTGTGATATTATTAATGATTTTTCCTGCCTTAGTTAATCAACCAAAAGAAGCTAAAAAATCTTTTTATATCGGAAATATCATTGGTGGACTTGTCATCATTATCATCACCGTTTTGTGTATTCTGGTTTTGGGCGCTGACAATACAGCAAGACAGACATATCCAAGCTTTATACTAGCAAGAGAAATAAACGTAGGTAATTTTGTACAAAGGATTGAGGGAACAATAGCGATCATGTGGTTTATTTCCATTTATTTCAAGATGACACTTTATTTTTACGCTTCTGTTTTAGGTATAGCACAAATTTTCAATTTGAAACATTACCGACCCTTAATATTACCTTTAGGGATGGTCTTAGCTGTCCTTTCTAACACAATGTATGAAAACGTCGTAAAACAACAAGATTTTGACGTTAAAGTGACTATACCCCATTCCTTAATAATTGGGCTTTTTTTACCTCTAATCATGTTGGTAGTCAGTGTATTTCAAAAAGAAACTATAGAGGAAAAGGAATGAAAGTACTTTTTGGATTAAACGAAGAAATAATAACGATTTTATTTAAATCTAAGGATTGTCGGGAAGAAGACGATGTTCCTGATTTTGTCGTGCACGAATTCCAACAATACAAGAAAAAAGGAGAAGAAGTAGAAGATGAGTGTCCTTTCTGTGGTGGCACAATGCTTAGAACGAAAAAAAGTCCCAAGTGAATAATCTACACTTGCGGCGTCATTTTAGTCGCGTTAGCGATTTTGTTCTTGCAAAAACACTAGTAATAGACGTGATTATAGAAGAAACTCAGAAAAAAATAGCCTTTGCTCAACGGGAGCAAGGGCAGTTTTGGACGGATTTCTTGAAGGAATGGGCAAGATAATATTTGCAAGATATCTAAAAAACAAAACAAGATGTTTATTGTGAAAACGCTTTTTCATTTGTATACTTTTTCTAAAAATAGTAAAGAGGATGAAAAAGAAAGTTTTGTAGGCTCAAATGGCAGCCTTGTTATCAAATAGTTTAATAGCCTGTCAAATGTTATGAGGAATCGCTGGTATTCGTTTGTGAAGGGAATGTTGGAAAATAGGAAGAGGAGCGTAAAATATGTTTACTTTTAGTCAAGAAAAATTAGTGTCTTTCGGTGCTTCGATTCCAACATCGGAAATCAAGCAACAACCAGGGTTATGGAGTGAAACCTATTCATTGTATACGAAGAAACGATTAGAGATTCAAGCTTTTTTACAAAAACTGGCTGAACAGCATGAACGTATTCGTGTTATTTTTACGGGTATTGGAACCTCTGCCAATGTCGGTGAAACGTGCCTTCCATATTTAAATGGAAAAGTGGATGAAAAAAAGTGGGAATTGCTGAGTGTTCCAACAACCACTTTGGTATCTAATCCCTATGAATTTTTTAAAGCAGAGTTCCCAACCTTGTTGGTTTCATTTGCTCGAAGCGGCATCAGCCCCGAAAGCTTGGCTGCTGGAGAATTAGCTGAACAACTAGTAAAGAACTTCTATCAGCTAACGATTACCTGTGCAAATGATGGTGAGCTAGCGAAAAGGGCAAAAGGAGAAGAAAACAATCTTTTGTTGTTAATGCCCGATAGAGCAAATGATCAAGGATTAGCCATGACCGGAAGTTATTCGTGCATGACGCTAATGGCATTACTCGTTTTTGATCCGCTGTTTGTCGAAGAAAAATGGGCGATTGTCCAAATCATTCGCCAAATGGGTGAAAGTGTTATTCTTCGTGAAGGGGATATCCAAACTATCATCGATTGCGATTTTGAAAGGATCATTTACCTTGGCTCCGGAAGTTTAGAAGGCTTGGCGAGAGAAGCACAGCTAAAAATATTAGAGCTGACAGCCGGTAAAATTGTCACCTCATTCGATTCCCCGTTGGGATTCCGACATGCTCCTAAGTCATTCGTCAATGAAAAAGCATTGGTGTGTGTTTTTGTTTCCAATCATCCTTATACTCGCCAATATGATTTAGATATATTAAAAGAATTGCAGCGAGATAACATTGCCAAAAACATTTGTGCTATCGAGGTCGATGGAAAAACGAATTATGACGGGAACACATTCTTATTCGACAGAGATGCCCAATCCATACCGGATGCTTACTTAGCATTACCTTTTTTCATGATTGGGCAAACGATCTCACTGCTTGCTTCCGTAAAAGTCGGTAATACACCTGATACCCCTTCACCGACAGGAACGGTTAACCGAGTGAAAAAAGGCGTAACCATCTACGAATATAAGGGAAGCAAGGAGGATGGATCTCTAGTTTCTTCAATCTGAATTCGTATGTTTAGTAAACTTAAATGGAATTATATTACCAGGGTACTTACTCGAAAATTCGTGTTACATAGGATATGCTCTCTAAAAAAGCGAATAGTGATAGGCACTGTTCTTTTTTTATGCAATTCACTAAAAAAACAATATTTCTAAAAATTTGGACAATATCTTTATTGTGTAAGCGCTTTAACAAAAGTAAGCTAGTTTACAGTAGGTGGTGGTATTTGCTGTTATTTTTGCAATATTTTAAACAACTTGCAGGTATCGACTTCTATCAAACTAGTATATTTAAAGGAGGAGAGGAATTGGGCAGTAAGTATTATCAGAGATTTATCCGTACATTGCTTGCACTTGTGTTATTTTTGCCAACATTTTTAACGGGGTTCATTCCACCGTTACGTGCAACAGCAGAAGTAACGAATCCATGGGTTACCATTTCAACTGGAGGAAATGAAGTAAATGAAATTGTCACCCAGAATGGTAAGGCTTATGCATTGCTTGGAGCAGGTGCTGGAAATGACAATGGAGTTAAAGCTGCTATTTTTCAAGAAAAGGATGAAGCAGCAAAAGAATCAGGAACGATGGAATATACCTTTATTCCCGAATTGAATGGGGCAGATACCAGATTTGGTTTCTATCCACATTATAGTGACCCTAATAACTTTGTATTTGTAGGGTATGACACACTCGGCTGGTTCTATGAATACAAATATCAAGGCAGTGGAACCTGGCTGCAAACTAGACCAGACATCCCACTTCCTGATGCTGGGAGCAAACATTCAATTAAAATTGATTATAGCGGGGCCACTTTGAATGTTACTTTAGATGGAAAAGATTTATTTGGACCGGTTACTTTATCAAATGATGTAAATAAGCTGCTTACAGGTAAGGAAGCGGTTAAACTTGGTGCTTTTGGTGGTAAAAACAGCCAAGTACTAATTGAATTGGGAGATGCTCCAGGAGATGGAGGCCAAGTGCCGGGAGAAGGAGAACTTGTCGACATTACTGATAACCAACTTGGAGAAGGTGATTTTAAAATCATCTCTGGCGACGGAAGCGTTACCTATAATCAAGATGGTTCAGCAACTTTCCATGTTACCTCTACCCAAAAGAATCGAATTGTCTATAATAAAATGAAAGCAATTAAGAATGGTATTTTTGAAGCTGATATTACTCCAGGGGCTGGCGCCATGAACCGTTTTGGTCTAATCTATCGTGTGCAAAATCCATCTGCATACACGTATGTAGGTACTGGAGATCAAAATAATCAGTATTTTGGAGAAATCTTTGGTCCTGCAAACAGTTGGACGGAGATGTCCTCAAACGTGCCATTAGAAGCAAAGAAAACCTATCATTTACTCATGAAATTCATGGACGATGTAGCTACTTTATACATTAATGATAAAAAAGTGAATAGCTGGACATTATCAGGCGGTGTCAATATAGCAGGTTTACTTGGATTTGAAAAGAGCCGCGGTGCTGCCGACATTACGATTTCAAACATCAAAATTAAAGAATACGTTCCACCTAAAGCGCCAGATACTCCTCCGGTAGAGGATACATTAAGCTCAGATTTTATGAATGTCACTATTGACCAAGTATTCCCGCGTGTCATCGAATACCGGGTGGGCGATAAGGTAATGGACGGACAAAAATCTCCTGTTTACGGATTGAAAGTGAACGGCACACTTTACTATCCAGAGGTAGGCTATGAAAAGCTGAGTGAAAGTGAAGCATTGTATACCTTAAAGGTAAGCGATGAATATGAAAACCTTGATGCTGTTATTAAAGTTTCATTAAAAGTTCAAAAAAATAAAGTGATCTATACTTTTGAAGAAATCAACAATGCTAAAGGTGCAAAAATCGAATCGGTTGAACTAGCTGATCTGAACTTTATCTCCGTCAATTCAGCTCAAACCAGTGCTAAAGCCAAATTAACGAATCTTAGCAGTGATGTGACCAAACCTGGGGATGTTGATGTTACTGTCGATTCATCTTTGGAAGGCATTGGAACTTCAGAAAGATACTATACAGCCTTCCTGTCAACGAACAAATTGAGTGCTGGTGTATGGTCCAGTTCGGAAGTCAATGGCTACCGTAATTTAGTGGCTAATCGTTATCAGAATAAAGATGGTACGAAAGCCATCGGAATCGGCTCCAGCTTGCTTTATTATCAAAGAGAATTTATGCCGGAACCACAAACGGCTAAACCTACTGTGAAAATTGCTATTGCTGACGATTTGAATAAAGATGATGAAGTTGACTGGCAAGACGGTGCGATTGCTTACCGCGAAATCATGCAAGATATAAAAGGGTCAGAAGATGTAAACAATCTTGTAGGCACACGGATTGCCATGAATTTTGGATCACAAGCACAACATCCATTCCTAAAAACATTGGATAATGTAAAAAAGGTAGCTCTCGCTACAGATGAATTGGGCCAGGCTGTGCTATTAAAAGGATATGCGAATGAAGGTCATGACAGCGGGCACCCGGATTATAGCGATGTAGGTGAACGGATTGGCGGCGCAGACGATTTAAAAACGCTTATTAGTGATGGTCATAAGTACAACTCTGAATTTGGTGTCCATATTAATGCTCAAGAAACGTATCCTGAAGCCAAAGTTTTTAGTGAGGATTTTATTGATGGTCCAAATTCCAAAGGATGGGCTTGGTTGGATCAATCTTATACCATCAATAAATTAAAGGATTTGTACTCAGGATCACGTGCGCAAAGACTGGACCAATTAAAAGCAGCTGCACCAGGTCTTGACTTTATCTATTTGGATGTATGGTATCAAGATCAGTGGGAATCTGATCGAGTGGCAGAACAATTTATGGATAGAGGTTGGAGAGTATCAACCGAGTTTGGTACATCTATTGCCAATTATTCAACATGGCAGCACTGGGCAACGGATAAGAACTACGGCGGGGCATCCAGCAAGGGAATTAACTCTGAAGTCCTTCGCTTTATTAGCAATCACCAAAAAGATTCTTGGGTGTTGAATTGGCCTGAAGCAGGCGGAACGGCTGATCACCCGTTGCTTGGCGGATTTGAATTAGCAGGTTTCGAGGGTTGGCAATCGGATAAGAACTTTGACCAGTTTATCCGGATGACATTCGATACCAATCTACCAACTAAATTTTTACAAAAGTATTATGTCACCAAGTGGACAGATGGAGAAGGTAACAAGCAAAAAACAAACCTTGAAAAAGAAATCAAGTTAAAAGACCCAAGTAATGGGGATGATGTGGTTGTAACTAGGAAAGACAACTCCAGAGAGCGTGTTATTACACTTAATGGAAATGTTGTCCTTGATGAACATGCTTATTTACTTCCTTGGGTGGAACAAGATTTTAATAATCCAACACCTGCTGCTGAAAAATTGTATCATTGGAATTTGGAAGGCGGTACTACAACTTGGACATTGCCGGCTGGATTTGTTGGTCCATCTCAAAAGGTTTATGTGTACAAATTGACAGATAAAGGTAGAACAGAAGTGCAGAAAGTCGAAGTGGTCAATAATCAGGTAACCTTGACAGCTGAGGCAGCAACGCCATATGTTGTTATTCCGGATAAAAAAGAGAAGGGTTTACAAGTCGATGACTGGAGCAACGGTGCTCATGTCTATGACACAGGATTCAATTCGGGAACCGTCAAAGATGAAGTGACAAAAGTGGCAGGAGATAAAGATGCTGTCAGTGTCAAGAGAACGAATCAAACGGAAACTGCCCGTAATGTAAGCAGCGGTGACAATTATTTGAATATGGAAAGTCCATCGAAAAATACAACCGTTTCCCGCTCCATTACTGACCTGGTGCCTGGCAAGGATTATGTGGCAGAGGTATATGTAGAAAACAATAGTGATGTAAAAGCGGGAATCAAAATAACTGGCGGGGTGAAAGATGTAAGTAATTATACGCTGCGTAGCCTGCAAAAGAACTTTGTGAAAGCAGACTCACATGCTACGAATGATGGCTACAATAGCAAAATGCAAAGGATGCAGGTAAGCTTTACGGCTACATCAAAAAAGGCTGAAATCATTCTAAGCCGTGAGGCCGGAGAAGGAACCACCAAATTTGATGATATTCGGGTCGTTCAAAAGTCTTTGAAAAATAATGTGTCATCAGGGGTATTTGAACAAGATTTTGAATCGGTCGTGCAAGGAATTTACCCATTTGTGATTGGTAATACGGAAGGGGTAGAAGACAACAGAGTTCATTTGTCTGAGTTACATGCTCCTTATACACAAAAAGGATGGGCAGGTAAAAAATTAGTAGATGATGTCTTAGGCGGAAATTGGTCCGTTAAAGTAAATACCGGAAACAAAGGCTTAGTGTATCGCACGATTCCGCAGCACTTCCACTTTGAACCGGGAGTAACATACAAAGTATCCTTTGACTATCAAACTACTGCCAATGCCTATCGCTTTATCTCAGGTAATCAAGAAATTGATGTTCGGGACATTACAGCAGCCAAGGGACTAAGTTTGAATAATACGCTTCCAGCATCTGCCACTACCAAAACGGCTGAGTTTACAATCACTGGTTCTGACAATGGGCAAACCTATATTGGAATTTTCAGCGATGGAACTAGTGTGAATGAAGATACCGGGGCAGGAACATTTATTTTAGATAACCTTCGGATTGAACAGGTGAAATAGAGTTGAAGAGGGAAGTGCTTCTGACACTTCCCTCTATTTAATTATAGAGGAAACAGACTCAATTTCTTAATAATGCCTTTTGATAAATGTTTATTTTAATGAAAATGAGTCTATCCTTAAATTAGGCACAAGTTTGCTTGCATACTTACTGAAAATTTAATACAATAACCGTAATACTTTATATTAATATTGAAAAGACAGTGATCAGGAGTAGTAATGGTTCATACCCGCAAATAGAGAGTTGACGGCTGGTGGAAGTTAACCGGGTACATCATGAACTCGCCTTTGAGTTGCAAGCGTGAAGGAATAGTAAGGCTTGCCGTTTTCCGCGTTAAGGATGAATGAAGCGAGTGCAGTCAGCACTAATGTGGGTGGTACCGCGGGAAGATACATACAATCCTCTCGTCCCTTTTTGGGATGAGGGGTTTTTTATTTTTTTTTAGGAGGAAGAGCATTATGAGTTTCGACCATAATCAAATCGAACAAAAGTGGCAAAAGAAATGGGAAGAAGAAAAAACATTTAAAACAAGCGAAGAATTTGATAAAAGAAAATTTTACGCTTTAGATATGTTTCCATATCCGTCAGGGGCAGGTCTACACGTTGGACACCCTGAAGGCTACACAGCAACCGACATTCTTTCCCGCTTAAAGCGGATGCAGGGATACAATGTTCTTCATCCAATGGGCTGGGATGCGTTCGGCCTACCAGCGGAACAATACGCATTGGATACGGGTAACGATCCAGCAGAATTTACAGAACAGAATATCAATACGTTCCGCCGGCAAATTAAATCATTAGGATTCTCGTATGATTGGGATCGTGAAGTCAATACGACTGACCCTGAATACTACAAATGGACCCAATGGATTTTCCTGAAATTATTTGAAAAAGGCCTAGCTTATATTGATGAAGTAGCGGTAAACTGGTGCCCTGCACTTGGAACGGTACTAGCAAATGAAGAGGTCATTGATGGCAAAAGTGAACGCGGCGGGCACCCTGTTGAACGTCGTCCGATGAAGCAGTGGATGTTAAGAATCACCGCTTACGGTGACCGTTTACTAGAAGACCTTGAAGAACTTGATTGGCCTGAAAGCTTGAAGGAAATGCAGCGCAACTGGATCGGCCGTTCAGAAGGTGCGGAAGTTACCTTCTCAATCGAAGGACATGAGGAGACATTCACTGTCTTCACTACTCGCCCTGATACTTTATTTGGTGCTACGTATGCCGTGCTTGCACCTGAACATTCCTTTGTTGAAAAAATAACAACAGCTGAACAGCGTGCTGCGGTTGATGCCTATTTAGACAAAGTTAAGACGAAAAGCGATTTGGAACGTACGGATCTTGCCAAAGAGAAAACAGGAGTATTTACTGGCGCCTATGCCATCAATCCTGCCAATGGGGAGAAAATGCCAATTTGGATTGCTGATTATGTGTTAGTAAGCTATGGAACTGGTGCGATTATGGCAGTTCCTGCACATGATGAGCGTGACTATGAATTCGCAAAAGAATTTAACCTTCCGATTAAAGCAGTTGTCGCAGGTGGAGATATTGACAAAGAAGCCTACACAGGCGACGGTGAACATATTAACTCTGAATTTTTAAATGGCTTGGATAAAACGGAAGGCATTCAAAAAATGATTGCTTGGTTAGAAGAAAAAGGAATAGGAACGAAGAAAGTAACCTTCCGCCTAAGAGATTGGCTGTTCAGCCGTCAACGTTATTGGGGTGAACCGATTCCGATTATCCATTGGGAAGATGGCACAATGACAGCAGTTCCGGAAGACCAGCTTCCACTGATGTTACCAAAAACAACTGAAATTCGTCCTTCAGGGACAGGAGAATCACCACTTGCAGTTATTTCTGATTTCGTGAATGTTGTGGATCCGGAAACAGGTAAAAAGGGACGCCGCGAAACGAACACAATGCCGCAATGGGCAGGCAGCTGCTGGTATTATTTACGTTATATTGATCCGAAAAATGATCAAGCACTTGCTTCACAGGAAAAGTTAAATCATTGGCTTCCAGTTGATATCTACATTGGCGGTGCCGAACATGCCGTATTACATTTACTTTATGCACGTTTCTGGCACAAATTCTTATATGATATCGGTGTGGTTCCTACCAAAGAACCATTCCAAAAGCTATTTAACCAAGGAATGATTTTAGGCGAAGGAAATGAAAAAATGAGTAAATCAAAAGGGAATGTAGTAAACCCTGATGATATCGTCGGCAGCCACGGTGCCGATACCCTTCGCCTGTATGAAATGTTCATGGGACCGCTTGATGCATCGATTGCTTGGTCGACAAATGGGTTGGATGGTTCCCGCCGCTTCTTAGATCGTATCTGGCGCTTATTGGTTGAGGAAAACGGTGAACTAAATCCAAAGATTCAAGCAACTGATGAAGCCTCAACACTGGAAAAAGTGTATCATCAAACCGTGAAAAAAGTGACGGAGGATTATGAAGGCTTAAGATTTAATACGGCTATTTCACAAATGATGGTATTCATTAATGATGCCTATAAAGCAACGGTACTGCCAAAAGAGTACATTGAAGGATTCGTTAAAATGCTTGCCCCTATTTGCCCGCATATCGCTGAAGAGCTATGGGAAAAGTTAGGTCACAGTGGAACGATAGCTTACCAAACATGGCCTGCATTTGATGAGGCGAAACTAGTCGATGATGAAGTTGAAATTGTCATCCAAGTTAATGGTAAAGTAAAAACAAAGCTTATGGTTCCAACTGATGCAAGCAAAGAGTCACTAGAAGGAATCGCTATGGAAGATGCCCACATAAAGGAACAAATTGAAGGAAAAACAATTCGCAAGGTGATAACTGTTCCGGGAAAACTTGTTAATATTGTTGCAAATTAAAAGAACGGCCCTTCTCCGGGGCTGTTTTTCCTAAAGGGGATGGAATTGATGGAAGAAATTCAAACGATTACACCAGAAGAATTACAAAAAAAGCTTGAGGCAGGGGAAAAACTTGAGCTTGTGGATGTAAGGGAAGATGAAGAAGTAGTATTCGGGATGGTACCAGGGGCCAAGCATATTCGCATGGGGGACATTCCGGCTAATCTTGACTATTTTGATAAGGATAAAGAATATATCTTTATCTGCCGCTCAAGTGCCCGCAGTGGGAATGTCTGCTATTATCTGCAGGACCAAGGCTTTAAGGTCCGCAATATGGTTGGCGGCATGCTCGCATGGACAGGAGAAACGGAATACACAGAATAACCGATTCCACCATGGAATCGGTTTTTTTATGAAAATAAGCGCTTTTCTTTGTTAGTGAGTAATCCCCACCTTAGGTCTATCTCTCATCAACATACCTCCTAAAAGGATAAGCGGCAGGATATTGACTCCCGCAAGCACAGCCGCTTGAATATCTGTACCAATCAATAAACCGTGTATCGTAACAAATATATATAGGACCGGATTCAATGCGTGTAATTTCCGCCATTTTTGATAGCCGATTTTTTTTCGTGCTTTGGATGTAACGATGGTCATAATTAAGAAATAAAGGGAAAGTGCGCCCAGCGCCATTGGCCAGGGCTTATAGTCCGTATTAAACGGTATGAGTACTTCTAACCATTGTAACGAGATATATGAATCGATTAGTAAAAATCCTACGTGGCCAAGGACAAGATAAAGGGTCCAATTAGACAGTGATTCATGCAAAAATAGGGAAGCAGTGACCTTTTGCTTTCGCTTTTTCTGAACTTGAGAGTATAGTCCTATGATGACAGACAAGTAAAGTAAAAGGTAAGCTACCAAACCTGTAGCACGGATCATATACCATTCAAACATTTCCAAGTTACTCTCCTCCTCTCCAAATATCTCCGTCTTTAGTAATTAACACAGCCTGGACACCTTTTCTATTTATCCACTCTTGACCAGCCTGTTTACCAAGTAAAAGAACGGTTTTTGCCCAAACGTCAGCTTCCAAAGCAGTTGGGGCTGTCACTGTTGCCGATACAATCTTACTTTTACTAGGGTTTCCTGTTCGAGTATCAATCAAATGATGCGTCCACTCCCCATTCATCCGCCATGTTCTTTTCATGGTTGTGGACGTCGCAAGCGCACCATTTTGAACCTGAATCGAAGAAATCATCGTTGTTTCGGCAAATGGACTCTCGATCCCGATATTTAATGGTCGTGGCAACGTGCCGAAAATGCGGATATCACCACCCACGTTGATAAAGCCATAGCCCAACCTATCTAAAAGCAGTGCGGCACGATCAATTACCCAGCCCTTGGCCATTCCCCCAAGATCGATTTTTGATAATAGGGTTACGGACCGTTTACTTTCGTTTAGCATAAAAGGTTGCGAACATATCACAGCCATTGATGAAGGGGGAGTTACTGCTAACTCTTTCCCCTTTATCATTTCAATCGATTTTGAATAGCCGTGGTTTTCAAGCGTCGATAGAACGCTAGGATTAAAAATACCTTCCGTTTCTTCAAAAAATCGAAGAGCGTCTGATAGTATTGAAAACATCTCACTGCTAACGATGACTTCTTTTTCAACTTGTTGATTTAATCGTGACAGTTCACTATCAGAACGAAAACGGCTGCACGTATCCTCAATCAATTCAAATAGCTTGTAGATAGGCATTAAATCGTTAGCAAACAACTCTTGACTAATAGAGATTTGAACATTTGTACTCATTGAAGGAAACCGGTAGGTAAACATCAGGTTCCACCTGTAGTCGTGTCAAAGCCACTTTGTTGTCCCATTCCAGGTCCGCCGCCATTTGAGAATTGATCCTGTTGATTACTGTTTTCATTGAATTGATCATTATTATTCGAGTGCTGATCACTAGAATCAAAATTATTGTTAGAATCATCATTTTGATTGTATTGTGATGAGTTACCGCCATCAAAGGATTGATCAAAACCGCTACCATGGTCAGTACGTTGTTGTGTATTAAAGCCATCCTGTGATTGCTGATTAGAATTATTATTTGAGGATTGCCCTTGAGTAAGTGCCACTTGGTTGCTCTCTTGATCGCCATTTGATAGACCAAGAAATGATACCATTCCAGCTACTAATGCTAAACTCCCAAAACTAACGCCCCAAGAGATTTTTTGTTTTTTATCCATTTTTAATGCTCCTTTCTATAGGTGAAACTGTCTTTCTAAAAAGGAGTTTACAAGTTGAATCTTAAAATAACCTTAATTTTTCAGTCTGCTTATTTTTAAAATTCAGATAAGTTGTTAATAATGGTAGTAAAAAAGAGAGGGAGAGAGAAAAGTGATACAGGTTAAATTGTTTGATCGGGAGCATGAGAAGGATTTAGAAAAGGAAATGAATCGTTTTTTGAAAGGGCTGGATGAAACAAGCCTGCTGGATATTAAATATAATGTGGCAGCAATGCCGGAGGAAGAAGAAGAGGAGCAGATTTATTGTTTTTCCGCGATGATTATTTACAAGGCCTGACAAATAGTCAGACCTTTTTGTTTTTTGCAGACAGGGCTGCATTGGTACCAGCTAATCTTCCAGTTACAAGGGCAGAGGTAATATTATACCCTCCTGTATAACCATGAACATCAAGGATTTCACCGCAAAAATATAAACCGTTCATTAATTTTGAGCCCATCGTTTGTGGCTCGATTTCTTTAACAGACACTCCACCGCCAGTGACAAAAGCTTTTTCAAGAGGCAAGGTGCCATTTACTTTTATCAGGAAATGCTTGCAGCTCTTTGAAAAACTACGAATTTTTTCATTGGATATCGTGCCACCTTGCTCGGATGGGTCAATCCCATTATGTTCTAATAGAAATAGAAGATATCGTTCAGGGACTAGCCCTTTTAGCGTATTTTTAATGCTTTTCTTAGGCTCACTTTTTACAAGCGCTAGAATTTCTTGAAAAACTACTTCCTCTTTTTTGTCTGGTAAGGCATCAAGGCTCATGGTTACTTCTTTTAAATTCCACTTTTTCATAGCTTTGACTACGAACTGACTGCAGCGCAGCACGGCAGGTCCGCTGATTCCAAAATGGGTAAAAATCATATCCATGCGGTGCGAGATAATCGGCTTACCTTTCGGATTCAAAACACTTAAGTCAATGTCTCTTAGTGATAAACCTTGTAGGGCTTTATTTTTAATAAATGGTTCGCTAGAGGTGACAGGGACTTCAGTTGGAAACAGATCCGTAATCGTATGACCTGCTTTCTTCGCCCAGGCATACCCATCACCAGTTGAACCGGTATGTGGAACTGATTTTCCCCCAACGGCAATCACGATCGATTTAGCTGATAATTTTTGACCATCTTTCAACAAGACGGCAGAAACGGTTCCATTTTCATAGAAAAGGTCCTCTACAGGGCTATTTTTGAAAATCCTGACACGAAGCTTTTCTAACTGATTTAATAGGGCGTCAACAACAGATTGAGCCTTATTGGAAACGGGGAACATCCGCCCGTGATCCTCTTCCTTTAATTCGATACCTAATTTTTCAAAGAACTTAATAATATCTTCATTACTAAAGATTGAAAAGGCACTATATAAAAACTTACCGTTCCCCGGTAGATGCTTGATGATTTCCTCAATTGGCAGGCGATTCGTCACGTTACAGCGACCACCTCCGGAAATAGCTAACTTTCTGCCGAGCTTGTCTCCTTTATCAATTAAAAGTACTTTTGCGCCTTTTTCACCAGCTGCAATGGCCGCCATTAACCCAGAAGGTCCGCCGCCGATGACGATTACATCATAATCCATATTTCCACCAACTTTACTTTAATCCGTCACTCCATTATAAACATTTATCATCAAAATAAAACGAATGTGTCCTTTTTTTCGTAAATTTAACTTGGAAGTTAGTAGCGTCTGAGAGAAAGAAGTTGTAAACTACTAATAGTGTGCAAAAAAAGTCGAATTATTTGTGAAGAAGCGCACGTATTTCTTCGGGTAGGAAGGGATTCTATGCAGTCAAAGCTTTTAAGAGGAACATTTATTCTAACGTTTGGAACAATACTATCTAAGGTTATTGGATTAATTTATGTTATTCCGTTTTATCAAATTGTCGGGAAACACGGGACGCAGCTTTATTCATTTTCATATGTCCCATATACCATTTTTATCAGTATTGCAACGGCGGGTGTACCGTTGGCTGTTTCAAAATTCATTGCAAAATATAATGCACTTGAAGAGTATGCTGTTGGCCGAAAGCTGTTTAAATCGGGACTAGTGGTAATGTTGTTGACTGGGGTTGTGGCATTCTTAGTGATGTATTCCGCTGCACCTATGTTAGCTGAATTAAGTCATCCTGGTAAAGGACAACTGGCCAATGTTACGACGGTTATTCGGGCTGTTAGTTTTGCATTGATCGTTGTGCCAATTATGAGCTTAATCAGAGGTTACTTTCAGGGACATCAATCAATGGGACCTTCGGCTGTTTCACAGGTTGTCGAACAAATCGTACGAATTATTTTTACACTTGCAGGAGCCTATGTTGTTCTGAAATTTTTACATGGCACTATTGTTTCGGCAGTTAGCGTTGCCACCTTTGCAGCATTTGTCGGTGCTATCGGAGGATTAGTTGTTTTATTTTGGTATTGGTATAAAAGAAAACCCTATTTAGACGAACTACTTGAACATGATAAAGGGACCAGCCATATTTCTCTAAAGGAAATCTATAAAGAAATTCTATTATACGCAGCGCCCTTCGTTTTTGTCGGAATTGCCAATCCGTTATTTCAATTTATCGATCAAATTACCTTCAACCGGGCGATGTCCGCAATGGGCAATGCAAGGCAGATGGCTGATGCGGCCTTTGGTATATTAAATTTCGAGTCACATAAAATTGTCATTATTCCTGTATCACTTGCAACGGCCTTTTCCTTAACACTCATACCGAGTATTACAAAGGCATTTGTAGAGAATGATCAGAAAAACATGGACCGGCAATTAAACCAAACCTTTCAAGTTTTGCTCTATTTAACATTACCGGCTGCTATCGGGCTTTCGTTATTGGCCGAACCGGTTTACACAGCTTTTTATGAGCATGATAATCTTGGGACACAAGTATTAGGCGCCTATGCACCTGTTGCGATTCTTTTTTCCCTCTATTCTGTCACAGCAGCCATATTGCAGGGAATTAACGAACAGCGCTTTACCATCTTAAGCTTGCTTGTGGGTTTATTAATAAAATTTGCTCTAAACATTCCATTAATTAAAATGTTTGAAACAAGAGGGGCCGTTCTCGCCACAGCGCTTGGTTATACGGCAGCGATTGTCATTAATTTAATTGTGATTAAGTCATTCTCCGGCTATCGTTTCCGGCTGGTATGGCGGAGGAGTTTATTGATTATCATCTTCGCAGGATTGATGTGGGCAGGAACAGAAATTGTTTATAAATTACTATTACTATTCCTTTCTCCTGCATCAAAGGGTCAATCCGTCCTGCTTATCGTGATAAGTGCCGGAATGGGCGCCGTCATCTATTTTTACTTAGGCCTGAAATCAGGACTAGTGAACCGTTTATTTGGTGACAGGGTCGATCGAATCAAGCAAAAACTAAGGTTAAGATTTTAAAAATCTTCTTAAAAAGGAGATGGGACAATTGAGAATTGATAAAATGCTAGCTAATCTTGGCTATGGCAGCCGGAAAGAAGTGAAGCAGCTTTTAAAAAGTAGTGCGGTCAAGGTTGATGATGTGGTAGTCAAGGATGCAAAACAGCATGTGGATACGTCCAAACAAACCGTGACTTTAAATGGTGAGGTTATTGAATACAAAGAATTTATCTATTTGATGATGAACAAGCCGCAAGGGGTATTATCAGCGACAGAAGATAGCACTACCGAAACGGTTATCGATTTATTAGAGCTCGAGGACCAGGTCTATGAACCGTTTCCTGTTGGCAGATTGGATAAGGACACAGAAGGTTTACTGCTGATCACCAATGACGGTCATTTGGCACACAGATTACTTTCACCGAAAAAGCATGTTCCGAAAACGTATTTTGCTGTCATTGATGGTGAAGTAACGGAAAATGATGTCGTGGCCTTTGCTAATGGAGTAACCTTGGATGATGGCTACGAAACAAAGCCAGGTGAGTTGAAAATAATAAAATCCGGTATCCGTTCTGACATTGAGCTAACCATTACGGAAGGTAAATTTCATCAAGTGAAAAGAATGTTTGAAGCTGTTGGTAAAAGAGTGGTTTATCTTCAGCGGATTACAATGGGCCCCTTGCCGTTGGATGAGACACTGGAGTTAGGTGAATACCGGGAACTGACAGACGAAGAAGTAGAATTATTGCGAGGATATCAAGTGAAATAATCTTAAAATGTAAAAAGCAGCTAAAAAAATAGCTGCTTTTTCCTTTTAATAAATATTTCACTATAAAATAACGTTATTAAAGCGTAAATATGGAATTTTCTTGCCTTTAATAAGTTCAATCAGCGAATTTATGAATCCAATCAGCGAATCCATATTATGATATATGGTTGATTATTGATAGGCCTTCACATCTAACATTGTTTCTAAATCGACAATTTCAACATTTCTTTTTTGCAATTCTTCTATAAGGAGTGGTAAGGCTTTTTTGGTCTCACTCTTATCGGAATCGGAGTGCATTAAGATAATGTCACCGTTTCGAAGATTATCGATCACATTGCGAATGATATTTTTTGAATCCATTTGGGACCAATCCAGGGTATCAATCGACCAGAGGACAATGGAATAGCCCTCTTGTTTTGCAACCCCTGCCACCTGTACATTTGTATCTCCATATGGTGTACGAAGGATAGCCGGCTCCTTGCCAATAACTGATTTAATTGCTTTCCCAGCTTGATCAATTTCGAGTCTAGTAGCGTTTTTGCCTAATTTGGTTAATTCTACATGATTAAAGCTATGACTTAAGACTAAGTTTCCATTTTTAAAGGCATCCTTTACAACATCAGGATGCTTATTAACCTTACTGCCAATAAAAAAGAAGTTTCCTTTTACATGGTGGTTTGCCAAAATCTCAATGATTGCCGGTGTGATTACATCATCAGGTCCATCATCAAACGTTAGGGCCACCTGTTTTTTATCAGGGCCATTAATATAAACACTCTTTTGGTTTTTAGCAAAGAGGACGATATCTTTCCGCCATTTTTGCATCGAAGCCCAAGCTGATTCTGATAACTGATTGGAGCTTCCTTTTATATCAAGGATGTATTCGCTATTTGATGCTGTGATGGTAGATCTTTTTGGGTTAAAAACAGAAATATGATCTATCACATTACTACTTTTCGGAAAAATCAACTTAAGCTGAATTTGCTGCTTCAATTCATAAACATAAATATTTTCATTATTATTGTCTCGTATTTCCTTAGGCTGCCCGAATGATCTGACCACCATCTTGTCTGTAATTTCTTTGAGGTCCGCATCATAGGAACGAACGTCGAAAATTTCTCCTGCCTTGTTATAGCCTAAAACGATGTTTTTATTGTCATAGGTGGCATAGGTGCCAGAACCTGCCTGATCAACCTTGTCGGGTTCACCCCATTCAGAGTTAACTTGTTGGATTGTGCGATCAAACGTATTAAATGGACAATCCTTCACCATTCCTTTTTGAGCCAAATCCTTAATATTATCAAGCTTTTTTAAATAGGATTGGTTTATTTCCTTAGGCTGTAGGCCATTTTGCTTTTGCTGTACATTATTACTTGGATGCAGCTGTTCCGAATCACAAGCAGTTAATAGGGTAGACAAAGAGAAAATGACCGTCAAGATAGGTGTTAACAACTTCATTAGGGGTTTCACCTCCCATAATTTATTTGATCTATACTTGATTTAATAATAGCAAAGACATTCAATTTTGGGAAAATTCAACTCAATCGCATGAAAAAAAAGACAAGCAATCAGCTTGTCCTAGATTTAACGTTTATTTTCAATTAAGCCTGTAGGAAAGATTGTAACATCCAGTTATGTTTATTGAGTTTGCCGATTAGGCCTAAAAACATATCACTGGTTACCTCGTCATTGTTTTGTTCAGCAACTTCCATCCCAGCTTTTAATTCATCAATGATTAAGGAAAAGTCATGGACGATTGTCTGAACCATTTCTTCAGCAGTTAATGTTTCAATGGTTTCTTCAATGGTTGCAAGTTGAAGATATTCTTTAAGGGTAGAAATAGGACTGCCGCCAATGGTTAATAATTGCTCAGCAAACTCATCAATTGTCGCTGCTGCTTCCTCATATAATTCTTCGAATTTGGCATGTAAGGTAAAGAAGTGAGGACCTTTCACATACCAGTGAAAACGATGTAATTTAGTATATAGTATATTCCAGTTTGCAATTTGTTGGTTGATTACTTGTTCAACGGTCATTTTAGCATTCCTCCTAATTTCTTATCTGAATTAATTATATCATATATTATTTAAAAGTAAATATTAAATAATAATAATTATAATTAAGAAAGGGGGAACATTTTATAAAAAATTAGTAACTAGGTAGAACTCTGGGTATCTTAATAATATTTACTTGCAAAGGATACCTTAATTTTAAGGGGGAACTGTCATGAGACTTACACACGAGCAGGCTATTGAGTTACACGGCTTTAATAACTTGACGAAATCGTTAAGCTTTAATATGTATGATATTTGTTTTACAAAAACGAGGGAAGAACGTGAAGCCTATCTGAAGTATATAGATGAACAATACAGTGCAGACAGGCTGCAAAAAATTTTAACCCATGTATCAGATATAATCGGTGCCCATGTGTTAAATGTGGCGAGTCAGGACTTTGAACCGGCCGGAGCAAGCGTGACTCTATTGGTATCTGAGGGTCCAGTTGCGAATGCGCCGTCTGAATCCTTTGAGGAATCTCCGGGACCGCTGCCGGAATCTGTGGTGATTCAGTTAGATAAGAGTCATATCACGGTTCATACATATCCGGAATTCCACCCTGATGAAGGAATAAGCACATTTCGGGCAGATATTGATGTTTCAACATGCGGGGAAATTTCGCCCCTTAAGGCCCTTCATTATTTAATCCGATCATTTGAAACAGATGTGATGACAATTGATTACCGGGTCCGCGGTTTTACAAGGGATAAGACAGGGCATAAGCTCTTTATTGACCATGAAATAAATTCAATTCAGAATTACATCCCTGATGATGTTGGCGAATTATTCGATATGATTGACGTTAATGTCTATCAGGAACATATTTTTCACACAAAATGCAAGCTGCGTGAATTCGACTTAAATAACTATTTGTTTGGATATACAAAAGATAAGCTTTCCCCTGATGAACATATTGAGATTACGGAGCGATTAAAGATTGAAATGGATGAAATCTTTTATGGGAAAAATATTATCCAATAGTAAATGAAGCCGAAGGAAAAGCCATTAAGGTATATACGTTACTGGAACAGAGTCATAATTATGAATAGGGTCACATAGAAGGTGTCAACGTGCCCGAAACAGGGGCCTAACCAATGATAAGGGAACGTAGAAGGTATCTACGTTCCCCTAAGAATGCCAGAATGAAGAATTGGTTCACGTAGAAGGTGTCTACGTGACTGGAACGAATGGTGATTGAGAAACCAGTCTTTCAAAGTCAAATTTTAATCATCTAACAGATGATGCAGCATTCTATTTTTATCATCAAAAAATTGTTTCATAATCCGATAATGATTCGTTTCCTCAAGTGTATTTTCAATAATTCCTTCTTCCGTAAATTCAAAGATTTTTGCATCAGGATAAGCCATGATGATTGGCGAATGGGTAGCAATAATAAATTGGGAGTTATCTTTCACCAAATCATGAATCCTTGTCAGCATCGACATCTGCCGCAGTGGGGAGAGGGCTGCTTCTGGTTCATCTAAAATGTATATCCCATTACCGCCAAACCGATGAAGAAACGTGGCAAAGAAAGCCTCACCATGCGACTGTTCATGCAGGGAAACACCTCCGAATGATTCAATGACCCTTCTCCCGCCGCCTCCTTTATCCAGTTCCTCAATATTAGAAGCAACATTATAAAAACTTTCAGCGCGCAGAAAAAATCCATCCTTAGGTTTTTCGATACCCTTTATTACTTTGAGATAGTCTGCAAGAGGAGAATGTGAATCATAGGTTGAAAAATTAAAATTAAAGGACCCTCCCTCTGGATTAAAACCAACTGCTACAGCAATCGCTTCGAGCAGGGTGGATTTACCCATGCCGTTCTCCCCAATCAGAAAAGTAACATTCGGATGAAAAGCTAGTTCGTCTAAGCCTCGCAAACTGGGCAGGTTAAAGGGATATTTATTAAAAGAAGGAATTTCATCTCTTTTCAGATTAATTCTTCGTAAATATTGAGTATTTATCATATTTATTACCCCAATTTTTATTTTAATAAGGAAAGTTAGCAGATTGGTTAATATTAAAAGTAGCATATTTTTACTGCTTATCCTATATATTGAGTTGTAATAATTATGGATGAAAGTATATTGAATGAAAATTACGGTGACTTTACTTAATGTGAAGTCACCGTTTTTCTTTTTAAAAAAGAAATGCTTGACGTGCAACCAAATGGTGTTATATAGTTCTTAATGTGAAACCAAATGGTTTCGTAATGAAGTAATAATCGCAGCACAATTCGAGGAGGCAATTAAAATGGGAAATGAGTCACAGGCAACATTAGAAGATATAAAGTATACAGTCGTTTACAATGCTCCAATAGCTAAAGTATGGGATGCAGTAGCTACAGCAGAAGGTCTGGGTGCGTGGTTCATGCCTAATGACCTTCAACCAGTTGAAGGACATGAATTTCACTTAAATGCTGCGCAATTTGGCATGTCGCCTTGTAAGGTAACACATGTCGATCCACCTAAAAAACTTTCATTTAATTGGGGAAAAGATTGGACACTAACATTTGAATTAAAAGAACTGGATGATAAAACAGAATTAACTCTTATCCATAGTGGCTGGGACGCTAACAAAGTTACAGAATTCGGTGCTCCGCATACTCCGATCCGCGATAACATGAATCAGGGCTGGGCTGGTCTTGTGAAAAAATTGCAAGCATATGTTGAGGCATAAATGGCGTCTTCATCGGCAAAGCATGATGTTTTTCAAGCCATCGCTGATCCAACAAGACGAAAGCTGTTAAAACTTCTTAGCAAGGAAGAGATGCCTGTCACAGCGATAAGTGAACACTTTCCGATAAGCCGAACCGCTGTGTCCAAGCATTTACGTGTATTAGCAGATGCCGGGCTAGTTAAGGAACGGAAAGCGGGCAGGGAAACAAGGTACAAGCTGGAGCCGGAGCCCTTATATGAATTAAAAGATTGGCTCCAATATTTTGAGATATTTTGGGAAAATAAGCTCTCAGCACTTCGGCTATTTGTTGAGCCGGATGTGAAGGAAATCAAACATCTCCATCCGGCAACTGAAAAGCCAGAAGACGAAAAAGATTAAAAAAGTGATACCCATGTAAATATTGGGTATCACTTTTTTAGTTTTTAATGAGAGGTCTCCACGGCAGTCTTGGAATGTTGCAGATGACTTGTCACCCATCCAATTCCCCCCGATATTACTAGGTAGAAAAGTAAGATTAGTATTTGCTGTTGTAGTTGGGCCCAATCCCCTAGGGAGATAACATCTTGGAAGCTCCGTAATGAATGGGCCATTGGTAAAACATTACCGATCTTGCTTAGGATAGGATTACTCAATTCACCCGGGAATGTTCCACCACATGTAGCTAATTGTAAAACCAATAGTGTAACAGCCATAAATTTCCCTGCAACACCAAACAATGTCACTAACATAAGGATGACCGTCATGAAGGTTAAGGAGACAATGACACTGGATACAATAAACAAGGGAACACTTACCACATGTACTTTGAATCCGAAAAGGACTACCAAATCGACAAATAACACTTGTATTAATGCGATTGAGTACTTAAGTCCGAGTTTATTAATAAAATGCTCTGTTCCATTAACCTTAAGATCTTGTCTGCGCCCTAATGGAAGGATGTTAGCTGCCATTATTCCACCTACATAAAATGCTAAAGATAGAAAATAGGGGGTAATTCCAGTCCCATAATTCGGAACCTCGGATAAATCCGATTCTACTAATTTGACTGGTTCTGAGAACATCGAGGTTAATTGGTTATTATTATGGATACTAGACGTTTGCATAGCAGCATCATTTAATTTTGTGGCTAACTCGTCTGAACCAACGCTCAATTGATCCAAACCATCTACTAACTGATTGGTGCCGTTATCTAAGTTACTTCCACCGTTTGCTAAATCAACTATTCCATTATTTAAAGAGGAAAAACCATTTTTCCATTGAACGAAACCATTGGAAAAGTGTACGGTTCCCTCAGATAATTTGTTTGCCCCGGTGGCAGCATCATCCATTTTATCGCCAAGCTTTGTCATACCATCTTGGACTTTTGTTTGTCCTTGAACTAATTTGTTTGCCCCTTGAGCAAGTTGGACTTGACCACTTCTCAATGAATCAGCTGCTTTTGATAGGCCGGTTGACATGGCAGCAATTTGTTGGAAGGTAGGATCATTTTTCATATCAGGGTGATTTTGTAAAAATAGTTCTACTGCTTTCGATAATTCATCTGTCGTGTTTTTCACCCCTGCTTGACCTTGAGATAACCTTTCACTATTCAAAGCCAAAGATTGCATGCCTTCCGTTAATTGTTCCATCCCAACTTCTACACTTGCATGACCTTCAGAAAGCTTTTCCATGCCATTAGAAAGTGCTAGTGAGCCCTCTTTTAAACCGGCAAGCCCATGAGTCAATTTTTGTTGACCGTTTGAAAGCCGCTGACTCCCATCCTCTAACTTTTTTGCACCATCATTTAAGCGGTCGACACCATCTGACAGCTGGATCATTCCATTCTTAGCATCGATTGTTCCTTGATTAATTTTTGACGCACCATCGCCGGCATCACGTAAGCCGTCTGCTAATTCAACAAACTTTGAAAATACGCCATCTGCGTAGGATTTCGTGATGCTAGCTGCTATTTTTGTCTTCATTTCTTCCGTTGCGGTCGTACTAATTTGTGAGGCAACAAAGTTTTTTCCTGGATTTATTTTAAAATTTAGTTTTGCCTGCTCGGGATGTTCATCCATTAATGTACTAACTTTTTGTGAAAAATCTTTTGGAATCGTCAAAACCATATAATATTTCCCGTCTTTCAACCCTTGGTTTGCGGTCTTTGCAGAGAGGAAATAGAATTTGAGATCCTTGTTTTCTTTTAAGTTTTTGACAAATTCCTGACCTGCCTCAATCGACTTGTTATCCATCATCGATCCATGATCTAGATTGACGACAGCGACAGGAAGTTGATCTAACCGTCCATAGGGATTCCAGTAACCAGCAAGAAAGAAACCAGAATAAATTAACGGAACGATTAATAGGAACACTAAGGCGATCCTTCCGTGCTTATGATGCCACATCATCTTTAAATCCCTAAATACTAAGTGAATTCCTTTCATAATGACCCCTTTACATTTAAGTTTTTTACATAACCACAATGATAAATACTTTTACGTATATTGTATAATATATAATTAGTTATCATTTAGTAGCTTTCAATCTATTGATAAGGGGGCATAATTGATGGAGTTTTTACAATTACAGTATTTTCAAACAGTTGCCAGACTTGAGCATATGACCAAAGCCGCAGAAGAACTTCAAATTGCCCAACCCTCTTTAAGTAAAACCATAGCACGATTAGAGGAAGATTTGGGTGTTCCATTATTTGATCGGAAAAATCGACAGCTCCGGTTAAACGACTACGGAAAACTGTTTTTAGATCGAGTGAATCGGATATTTTTAGAATTAAATGAAGGGAAAAGAGAAATTGCTGAAAGAGCTCATCAAAAGCAAACGCAAATTACTTTAGCGGTCAGTATTCCAAGGGTCCTTCCTGAGTTATTGAGTTCTTTTTTAAAGCTTTTTCCCGAAATTAAATTTCAACAAGTCCTAGAGTCAACCTCCTCAATGAAAAGCCGGCTGGAAAAGGCGGAGATTGATTTTGGTATTTCATCCGTGCCTATTGAGGGGACGGATATCGTCTGGGAACCGCTAATGACTGAAGAAATCTACTTAATTGTTCCCCCAGATCATCATTTATCGAGGAGAGAAGAAATATTTCTTAATGAAGTAAAGGACGAGCCTATTATCGGTATGAATACTGGTTTCGGATTTAGAAACTTAACAGATGAATTTTGTCGTAAGGCAGGATTTGTTCCAAACATTGCTTTTGAAGGAGATGAGCCGGGGGTGATAGGGGATTTAGTTAAACAAGGTTTAGGGATTGCTTTTATTCCAGAAATTTCGTGGCTCCATCATACGAATCCCTTTCCAAACAAACTGAGAATCATTGAACCAAAATGCCAAAGGACCATTGGGTTAGGCTGGTCAAAGAGGCGTTATTTATCTGAGGCGGGACAAGAATTTCGTCAGTATGTGATCAAGTACTTTTCAAAGCCTTCTCTTTGAAATAGCAAAAAAGGCCAACAAGTAAATTGAGGGCCTTTTCTGTATCTATTAAGCGGTAATTTCATTCAAACCATTTTTTCTAACAAGAAATGAGAGGATGATTAACAAGCCAATCGTTACCAAGCTAACGGATGTCCCAATTAGATTATTTGGATTAAACACAAATCCAATAAAGATAATACTTAAAGATACAATGGCGAAGATGGTCGTATATGGAAACCATTTTACGTTAAATGCCGGTTGACTTTTGTAAAGTGGTCTTAGTTTTAACTGAGCTGCACAAATACTAATCCAGAGTAGCATGACTGTAAACCCTGGAATGGTCATGAGATAGCCGATTACCTGACTAGGTGTTAGATAGGCTAGGTAAACACCTGCTAGTATACATATACTTGTAAGTATTATTCCAGTTATTGGAATTCCCTTTGCAGAGAGTTTTGCTAACCCCCTAGGTGCAACGCCACTTTGTGCCATGGAAAACAGCGTTCTGGATGTCGCATAAATACCTGAATTTGCAGCGGACAGCACGGCTGTCAGCAGGACAAAATTCATGATATGTGCTGCTCCAGGCAACCCTGTTGTACTGAAGACCTGAACGAAGGGACTGTTTGCGCCCGTAACCTTGTCCCAAGGCATGAGTCCACAAATGATTAGTATTGGTAATATATAAAAAATAATAACACGCCAAACTGCCCCTTTAATAATCTTTGGCAATACTCGTTCAGCATCCTTTGTCTCGGTAACAGCGATCCCAATTAACTCCGCACCACCATACGAAAACATGACCACTAAAAAGGCGCTGAAAGTTCCACCTATTCCGTTCGGGAAAAATCCGCCGTGTGCTGTGTAGTTAGCGAGCGGATCCTGGATCGAGCTTGGAATAATTCCTAATAGGAGTGAAAAGCCTAAAATGATAAACGCTATCAGCGCTATGATTTTAATTCCAGCAAACCAAAATTCAAGTTCCCCATAATTTTTTACTTGAGTAAAATTAATTCCTACGATTATAACTGCGCAAAGGAAACTTAACACCCATAATGGTATTGTAGGAAACCAAAATTGTAGGAAACTTCCCGCTGCTAATAATTCAACAACCGTAACAAGAATCCAGTTGATCCAGTAAAGCCATCCCACGATATACGAAACTTGGAATCCAAATGCTTTGTTTACTAAATGCTGTACATTTAAATTTGGAAAAGCAAGCGCCATTTCCCCTAAGGCAGCCATTATGATAAATAGTAAAAGGCCGCCAATTAAATAGGCAATTACAACACTCGGTCCTGCAATCGCCAAGGTGTCGGAACTCCCTTTAAAAATCCCCGTACCAATCATACCAGCTAAGGCTATAAACTGGACATGCCTCGGTAATAATCCTTTTTGTAAGTTCTGATGATTATTTTTCATGTTATTCCTACCCACTTATCTTTTTTGCTTAGACGCTTTTAAGCGCTAAAGTATTTTTTTGATATTAATATACTACCATACTATTGAAAACTGTCAATTAGTGTTGAAGATTTTAGATCAACCCATATTACTGTTTCCACACAAATATAGTGGCTCAGCTCCTTCCCAGCGTGTTCTTGCTATGGGGTTAAAATATTATCCATAAGAATTTTTTTTGGTTGAAGGAAACATTGTTTGAAATGGCGAATATAATTAATTAAGGCAGGAGATGATTAATATGTTCGTAACCCCTCGATTGCAACGGAGGATTTTCATTTATTCCTATGTTTTTAGAAAACTAGGGATCCTAAGTGAACAGGAATATCAAAAAATCACGAACCAAGTACATGAGCACCATTGATTTTAGACAAACAAAAAGCACGCGAGATAGGCTCGCGTGCTTTTTTATGAAATTATGCTCATTTATTTTCTTATTAAGAAGACATTTTTACTCTCTTTTGTGTTGTCGTCCATTTTCCGCGGCTTGGGCTAATTACCAAGTCATTATAGGCTAAGACATTTAAATCTCGTTGAATGGTGCGAGGAGTGATACCAAATTCCTCTACAAGTTCTTGCGTAGAAACAGTGCCGTTATTGCGGATAAACATGTAGATACATTTGATGCGGTTTAACATCCGGTTAGTTGAAGGTTTCAAAGAACCACTCCCTATCCTTTTTTCAAACCCATGGCAATACCCTGCTACCGACAGCCTATTTGAAGATTCCTCTTCAAGAATATGTAGTTTTCTTTTCCGCGCAGACATCTCCTTTTCATGGATGATTACTGTGGATACTTAGATGTCTTACATCTAACCTTATTGTACCCACAAAATCAGAAAATTTCCACCAATATACTTAAATTTACAAAATAAACATCTAATATTTACAAAAATTGTTCGGATTTTCGCCCTCCCTTACCATACTCTTACTATAGGTTATGGGCGATAATGTATGGATTATGACTAATTATTTGAATTTTTAGTTAAATCGGTTGATTTATTTTTTGCATAATAAAAAAACAACGTTTATTGAAGCAAAATTGATAAAATATTTACAATAATGATATTGTTATGGTGGAAGTGAATTCATCAACGATAGGGGGATTTACATCTGACGAAGATTGATTGGATGAGTGAAGTTGAAAAAAGAAAACAGTCCCTGATTACGGACACACAGGATTTACTTTGAATTGGCCATGAATGAATAATAAATAAAAAGGGGATATAGGAGAATGAAATTTGCAATCTTGAATGGGGAAATTATTGAGCGTTCAGAAGCAAAGGTTGATGTGGAAGATCGCGGCTATCAATTTGGTGATGGTGTATACGAAGTTATCCGTGTCTACAACGGAAAAATGTTCACAGGAACGGAACACATGAATCGTTTTGTGAAAAGCTTGGGTAGTATTGGGATTGAACTCCCGTATACTATGGAGCATTTAATGAATTTGCTAGAAGAGCTTGTTGCAAAAAATAATCTTCAGTTAGGGACCATTTATATGCAAATTACGAGAGGAGTCGCCCCCCGTAATCATGCGTTTCCGGCGGAAAATATACCTCCCAGCCTTGTAGCTTATACAAAGGAAGCGCTCAGACCTTTGGAAAGTTTGAGGGATGGAGTAAAAACAATCGTAACAGAAGATATTCGTTGGCTGCGTTGTGACATAAAAAGTTTGAATTTGCTAGGCAATCTATTAGCGAAACAAAAAGCGGCTGTTGAAGGTTGCTTTGAGGCGATCCAACATCGCAGCAGCAATGTTACCGAAGGAAGTTCGTCGAATATCTATATTGTCAAAAATGGTGTTGTTATCACGCATCCGTCGGATAACTTAATTTTAAAAGGGATTACAAAGGATGTAATATTGCAGATTTGTACTAGCAATAATATTGTGGTGGAAGAACGAATATTTACACTTGATGAATTGGCCTCTGCTGATGAAGTGTTCCTATCAAGTACTACTTCAGAGGTAATGCCGATTATTGAAGTGGATGGGAAAGAAGTTGCTGAGGGTATACCAGGCCCTGTTACACGAAGGCTGCAAGAAGCATTTGAGCAAGAAATTGAAAAACAATGCGGGGCACTTAAAGATAAAACCCTTAATTAATTAAAAAAGACGTGAACACAAGTAAAGTGTCCACGTCTTTTTTAATTAATATTGAAACAGATCACTGGATAAATATCGTTCCCCCGTATCACAAGCAATACAAACGACCACATCATCTGGAGTTAATCGTTTGGCAACTTCTAATGCGGCGAAGCAAGCACCGCCAGAGGATGGTCCGACTAGAATTCCTTCTTCGACAGCCAACCGACGTGCGATATCATAGGCATCTTCATCATTGATTTGATGAATTTCATCATAGACATCTTGATTAAGAATAACTGGGATAAAACCTGGGCTTGTCCCAACTAGCTTGTGTTTACCTGGTTTTCCGCCGGATAAAACAGGTGAGCCTTTCGGTTCGACAACATGGACGGTTAAATTTTCATAATGCTCTTTTAATGTTTCCCCTGTGCCAGTGATGGTTCCTCCAGTTCCAGCTGTTGCGACAAAAGCTGCCAGCGGTTTACCGATTTCCTTCATCGCTTTGATAATTTCAACAGCAGTAGTGAATCGGTGCGCATCTGAATTTGCGGGATTTTCAAATTGCATGGGGACAAAACTATTTGGAATCTCACTTGCTAATTCAAGTGCTTTTTGGATAGCTCCGGGCATTTTTTCAGCCCCAGGTGTAAGGACAACCTCAGCCCCGTATGCCCTTAGGATGCTGATTCGTTCTTGTGTCATCGTATCGGGCATCACGATAATCGATTTATAGCCGCGAGCAGCAGCATTCATGGCAAGGCCAATCCCTGTATTTCCACTGGTCGGCTCAATAATCGTTGAACCTGCTATTAATTTTCCAGCCTTTTCTGCTTCGATAATCATATTAAAAGCTGCCCGGTCTTTAACGCTCTTGCTGGGATTAAAGTACTCCAGTTTTAAATAAACCGAGGCCCCGTCCTTTGGTGCTAAGCGATTTAGTTTCACTAATGGTGTATCTCCGATTAATTCAGCGATATTGTTGACTACTTTCATAGGGACCTTCCTTTCAATACCTTGAAGTAAGTTCTTAATTTATAGTTTCCTATCTAATAATAAATAAATTTATGCTCTATGTAAAAAATATCGGGTAATTGTCTGTTTGCTAATAGATACATTTAGGACAAAATAGACTAAAATTAACTAAAGAAAGGAAGATAACAATGGAACATCGATCCCATTTTTTCTTTGCCGTAAGAATACCAGAACAAACAAAGTTTACGATGCAAGAACATATGGAAAAAATAAAGGAACGAATACCATTTAGCCGCTGGGTTCATTATCAAGATTTGCATATAACCCTAGCATTTCTAGGCAGTGCTCCACCTGATAAACTTACACTTGCAGAAAATAATGTTAAGGATGCCCTTAAAGATGAGAAGGCATTCAACCTGAAAATCAACAAACTTGGATTTTTCGGAAGTGCTGATTCTCCTCGTGTTTTTTGGGCCGATACCGAGGAAAGCAAACATTTACAAACCATCAGAAAAAAGGTGTTTTCTGCTTGTGAGAATGCAGGGTTTCAACTTGAAACCAGACCCTTTCGACCTCATATAACACTTGCTAGAAAGTGGGGCGGAGTCCATCCTTTCCAAAAGGAAATGCTTGATTTATGGGAAGAACTTCAGCCTAACCCTCTTTCATTTGAAGCAAGTGAAGTAGTATTATATCGGACAAACCTTAACAAAATACCCAAGTATGAAGCCCTAAAAATATATCCTTTAAATTACACAAAAACATAAACTTAAAATAAAGGTTGGTAATATGAAACAAATTTACTTTATTATTAATCTAAAAGCTGGAAATGGCCACTGCTTTAAGATTTGGGAACGGGTGGAACAGCAACTCAAAGGTGAACAGGTGTCCTACCTTGCATTCTTTACCGAATATCCAGGCCATGCCAATATCCTTGCCAGCCAAATTGCGTTAAAGAACCCTGAGCAAAAGATGATCATCGCTGTTGGCGGAGATGGAACGATGCATGAAGTGGTAAATGGAGCAGTGAAGGATAATAATATTACACTGGGATTTATCCCTGGTGGGTCTGGAAATGATTTTTCCAGAGGATTTCAAATTCCTGTCGACCCCGTGGAAGCAATAGCAGTGATTCTCCGCCTCGCGAAACATAAGGGTCTGCCTATTGATATTGGGAAAATTACCATGGATGATTCGAATCAGCACTATTTTATTAACAATATGGGTGCTGGCTTTGATGCAATCATTTCTTATGAAGTTAATCACTCCCGGATGAAGGCTTTACTCAATAAACTTTCGTTGGGCAGGTTGGTTTATGTTTATTTTCTATTAAAAAAATTATTTACTTATAAAACCTCAACAATTGATTTATCAATTGACGGAGAAAAGCATATATTTGAACAAACATGGTTTGTAACGGTTTCCAATCAACCATATTATGGCGGTGGAATGAAAATTGCCCCTGTGGCCGAGCCTGATGATGGTCTTTTTGATATAACCGTTGTTCAACGATTATCAAGGTGGAAGCTGTTACTCGTTTTTATCAGTGTGTTTTGGGGGAAGCACATCCATTTTAAAGAAGTGAAAACTTATAAAGGAAAGGATGTTTCTATCCAATCCCCTTCAGCCCTTTTTGTTCACGCAGATGGGGAGCATATTGGATTTACTCCTTTGAATATACATCTTCAAGCAAGAGCTTTGGAAGTGTTGTCGAGAATAAAACGTCCGGAAGAAGTGGAGTTGAAAGAGAGGGACTCGAATGATTGCTACTGACCGAAATTTCTTTGCCTATCTAGATGAGATGAAGATCATTACGATTCTTCTACCACTTTCCTATCATCACGGTTTGTCATCCACTTTCTTGATTTCTAGTGATTTTCAAGAACATCCCTTGAAAATCATCGAGAAAAGACAAATAGATAATAATATGAAATATATTTGTGAATTTTCAAAAGATTATTCCTTTGAAAAACAATATGTGATTATTGATGAACATGGCGGGAAAACAGACCTGCATATTGGTGCAGTGATTCGAACGGACGCCTTTGACGAGAAATTCTATTATGACGGTAATGACCTTGGTGTTACCTTTCATGCTGGCCAAACCTGTTTTAAGCTATGGGCCCCAACCGCCACACAAGTTAAATTAAAGTTACGTCCTGCTAATAGCAGTTTTTCAGAAATTGTAAAAATGAAACGAGAGGATCGCGGCATATGGTCTGTTACTGTCAACCGTGAATTAGAATACTATCAATATAGTTTCCTCATCCTAGTTAATCAAGAATGGCGAGAGGCTACAGATCCTTATGCTAAGGCTGTGTCGGTCAATGGCGAGTTTGGAGTGATTGTGAGGCTTGAGAAAACACATAGGCCGCGTCCTAACTTACCCGCTATTGAAAATGCCGTAGATGCAATCATTTATGAAACACATATCAGAGACTTAACGATTCACCCTAAAAGTGGTGTAAAGAATAAAGGACTTTATCTAGGTGCGGGCGAGCTAAATACAAAAGGGATAGACGATGAACCTACAGGATTATCTTATATAAAAGACCTTGGTATTACCCATATAGAATTCCTCCCCTTCCATGATTTTGCTGGCGTCGATGAACTGCAACCAAATAATGAATATAATTGGGGATATAATCCTCTCCATTTCAATGCTCCCGAAGGAAGCTATTCAACGAATCCTGCCGATCCATATTCAAGAATCATGGAGTTAAAACAGTTAATTGATCAAGTTCATAGTCTTGGACTACGAGTGATTATGGATGTGGTTTATAATCATGTTTACATCCGTGAGAATTCCTCCTTTGAAAAGGTGGTCCCGGGTTATTATTTCCGTCATAACGAAATTGGACTCCCCTCCAACGGTACTGGGGTTGGGAATGACATTGCATCAGAACGAAAAATGGTCAGAAAATATATTGTTGATTCGATTCGTTATTGGCTGGAGGATTATCATATCGATGGTTTTCGCTTTGATTTGATGGGGATATTGGATGTAGAGACCATGAACGAGGTAAGGAAAGTGTGCGACAGCCTGTCAAAAGGAACAATCATCATCGGTGAAGGCTGGAGTCTCAACACACCTCTTCCAGTTGAGCAGAAAGCAACAATAGCAAATCAGGCAAAAATGCCACAAATAGCTCAATTCAATGATAAATATCGTGATTGTATAAAAGGTAGTTCATTTAACTTGTTTGATAAAGGCTTTGTCTTAGGAAATGAGCACTATGTTGAGGCCGCTAATGAGGTTATAACGGGCAGTATCGGTTTTACGAAACAGGGGTTGGCCCTTTTTAATGAACCTTTTCAATCTGTGAACTATGTGGAGTGCCATGATAATCATACAATGTGGGATAAACTTATTGCCTGTCTCCCCGATGCAGAGGATTCGTTACGAATGAAATATCATCGTCTCGCAACGAGTATTGTCTTATTATCACAAGGAATTCCATTTCTCCACAGCGGCCAAGAGTTTTTTCGAACAAAAAAGGGTGATGGAAATAGTTATCGTTCTCCTGATCCAATCAATCAACTGGATTGGGATAGAAAGATTATATATAAAGAAAACGTAAAATATATTAAAGGACTTATTCAAATCCGTAAATCTCTTTCTTTTTTCCGAATGAGAACTTCTGCTGAAATCCGTGCAAATATACGCCAATTACCATTAGCAGCACCAATGTTGGGGTATTTGTTTAATAGGGAAAATGATGTAATCTTATTAATTAATCCTTCGTTAAAGAAGCAAGCGATTTCGATACCAGAAGGGGACTGGGCTGTTTTAGCTGACCATGAACAAGCTGAAATTTCCTCCAAAAAGATTTTGCATGGTGGCGAAGTTTTGATAGAGCCAGTTTCCATAAATGTTTTGCTGAAAAAATAGTTTCTTCAGATTTACTTGACGAAAAAAGGTAATCCGAGATAAAATTTATTAAGATGGCTATTGTGTGCAATGGTTTCAATAGCTTTTTTTTATTTCTTAAAAATAAAAAGCTGTTAATGAAACTGTGGTAATATAGGACCTTCCGGCAGCGCAGGTTTTACCTCTTAGAAATAAGGGGAATGAGCCCATTAGAACGGCATAAATTGAAGGTGAGCAATTTTGGATCATATACTAGGACAAGAATGGGAAATTACCCCTGCTGGAGGCAAAACAGGTGAAGCCTTTTATGCGAAACATAAAGACCAAAGGCTTTTTTTAAAGCGGAATTCTTCTCCGTTCCTTGCTGTACTCTCAGCAGAAGGCATCGTCCCAAAGCTTGTTTGGACAAAACGGTTGGAAAGTGGAGACGTCATAACTGCACAGCAGTGGCTTCCCGGCAGAGAGTTAAAGCCGTCTGAAATGAACCAAGAACTCGTGGCGAGACTGCTTAAGAAAATTCATTGCTCCGAGCCAATGCTAGGAATGTTAAGTCGATTAGAGAGCTCTCCAATGCATCCTGAACCGTTATTGCAAAGAGTTGCAAACGAGTTAGATGAAGAGGTACTCCTAATGCCTGAATCGCAAAAAGCAATGAACTTTTTAAAAAAAGAAGCTTTAAATGTTTATTGCGATGAAAAGGTGGTTTGTCATGGTGATGTCAACCATAACAACTGGCTGCTTGCAGAAGACAACCAGTTGTACTTGATTGATTGGGACGGGGCAATGATTGCCGATCCCGCTATTGACTTAGGGCTGCTCCTTTATTGGTATATTCCAGAAGAAAATTGGCAGGATTGGCTTAAGCTTTACGGAAAAAAGCTGACAGACAACCTAAGACTGCGCATGAAATGGTATGTGACCATTCAAACGCTTTCTTCTATTCAATGGTATAAAAATAAAAATCGCTTGGAAGAAATGAACATATGGATAAAGTTCTTAGATGGAATTCTCTAGTTAAGAAAACTGACCAATATCGCTAACCCAATTGGATAAATTTTCTTGGTTTGATAAGATGTGTTGATCTAAATCTGCTGTGCCAACCCCATGTTGGCTGTACTGATATACTTCCTGTAAGATATTTTTAACATTTTGATCAACCTGTGTATTAACCATTAGGGATTTCACTAAGCGTTCCAGTTGTTCACATTCTGAAACGGACCCGCAGCAATCTGTTTGATGATTGTTTAATATATCTTTTAATAATGTAACTTGGTCACCATGACTTAATGGCATGAATGTACACCCTCTCAAGTGTTATTTAAAAAAAAGAACTCACACTGTTAGGTTGTGAATTCTTTTTTTGTTTATGCATCATCTTATTTCCATATAGTTAAACTTGTAAGGACAAATGGTGCATGATATGTAGTAAACAATATTATTTTTAGGAGTGTCATAAATGAGAGTCAGACATAAACCTTGGGCAAAGGAAAAAATAGAGCAGCATCCCCAATATATAGTTGCCAATCCAGAACAATATAAAGGAAAATGGCATGAAGTATTTGAAAACGATCATCCACTTCATATTGAAGTGGGCACAGGAAAAGGTCAATTTATTACGGAAATGGCGAAAGCAAATCCGGGGATTAATTATATTGGGATTGAAATATACGACAGTGTCATCATTACAGCTTTGGACCGCTTAATTGAAGCCGATTTACCGAACCTCAGGCTTCTTAACGTAGATGCAAATGATTTAGCAAAATACTTTACAAAGAATGATGTGGACCAAGTCTATTTAAACTTTTCTGACCCATGGCCAAAATATCGTCATAGAAAAAGAAGATTAACATATAAGGATTTCTTGAAGCTTTATGAGGATATTATGGTTAATGGTGGAGAAATCCATTTCAAAACCGACAACCAAGGGTTATTTGAAAATTCTTTAATGAGCTTTTCGGAGTACGGTTTATTATTAAAGTACATTAGTCTAGATCTTCATAAAAGTGATTATGAAGGTAACATCATGACAGAGTATGAAGAGAAATTTTCAGAAAAAGGAAGTCGCATTTATCGTTGTGAAGTAAAGTATCAAAACTAAATTTTAGGGACAGTTCAATTTTGAACTGTCCTTTTTCGTTTCTCTAAATAGTTAGTCAATGTTAATATATAGAAAAAGGCACAAAGGGGGATGGAAAGTTGGAAACATTAAAAATAGGCGGCGTAACATTAACTTGGTTATCTGGAGGGGTAACCAATTTAGATGGTGGTGCCATGTTTGGGGTTGTTCCAAAAGGGTTATGGTCCAAGAAATATCCACCCAATGAGAAAAATCAAATTGAATTGCCAACAGATCCCATGTTACTTCAAATGGATGGAAAGAATTTCTTAGTAGAAACCGGTATCGGAAAAGGAAAGTTAACGGAAAAGCAATTAAGAAATTTTGGAGTCACCAAGGAATCGGAGCTTGATGAATCATTAATAAAATTAGGGTTAAAAGCAGAGGAGATCGATTACATCCTGATGACCCATATGCACTTTGACCATGCAGGCGGCCTAACCAAGTTTGAAAATGAACAATATGTTTCTGCATTTCCCAATGCACAAATTATTACCTCACAAGTAGAATGGGACGAAATGCGTAACCCCAACATTCGTTCGAAAAATACATACTGGACAGAAAACTGGGAAGCCATTGAATCACAGGTGGTTCCTTTCAAGGAAAACTGGAATTTAGGGGCGATTACAATGGTCCATACGGGCGGGCATAGTGATGGACATTCCATCCTTATCGTAGAGGACGAGGGAGAAATGTTAATTCATATGGCAGATCTGATGGCAACACATGCCCACCAACCAGTATTATGGGTAATGGCCTATGATGATTACCCTATGACCTCAATAACGGCAAAGGAAAAATGGTTGTCATACGGCTTTAAAAAAAATGCATGGTACAGCTTTTATCATGATGCCTATTACCGGGCAGTGAAATGGGACGCTGACGGAACGCAAATAGTGGAGAGCTTAAAAAGGGAAAGATAAAGAAAAATAGCCGTATCCCTTTTAAGGAACGGCTATTTTTACTAAGAAACACTAGATAAATTACGCACGTCCAAAAGTGTTCCTGTTTGGGCATCAGCAATGAATTCAAATTGTTCGTTTGTGCCATTGTTGTTTTTAGAAATACCACCTTTGTAAACACGATAATTGATTTGCTGCTTTTCATACGGCTCTGCTTCCATATGTATCCATGACCCGCTAATCGGTCCATTCTGATTAAATTGTTTTTTGACTTGTTCTAATACTTTTTCAGGTGAAACATTGGTCTTACAGTTAATCATTTCTTTAGCAGCAAATCCACCGATAATACCAACTGCTGCACCGAGGAAAAACGACTTCCAATTCATAACAGGACCTCCAAAAAAAATAAATTTGGAAAAGATTACTATCAAGAATTCTCTTCTTTAGTATATCGTATTTGCCATGTGGAACATAATATGACAAATATTAAATTCAATTGTTGGAAAGAGAAATCGAAGTTCTGTAATATAAAAATATCTACATAAACTACCAAAGAAATCCAAAGGAGCCTCAAAAAAAATGAATGAACAAACCTTAAAGCTTTTTCAAACGTTAACAGAGCTTCCAGGTGCCTCTGGAAATGAACACTTAGTAAGAAAATTCATGAGAGAACAACTGTCACAATACTCAGATGAAATTGTTCAAGACAATCTTGGCAGCATCTTTGGTGTGAAAAGAGGTACGGAGACTGGTCCAACCGTAATGGTAGCCGGTCATATGGATGAAGTGGGCTTCATGGTGACTGCAATAACGGATAATGGAATGCTTCGTTTTCAGCCGCTTGGCGGATGGTGGAGTCAGGTTATTCTTGCCCAGCGGGTTCAAGTAATGACAAATAATGGTCCTGTGATTGGTGTCGTTGGTTCCATTCCACCACATCTATTAGACGATGCAAGACGCAACAAACCAATGGAAATTAAAAACATGCTGATTGATATCGGCGCAGATGACCGTGAAGATGCAAAACGAATTGGGATTAAGCCAGGTCAGGCGATTTTGCCTATTTGTCCATTTACTCCAATGGCTAATCCGAAAAAAATATTAGCTAAAGCATGGGATAATCGCTACGGCTGTGGTTTAGCGATTGAATTGCTTCAAGAACTTAAAGATGAAACCTTGCCAAATACTCTCTATTCAGGTGCAACGGTGCAAGAAGAAGTAGGCTTACGTGGTGCCCAAACTGCCGCCAATATGATTAAACCTGACCTCTTTTTTGCACTGGATGCAAGTCCTGCCAACGATATGACAGGAGATAAACAAGAGTTTGGCCAATTAGGCAAAGGTGCCTTGCTCCGGATCCTTGACCGGTCAATGGTTACTCATCGCGGGATGAGAGAGTTTGTACTAGATACAGCGGAAACACATAATATCCGTTACCAATATTTTGTTTCACAGGGTGGAACAGATGCAGGTCGTGTCCATCAATCGAATGAGGGCGTTCCAAGTGCTGTCATTGGTATTTGTTCTCGGTATATTCATACGCATGCCTCCATTGTTCATGTTGATGATTATGCAGCGGCTAAAGAGTTAATTGTTAAACTAGTCAAGGCTTGTGACCAAACAACGGTCGATTCCATTAAAGCCAACAGCTAATTTTAATGGGGGGCATTTTACAATATGCCTCCTTTTACTATGTCTAAAGGAGTTACTATAATGAAAATTATCATTGGATCAAAGAACCCTGCTAAAATTACTGCAGTAAAAAACTGCTTTTCTCATGAAGATGAGTTTGTTTCCTTAGATATCCCATCGGGTGTCAGCGAGCAGCCTTTTTCCGACGAAGAAACGATAAGAGGAGCCATTAATCGAGCGGCAACTGCCTTAAAGCAGGGAAATGGAGATATTGGGATTGGACTTGAGGGAGGCGTCCAGGAAACGAGTTACGGTTTGCTTATTTGTAACTGGGGGGCTCTTGTATCAATTGGGAGGGAGCCGATTATTGCAGGTGGAGCAAGACTCCCTCTGCCTGAAGAAATAGCCATTCGATTAAGGGCAGGTGAAGAACTCGGACCAGTTATGGAAGATTATGCGAAAAAGGAAAATGTAAGGAAACAAGAAGGAGCAGTTGGGATTTTTACAAATGGAATGGTGAATCGTTCTGAAATGTTTACTCATGTTATGAACCTTTTAGTGGGACAATATCAAAGGAGCAAATAATTGGACTGAAGTGCAGCAGGGCTGATATGATTTGTGAAGATGTTACGAAAAAGGTCATATATTCAAATGGAGGCGTTGAATTTGAAGAATTTAGAATCAGTAGAGCAATTTGAACAGCTGCGCGATCATGGGAAAACGATCTTCATGTTTTCTGCAGGCTGGTGCCCAGATTGTCGCGTGATCGAGCCGGTTCTACCAGAAGTAGAATCCAAATTTAATGAGTATACATTCATTCATGTAGACCGTGATCAGTTTATTGAAATATGTCAGCAATTAGACGTCTTTGGGATCCCGAGCTTTATTGCCTTTGAAAATGGGAAAGAGCTGGGTCGATTCGTAAGTAAGGACCGAAAAACGCAAGAAGAAATTGAAGGTTTTATTTCGGGTTTGAAATAAAAAAGTCCGAAACCCTCCATCACCTTTTGAGATGGAGGGTTTTTATTGTAAAATAAGCAGTGTAGCTCCTAAAATGGAGGGATTAAAAGGTGAAAATGGATAGCAGAAAAATGAAAAGTGAATTAGAACAACGCTTGGCAAGAAAAAATCGTTTAATAACTTATGACCGTGAGAAAGACCAACTTCGATTTGAAAGTAAAGAGACCGGTAAAGGTATAACAGTAGCATTACCTGGGATTATTGCCAAATGGCATAGTGAAAAGGAAAAAGCCATTGATGAAGTCGTTTATTATATCGAAGAAGGCCTCCGTGCCATGGAAGACGACATTCAATTAACCAATCATGAGAAAAAAATCTTTCCCGTTATCCGCTCCACTTCTTTCCCATCAGAAGCAGAAGAGGGTGTGCCATTCTTAGTTGACGACCACACAGCGGAAACAAAAATTTATTATGCGTATGATCAAGGCAGTACGTATCGGCTAATTGACTCACGTATCATGGCTAAAGAGGGCTGGGAAGCTAAAAGGATTAAGGAAATTGCCTTATTTAATGTAAGATCCCTGTCGACTCCTTTAAAAGAAGACCAAGTGGCTGGCAATAGTTTTTACTTCCTCAATACCAATGATGGATACGATGCAAGCAGGATCTTAAATAAGGGATTCATAAATGAAATGGAGAAGCAATTTACTGGTACGATGGTACTTGCTGTTCCACATCAGGATGTATTAATTATCGCTGATATTCGTAATGACAGAGGCTATGATGTGCTAGCGCAAATGGCAATGAGCTTTTTCGCAAACGGTCATGTACCAATCACTGCCCTTTCATTTTTATATGAAAATGGTGAATTAGAACCTATTTTTATTTTAGGGAAAAATAAATAATCAAAATAGAAAAAGGATCACATCAAGAAAGGTGATCTTTTTTCATTGCACGATATTTAGTCTGCATGTATTTTGACTCATTTCAAAGAATTATGTCGAAAAAATATGAAAAACTGATAAAATAGAGTGATAGTGAAAGTTGAAAGTAGAAAGAGTGATAGTTTTGAGCTGGTTCCAAAACTTTTTTCAAAGATTAAAAAAAGAGGAAGATGATGAAGAATTTGACGGTTACATTTTACATAAACATGAAGGTCCGCCGTTACTAAACAAATATGAAAATCTAAAGGATTTGGATACAAAAATATCCTATCAATACCCAAAGGGAAGCAATCGTTCTTCTTATACACCCATTCCTAAGGTAACTCAGAAAGTGAAGGAAGAAACATTGCGTCAAAAACGAACAGAGCGGCTTCCGGAAAAAGGAAAAATGACGGAAAAGTCTGTGGTTCAAACAGTCAAAAAGGAAGTCCCTAAAAGCAAACAAGAGCCGCTGCTTAAAAAGAAGGGTCCCTTCCAACCAACAGAAATTCCTTCGCCTGTTTTTGGATTTAATCAGCGGCCTAAGAATACGGATATCATAGTCGAGCATGAATTAAGCCATTTCTTAAACGATGTTGTTGAAAATCGGTTTGATAGTTTAGTTGTTTCAAAAGAAACGATGACCGAAACGGAGAAAACTGTACCATTTGTAAACGATGAGGAACAGCTAGAGGTGGAAACAACTTGGTTAGAAATTAATCAAGAAGAACAAGTGGGCCTTATCGAAGAAAAGCCATCATCTGAACTGCTGGAACACACGATCGAAGAGATTGTTCCAATTCCAATGCCAGAAATTCAGATAGAATTGGTTGAAGTTGAAGAGGAAGTAACACAAGAAGAAGCGACAGAGGAAGTAACACAGGAAGAAGATTCAATAGAGGAAGTAAAAGAATTAATTGCAGTTTCAACAGAATCCATCGAGGAAGCGGAAGTAGTTGAGGCTTTACCTGAACCGCCCGCACCGAAGCGATCTAATTTGCCATTTAATGTGATGATGTTAAAACAAGATAAACAGAAATGGGAAGAGCGAAAACGAAAAAGAGCGCTCGAACAGCCGTCTGAGGTCCCAACTGAGAATAAGCAGGCAGAGAAGGTTAGTCAAGTAATTGACCTGTTCCCAATCAAGGAAAAAGAGAGTCTGCCACCTACGGATGATGACTATTATGCATTCCCAACAGATAGTTTACTAAACCCTCCTGTTACTGTGGTGAATGATACCAAATGGTTACTAGAGCAAGAGGAGATTTTAAACGAAACCTTACAAAACTTTAATGTAGGTGCAAGTGTTGTTAATGTGACACAAGGTCCTTCCGTCACCCGCTTTGAGGTCCAACCAGAGCCAGGTGTGAAAGTAAATAAAATAACTAACTTAAGTGATGATATCAAGTTAAGTCTTGCCGCAAGAGATATTCGGATTGAAGCTCCTATTCCCGGAAAACATACCATTGGGATCGAAGTTCCAAACCAAAAGTCGCGACCTGTATTCATTAACGAAATTATTCAAAGCAGCATCTTTAAAGAATCTACGTCACCATTAACAGCGGTACTTGGCCTAGATATTGCTGGAAAACCGATTGTAACTGACTTAAAGAAGATGCCCCACGGCTTGATTGCAGGAGCGACCGGGTCAGGAAAGAGCGTTTGTATTAACACGATTTTAGTTAGCTTGCTATTTAAGGCTAGCCCAGAAGATTTAAAGCTATTGCTGATTGATCCAAAAATGGTGGAACTTGCTCCATACAACCGTATTCCACATCTTGTTAGTCCAGTTATAACGGATGTAAAGGCGGCAACAGCTGCATTAAAATGGGCTGTAGAGGAAATGGAAAGACGTTACGAATTATTCGCCCATACTGGCGTTCGTGACATTAACCGCTTTAATGAATTGGCTATAAAACATAAACAGTATTCAGATAAACTTCCATTCATTGTTATTGTCATTGATGAGTTAGCCGATTTAATGATGATGTCCCCAGCAGATGTGGAAGAAGCAATTTGCAGGATTGCTCAAAAGGCTAGAGCCTGCGGTATTCATCTCATCGTGGCAACACAAAGACCTTCGGTGGATGTGATAACTGGATTAATTAAAGCTAATATTCCGACACGAGTCGCCTTCTCCGTTTCTTCTCAGGTCGACTCGCGGACGATTATAGATATTAGCGGTGCAGAAAAGTTGCTAGGACGCGGCGATATGTTATTTTTAGAAAACGGCTCCTCTAAACCCGTTCGTCTTCAAGGAACGTTTGTATCGGATGAAGAGATTGATCTAGTGGTGGGTCATGTGAGGGAGCAGCGGGAGCCAGAGTACTTGTTCGAGCAAGAAGAACTATTAAAAAAAGCACAAGTAACCGAAAATGAAGATGAACTTTTTTATGAAGCCTGCGAATTTATTATTGACCAAGGCGGTGCTTCCACTTCAAGCCTGCAAAGGCGGTTTAAAATAGGATATAACCGAGCGGCAAGGTTAATGGATATGCTTGAGACCCATGGGTATATTACCAGCGCAAATGGAAGCAAGGCACGTGAAGTTTTAATTACCTTAGCCGATTTAGAGTCAATCCAAGATGCTAGTGCAAATAATTAATCTATAGTATTCTTTAATGACAGGAACAAATAATATATAGTGGACTGACTAGTGCGGCCGTAAAGATTTTAGATCCGCAAATAGTTTTTCAGGATGAACAATGTTATAATTATTAAATATGTTTTTACAAGTAAATGTTTTTTTAGGGTGCAATCGCACTCAGTTTTTCTTATTAGCAAATACAGACAGATGTCATATACTGTTATACAGATAGACGTTGTTGGAGGTTCTTCTATGACTATTTACCATTTTGTAGGTATAAAGGGGTCTGGAATGAGTGCACTCGCACAAGTTCTACATGATATGAAATTTAAAGTGCAAGGCTCCGATGTCGAAAAGCGCTTTTTTACACAACTGGCCCTTGAACAATCAGGGATAACGATCCTTCCCTTTCAAAAGGAGAATATCAAGCCAGGAATGACGATTATTGCAGGAAATGCTTTTCCAGATACCCATGAGGAAATTAAAGAGGCCATGAAGCTAGGTCTCCCTATTGTGCGATACCATCGGTTTTTGGGCGACTTTATGCAGAACTTTACTAGTGTTGCGGTCACCGGTGCGCACGGTAAGACGTCTACAACAGGTTTACTCGCCCATGTGATTGAAGGGGCTAAACCTACCTCGTTTTTAATTGGTGACGGAACAGGTAAAGGTAAAGAAGGCTCGGAATACTTTGTATTTGAAGCCTGTGAATACAGAAGGCACTTCTTGTCTTATTTTCCTGACTATGCGATTATGACAAATATCGATTTTGATCATCCCGATTACTTTGCGAATATTGATGATGTCTTTTCCGCATTTCAAGAGATGGCCATTCAGGTGAAAAAAGGAATCTTCGCTTATGGCGATGATGAACAGCTTCAAAAAATCCAAGCAAAGGTCCCTGTATTGTTTTATGGTTTTGGCGAGGAGAATGACTATCAAGCCAAAAATATTGTGAAAACAACTAGTGGAACGAGCTTTGATGTATTTATTCGCAATACATTCTATGATACATTTTCCATCCCAACCTTTGGTGATCATAGTGTGTTAAACGCACTTGCCGTTATTGGATTGTGCCATTATGAAGAAACAAATGTAGAGATAGTCAAGGACCAATTAACTACCTTCCAAGGTGTAAAAAGAAGATTTTCCGAAAAAAGAATTGGGACACAGATTTTAATTGATGATTACGCCCATCACCCAACTGAAATTAAAGCAACTATCGATGCAGCTAAGCAAAAATATCCGGATCGGAAAATTGTGGCGGTCTTCCAGCCACATACTTTTTCACGCACTCAAGCGTTCTTAGAAGACTTTGCGAAAAGTTTACGTGAAGCGGACAAAGCCTATTTGTGTGAGATCTTCGGCTCTGCTCGTGAAAATCATGGGAAACTATCAATAAAGGATCTCCAGGACCGAATTGAAGGTTCTGAAATAATTACCGAAGAAAATACATCCGTACTAAATGAATACGAAAACAGCGTAATTATTTTCATGGGCGCTGGAGACATTCAAAAATTCCAAGAATCATACGAAAAACAACTTATAAAATAATGCTGTGATAAAGGTTATTTTTGATTTTATAGCCAAGTTGATTGGAGCGGAAGGCGCGAAGACTCCTGCGGGAGGACGGGGCCGAGGAGGCTCCCCGGACCGCCCGCGCCTGGAGCGGAAATCAACAGCCAAGTTTAAAAAAGCCTAAATAAAAAGAAGGATGCCAGCGATTGTTGGCATCCTTCCTTTTATTTAAGGTTTTCAGGATTTAACACTTCTAATTCAGGAATAACGAACAGACCATCTTTGCGGATTAATACCTCATCAAAATATATCTCCCCACCGCCATACTCAGGACGTTGGATATTAACCATATCCCAGTGGATATTTGAATGGTTTCCATTAAAGGCATCATCATAGCATTGTCCAGGAGTAAAATGAAAGCTGCCAGCAATCTTTTCATCAAACAAGATATCTTGCATTGGATTGAGGATAAAAGGATTTACCCCAATAGCAAATTCCCCAATATAGCGGGCCCCTTCATCCGTATCAAAAATTTTATTGATCCGGCTAGAATCGTTAGACTCAGCTTCTACAATTTTCCCATCTTTAAAAGTCAGCTTCACATTTTCAAATGTAAAACCTTGATACGGAGATGGAGTGTTATAAGTGATAACCCCATTAACGGAGTCCTTAACAGGCGCAGTATAAACTTCACCATCAGGAATGTTTAACCGTCCTGCACATTTAATGGCTGGAATATCCTTAATGGAAAAGCTTAGATCCGTTCCTGGACCAGTAATTCGTACTTTGTCAGTACGATCCATAAGCTCTTTAAGACTATCCATTGCTTTATCCATTTTTCCATAATCAAGGTTACAAACATCAAAGTAAAAGTTTTCAAATGCTTCCGTACTCATCTTTGCTAATTGGGCCATGGACGAAGTTGGATATCTTAGAACAACCCATTTTGTCTTAGGAACACGGATGTCACGATGGACCTTTTTACCAATGGTATTTCCATGGACTTTCATTTTATCATCAGGAACATCTGATTGTTCACTGATGTTATCACCCGAACGAAGACCTATGTATGCATCCATTTTGCTCATCACATTTGCTTCAAATTCTGCCATCATGTTAAATTGCTCTTCCTGGGCACCTAATAAAAGAGAGCGATCCACTTGATGGTCCTTTAAGAGCACAAAAGGGTATCCCCCTGCTAGATAGGCTTCCTTCACGAGGGCAGTCACAAGTTCACGCTGAAGTCCAAAGTTTTCAATTAAAACTTTTTCTCCCTTTTGAAGCTGTACCGAGTAATTAATTAGATTTTTTGCCAGTTTCTCAATACGTGGATCTTTCATATTTTTACGCCTCCAACAGAATTAAGTAAGTACACACATATTGTAACCGAATAAAGGCCGAAAGTTGAAAAATAAAATTCTGCTCCCAATCCGAGATGAAATTTTTATTAGAAGCGGCAGGAAATGAAGACAATTATATGGAAGTAGTATAAGATAATTAGCGAGGTTTATATCTATACTTGATGGGTAATACATATTGATAGGATTAAGGCGGAGGTGCACGATGCAAATTATTTTATACTTAAGCGTAGCCTTGATAGCGATTGCGTTTTTTGTACTTGTCATATTTTTATCGACAACACTTAAATCATTTCAGGTTACACTTACAAACGTTTCGAAGACATTATCTGGATTAGAAAAACAATTGGAGGGTGTTACAGCAGAAACCACGATTCTTTTACAAAAAACAAACGCTCTAGCTGACGATATTAAGCAGAAATCCGATAGTTTAAATAGTGTGGTTGGAGCCGTAAAAGACGTAGGTACAACCGTCACTAAATTCAATTGGACTTTACAAAACATTACTCAATCTGTAGATAAACAAGTAGAGGAAAGTAAAGAAAAAGTCTCGCAAATTGTTCAATGGAGTCATATCATTCTTGAATTAAAGGATAAGTGGCAAGCTAGGAAGCAACAAAAAAACAGGGTAAGCTTAGACGAGGGCAAGAAGGTTAGATCCCATTAGAATATAGAGGAGGAAATTAAATGCCTAATAAAGAATATGATTCACGGGATACGAATCAAACTCGGATTGAGGAGTCTTCCAATAGCTTTTTGCTGGGAGCAATTATCGGAGGAGTGGTTGGTGCAGCTGCGGCACTGCTTTTGGCTCCCAAGTCCGGAAAAGATCTCCGCAATAAGTTTAATAACCAAGCTGGAACGATCCTCGATAAAACAGCTGCCATGCGTGAAAATGTAATGACAAAAAGCAATGAATTAGCGTCCAAAGGATCCAGCCTTTCCCAAGGAATTGTCCTACAATCCCAAGAACTATTGAACAAGGTAAAAGGAAAAATAACGAGCCAAGACGAGTTGAAAGAAGAAGGAGAATTAAACTATATTCCTCTTCAAACTTCTAAAGAAAAGATAGAATCGAAGAGGTCAATCGAAATTGGACCCCTTGATAGCTCAGAAATAAGAAAAAAGCTGGAAGAAGCCGAAAAGGCCTTTGATGAGGAAGAAAATAAGGTTAAACTATAAAAATTAGTCGCAAGCTAAATCTGTTTATTTGTTATAAAAACGGTGGAGTGATAAAATTACTTCACCGTTTATTTATTTTCTGGAGGTATGTACCCATGTTAGAGAAAATTGATTCAATTGAACAATTTGATGAAGTATTAAAAAAGGAGAGTACGTTTTTTCTCTTAAAGCATAGCCTAACGTGTCCGATTAGCCATGCTGCATATAAGGAATATGAAAAATTTGCAAATGAAAATCAAGCTGTACCCACTTATTTCTTAGCTGTTCAGGATTCTCGTCCGTTGTCCAATGAAGTAGCAGAAAAATTTCAAATCAAACATGAATCGCCACAAACCATCTTGTTTTCAAACGGAGAGCCTTTATGGAATACTTCACACTGGAAAATAACAAGTCGTTCTTTGACAGGTGCTTTTGGTGAAAATCAAGCATAATATATCACAAACGCTTTAGTGCTTAAAAGCGTTTAATCATTAAAGAAAAAACAAGTGACAAACAAATATTTATCCGCTATAATAAGTCCTAATTATTAAATTGTTATAATATTTAAATTCTTAAACTTGAACCGATATTATAATGACAGATGAAAAAAAGGCATTCAGAGCTTTATTTTATAGAGTTCTGATTAGCAAAGGAAGGACGGGGACGAAGGATGGGCAAAAAAATTGAATTAGAACAATTGAGGTCGCGTGTCGATGAACTAAACTTAGAATTGTTGAGGTTAATTAATGAAAGAGCACAGCTCGTTCAGGATATAGGGCGGGTTAAAGAAAACCAAGGGGTATACCGTTACGATCCAGTCCGTGAAAGAAAAATGCTTGATATTATCAAAGAGCATAATGATGGGCCTTTTGAAGATTCGACCATTGATCATATTTTTAAAGAGATTTTTAAAGCTGGTCTCGACCTGCAACAGGATGACCATAGTAAAGCCTTACTTGTCTCAAGAAAAAAGCAGCCTGAAGACACGATTGTTACCTTAAAGGGTGAAAATATTGGCGATGGCAAACCACACTTCGTTTTTGGTCCATGTGCAGTCGAGTCATATGAGCAAGTGGCAACTGTAGCAAAAGCAATGAAAGAAAAAGGATTACACCTATTACGTGGCGGAGCTTACAAACCTAGAACATCTCCTTACGATTTCCAAGGGCTAGGTGTTGAGGGATTAAAAATCTTGAAACGTGTTGCAACGGAATTTGATATGGCTGTTATTAGTGAAATTGTTAACCCTGCTGATCTTGAAATGGCTTGTGACTATATCGATGTCATTCAAATTGGGGCACGCAATATGCAGAACTTTGAACTGTTAAAAGCAGCAGGTTCCGTCAAAAAACCAGTTCTGTTAAAAAGAGGGATTGCGGCTACAATCGAAGAATTTATCAATGCTGCCGAGTACATTATGGCACAAGGGAATGGGCAAATCATCCTTTGTGAGCGTGGCATAAGGACTTACGAACGTGCTACAAGAAACACTCTAGATATTTCAGCAGTACCTATTTTAAAGCAAGAAACACATTTACCTGTATTAGTTGATGTAACGCATTCTACAGGTAGAAGAGATTTACTATTGCCATGTGCTAAGGCTGCGATTGCAATTGGTGCAGATGGTGTAATGGCTGAGGTTCATCCAGATCCAGCAGTGGCACTTTCGGATCAAAAGCAGCAAATGGATCTTAATCAATTTGATAAATTTTTCAATGAACTGCTTGCATCCAATTATGTTCGACTCTAATTTCAAGTAGATAGTTTTATGAAAAACCTTCTGCAACTCCTTTGCAGGAGGTTTTTTTGATAATATTTAGCTATTTAGCAAAAAATGCTGACAAATGCAATTGCGGCTTTAATCTTCTTGTCGTATCATTAAATACATATTAAAGATTGTTTACGTTCTCACAAACAAAAACAAAAACTAAATGTTTAAGTTTATACAAGCTGATGTAAAATAAAGAAAACGATGTTCGTTTTAGGAGAGTGTGTTAAGTGAATATTACTATTTATGATGTAGCAAGAGAAGCCAATGTTTCAATGGCAACCGTTTCCCGTGTGGTTAACGGAAATCCGAATGTAAAGCCAGTGACCCGCAAAAAGGTGTTAGAAGTTATTGACAGATTAGGCTACCGTCCAAATGCTGTCGCTAGAGGATTGGCAAGCAAAAAAACTACTACAGTTGGAGTTATTATTCCAGATATTTCAAATATCTTTTTTGCCGAATTAGCCCGTGGGATTGAAGATATTGCAACGATGTATAAGTACAATATCATTTTAAGTAATTCCGACCAAAACAAAGATAAAGAATTACATTTGCTTAATACGATGCTCGGTAAACAAGTGGATGGATTAGTCTTCATGGGTGGTAATATTACAGCCGAACATGTCGAGGAATTTGAAAAATCACCGGTACCGATTGTGTTGGCAGGATCGATTGAAGAATCAAACAAGATTCCATCTGTAAATATTGATTATGAAGAAGCGGTATATGACTCAATCAAGGAATTTATTGAAAAAGGTCATAAGAATATTGCCTTTGTAGTTGGACCACTTCATGAACCTAAAAATACGTTTAAGAAGTTGAGAGGGTATCAAAGGGCATTACAAGATTCCGGTATTCCTTATAATGAAGAACTTGTGGTTGAAGGAGATTATACGTACGATTCTGGGATTGAAGCGATAGAAAAATTACTTGAAGTGGCAGACCGACCTACAGCCATCTTAGTGGGTTCTGATGAGATGGCACTAGGCGTTGTCCATGGTGCAGAGGACAAAGGCTATAAGATCCCTGAAGATTTTGAGGTAATCACATCTGACAATACAAGGCTATCACTAATGGTGCGCCCGCAGCTAACAACCATTGTTCAGCCATTATATGATATTGGCGCGGTTGCAATGCGGCTCTTAACCAAATTAATGAACAAAGAACAGGTGTCAGATCAAATTGTGGTTCTCCCACATCGGATTGAACACCGACAATCAACAAAATAAAATAATGGGGTGGCCACATGTTGGCCACCCCACTTTTTTATACGGATTCGCTCTTTTGCTGACTTCGAATCGGATAAAGTGACTTTTCGAGGGTTAATAAATTCTTTTCGGTAATTTCTGCTTTTCTAGGGATGGGAGTATATAGGTTTTCTGGATCGTCCCATTCCGTTGGTAACGATACAGGAGATTCCTTCTGCCAGGAAGCTAACCACTCCTTAGGTAAACTGCCATAACAGTTTGAGTTTTCTGTCATTTCCAGCCAAATAAAAGACCATGCTCTTGGAACTACCCTCCAGATATCATAACCGCCGCCGCCGACAGCAATCCACTTCCCGTTACAATACTGATGGGCAATTTCATGTGCAAGCCTTGGTATCTCTCGATAGATTTTCATTGTTGAAGAAAGGTGTGTTAAAGGGTCCAAATAATGGGAGTCTGCACCATTTTGGGTTAGAATCACATCCGGTTTAAAAAACTCAGCCACTTCTCTAAACGCATGTGTGTAGGCCTGCAGCCACGATTCATCTTCGGTAAAGGCATCAACGGGGATGTTAAAGGAATAGCCATAGCCTAACCCTTGACCGCGCTCATTTACATTGCCTGTACCTGGAAATAAATATCTTCCTGTCTCATGGATCGACAGGGTACATACATTTGGATCATCATAAAAGGACCATTGAACCCCATCTCCATGATGTGCATCGGTGTCCACATATAAGACACGAGCATTATATTTTTCCTGAAGATATTTGATGGCGACCGAGCTATCATTATAAACACAAAATCCAGATGCTTTTCCTCTGAATCCGTGATGTAATCCTCCGCCAAGATGAAGAGCGTGAAGTGCCTTTCCAGTCATAACCTGATCGACGGCCGTTAATGTCCCCCCAACAAGTGAGGCGCTTGCTTCATGCATGTTAGGGAATATAGGAGTGTCTTCCGTCCCAAGACCATAGTTTTCTGCTATATCTTGTGGCAATTGGCCATTTCCCGCCTTTTTCACTGCTTCTATGTAACTTAGGTCGTGTATTAAAGCTAACTCTTCCATGGATGCCATTCTGGGCGGGATGACATCGTCTGGATTAAGAGCATTAATCTTCTCTAATAGGTCTACTGTTAACGTAAGCCGGAATTGGTCAAAAGGATGCTGATTGCTAAATTTATATTTCAGCAGCTCGTCTGAAAAAATAAAGGAACACTTATCGCTCATATTGAAATCCCCGGAAGGTTTGGCCATAATACATGAAAGCCAGCCTGTTTAAGTTCTTGAATTAATATAGTGGGATTCATAGTTTGCAATCTTATCACAAGGATTTTATATTGCTCATCTGTTTTATCAGGGTAAACTAATAGACTCAATATATTTGCTTTCCGGTTCTTAATAACAGCAGTGATTTCACTGAGTTTACCCGCAAGATTAGGGATCTTAATTTCAATTTGTGATCCTGGCTGATGGGCCCCTGTTAATTCAACCAATGTCCGCAGCAAATCTGTTTCGGTCAAAATTCCAACCAATTCCCGGTTATTTATGATCGGCAGACAACTGATTTTATGCTCATAGAAGAGACCTGCCACTTCCTCGACGAAATCAAGAGGATGGCCTGTAATGACATTCCGTTCCATAATCGCCTCAAGTGGCTTTTTCATATCCTCTGGATGCTCATTGGCATGAAAAATAGATGGAGTTGCCTCATGTATTTTCGAAACAGTGACAAGACCAACTAAATGTTTCTCATCATTAATTATAGGAATATGGCGGATTTTTCTTGACTCCATTAATTGGATTGCATCCGCAATGGTATCTGTTGGTAGAAGTACTGCAACATCTATTTTCATGATTTGTTCTACAATCATAAGAAAATCCTCCTTACCCAAATATCAGTAAAATGATTAATACATAAACCGGTTCATAAATCTGAGACGGTCAAATTTTTGGATGGTTTCCATATCGATTCTTTTTCCCATCCTAGCCATGAGACAATTAGCAGGGTGTGAACAAATTTCAGGATCATCGGTTGCATACCACTCAAGGCCGCCCGCATTCATCATTTTTTCCATGATCTTCCGATACTCCCACACATTTAGTTTGGTACCCTTTAAATCCCAGTGCCAATAGTACTCTGTTGTTATGGTAAGATAATCTTCCATCGCATCATCCATCATGGAGACAATTAATAGGCTTTTCCCGACTGCACATCCCCTAAATTGAGGAATCACCTCGATGGCACCTAATTCGATTAAATTATCCATTTTGCCTTCTGACCATCGTTCAAGCGGGTCAGGATATAGGAAAGTAACATATCCGACTATGGTGTTTCTGTCCCTTGCAATAATAATTCTACCTTCTGGAAGCTCTGCAATACCAATTAAAGCCTGATGCTGCTGTGCAGGAGGGCGGAAGGCAGTGAGGTCTTCGTGAAATTCATAGCCAGCAAGTTTATCTGAAGTAATAGGCCCTTCAACAATTATAGACCCGTGAGGTGTTTTTAATTGTTTGGCATTGTATGTCTTTTTGTGTTCCATACGGTCACCTACCCTGGAAAAATCTTTCTAATTATAATTCTATTATACATAAAATCTATTACAGAAAAGTGACTTCACAAAATTTTCTGTCTTATAGTAAAAAAATATTGACATTTTATGTATAAATATAAAAGAATAATAATATAGTACTTTTTTAAAAATTGTGAATAGTTATTATTTGTACTATAATAATTTTAAATAAAGTCAAAGGGGGAGATTGAATGAAAGTGGAAGCGTTGCCAGTTGTGCAAGGGGATCATAATCTAGGTAATTATCAAGAAATGTACAAGCATTTCGACTGGAAGGAAACAGAAAAGGAATTTACATGGAGTGAAACGGGGCTTGTCAATATGGCGTATGAGGCCATTGACCGTCACGCGAAAACCTTCCGGAAAAATAAAGTTGCACTATACTATCGTGATGGTTCAAGAAATGAGAAGTACACCTTTAAAGAAATGAAAGATCTATCAAACAAAGCGGGCAATGTGTTAAAAACTTACGGGGATGTAGAAAAAGGTGACCGTGTATTTATTTTTATGCCGCGCTCTCCAGAACTTTACTTTACCGTTTTGGGTGCAATCAAGCTTGGGGCTATTGTTGGTCCTTTATTTGAAGCATTCATGGAAGGGGCTGTCAGGGACCGTCTGCAAGACAGTGAAGCGAAAGTTTTAGTCACGACACCTGAATTGTTGGACCGGGTGCCTGTTCAAGACCTGCCTGCACTGAAGCATATTTTCCTTATCGGTAATAATGTTGATGAACAAGGCCGATATATTGACTTTTTGAAAAAATTTGAAGCCGCAAGCAAGGATCTTCGAATTGAATGGGTTGACAGAACGGACGGCTTGATCCTGCACTACACATCAGGCTCAACAGGAAAACCAAAAGGTGTATTGCATGTACATAATGCCATGCTTCAGCATTACCAGACAGCTAAATGGGTGCTCGATCTAAAAGAGGATGATGTTTATTGGTGTACTGCTGACCCAGGCTGGGTAACCGGTACTTCTTACGGTATCTTTGGGCCATGGTTAACAGGGTCTTCGAATGTGATTGTCGGAGGTCGATTTAGTCCAGAATCCTGGTATCAAATGATTGAGGACTTTGGTGTAACCGTTTGGTACAGTGCTCCTACGGCATTCCGAATGTTAATGGGTGCAGGTGATGAATTGGTTAAGAAATTTGACCTAAGCAGTCTACGCCATGTTCTAAGCGTCGGGGAACCATTAAACCCTGAAGTTGTTAAATGGGGGGCAAAGGTATTCAATAAGCGAATTCATGATAACTGGTGGATGACAGAAACTGGTGCGCAATTGATTAGTAACTATCCTTGTATGGAAATTAAACCCGGTTCAATGGGGAAACCGATTCCAGGTGTAGAAGCAGCGATTGTTGACAATCAAGGGAATGAACTTCCGCCGTATCGGATGGGGAACCTCGCGATTAAAAAAGGCTGGCCTTCCATGATGAATACAATTTGGAATAATCCAGAGAAATATGAATCATACTTTATGCCAGGCGATTGGTACGTTTCAGGCGATTCTGCTTACATGGATGAAGAGGGCTATTTCTGGTTCCAGGGCCGTGTCGATGACGTTATTATGACCTCAGGGGAGCGCGTAGGACCGTTTGAAGTAGAAAGCAAGCTAGTCGAGCATCCTGCCGTCGCTGAAGCCGGTGTCATCGGTAAACCAGACCCAGTTCGTGGTGAAATCATTAAAGCCTTCATTGCACTCAGAGACGGCTATGCTCCAACGGACGAACTAAAAGAAGAAATCAGGCAATTTGTGAAAAGAGGTCTTGCCGCTCATGCAGCACCAAGGGAAATTGATTTCCGTGATAAGCTGCCGAAAACAAGAAGCGGGAAAATCATGAGACGTGTGTTAAAGGCATGGGAACTAAACCTGCCAACAGGTGACCTTTCTACAATGGAAGATTAAAGACCGGATTTCCATTATGGGAAAAGAAAATGACTTGAGCCAGGCTAGATGCCTGGCTTTTTAGTGTTCTAAAAACAGAAAAAACCGCACCAACTATCGGTGCGGTTTTAAATATTTACGGTGTTTTTGTTGGCTCAGTCGGTTTAGTTGGAACATTAGGGCCATTCGGTACACCAGGTTTAGCAGGGCCATTCGGTACACCAGGTTTAGCAGGGTCTTTCGGTACTGCAGGTTTAGTTGGATCTACAGGTGGTGGTGTTACTATTACTCCAGCCTCAACCAGATTCGAGGGGGCAGACTCTCTACCAGCAATATCGACCGCCGTTACATAATAGGTACCAGTGCCAGCTTGAAATGATCGATTTGAGCCATTGATCACACTGCCTACTTTTGCTGAAACTAATCCACCTTGATAGACGCGGTAACCGACAACATCATTATCACCAGATGCTGACCATGTTAATGTATTTCCTTCTACTTTTAAGACGACACTGTCAGGGTTCTTCCCGTTATCGTACATTTTTGCACTTGATACGAGAATTTTCCCCCAGCGCTCCTTCTGTGGAATTAGTTGTCTATAATTATGGAAGTTACTTCCAACAATGCGTTTGATAAAATCAGGATTTAAAATGAGACCAAATTGGGCAAACTCTTTTGGTGTAGAATCCAAGGCCAAATATTTTTTGTCGCCAACCATAACAAATTTTCCTTCAATTAAGCTATCATCAACTCTTGTTGGTACATTATTGACATTAAAGTAATCTGTTTCGATTAATCCTGCTTTTGAACATGCCTCGGAAGGAAGCATTCCGGAAACTGCACAATAAGAACGTTGTACGATTCCTTTTGGCATTTTAAATGACGTCTTTGGAGCAATTAGATCAGGTTTAATTTTATAGGCAGCGTTCATTAACTGAGCCCATAAGTTATTGGTCCGTGAACTATAAGACATACCGGATGTCTGGAGCGATTTTGGTGTATCATACCCTCTCCACAGACCAAAGGTGACATTAGGGTTTGAAGCAACGAACCAAGAGTCAATATATTGATTTCCTGTCCCCGTTTTCCCAGCCCAGTCCGCACTGAAATTTAGTTTGCTTCTAACTCCTGCTGCCGTTCCCATCTTTACCACGTCACGCATCATATCAATCGTTAAATAGGCTGTTTGCGGCTTAAAGACATTAACAGGCTTCACTTCGTGCTGATAGATAACCTTGCCGTTTTTATCGACAATTTTATCAATCATATAGGCATCAATAAATTTTCCATCATTAGCAAAGGTACTAAATGCGTTCGTATTTTCTTCGATGGTTACCCCATTTGTCATCGATCCAATCGAAGTAGCTAGATTGGTATAATCATCTTTTCTTAAAGAAGTAAATCCCATTTTTTCAAGATACTTGGCGGGACGTTGATCAACGATACTCTTGTAAAGCTTAACCGCTGGTACGTTATAGGATTTCGCCAATGCATATCTTGCTGAAACCAGTCCACTGTACCGATAGTCATAGTTTTGCGGCCAAGGATCACTTCTGCCGGGAGCAAGACTTAACGCTACATTTGGCAGCGGTGTTCCCGGAGCTGCTTTTCCTAACTCAATCGCTGGTGCATAGACAAGAAGTGGTTTCATGGTAGAACCGTTTTGTCTGATGGCACTGGTTGCGTGATTAAGCTGTTGATCGTCATAATTCCTTCCAGCGACAAAACTGATAATTTTTCCAGTCTTGTTTTCGATCAGTTCCGCCCCAACCTCCGCAGGTTCCATAACTGTTTTTATTTCTCCTGTTTCAGGATCCTTTTTTTCTTGAGGCTTATCGGGTCCGTAATATTGATAATTATCCTTAACCTTTTGCATCGCATCGTATATGTTTTTGTCTATCGTCGAATGAATCTTGTATCCATTTTGACGCAAAGCATTTCGAGCTAATATTTGATATTTATAAGCAAGATTGTCATCGTTTTTTAACTCTTCCTCTGAAATCCCATCATTTTTTGCTAAGACAGTAGTCAGGACTTCAATCGAACGCTTTTCAATTTCGACTGTTAACCATGGGTATTTTTCCAGTGGGTTTGCGACCGGGTTGATAAAATCCTTTTTAATATCGTAGGCAGAGGCTTGCGCATATTCATGCTCGTTAATATAGCCACCGTCAAACATTCTCTTTAGGACGGTTTTCATCCGTGTGAGACCTGGTTCGAGATATTGCGGTTCTTTTATCGTCCCTTCCCGTGTAAAAGGGGTATATCCAAACGGGCTTTGAGGCAACCCTGCAATGAAAGCGGCTTGCGGAAGTGTTAAATCACTCGCCTTTTTACCAAAGATCCCTTTTGCCGCTGCTTGGACACCAGCAATGTTTCGTCCAGACGAATTTCTTCCTAAGGTAGACACATTAAGATAAGCTTCAAGAATTTCTTTTTTATCAAAAAATTTCTCTAAACGAAGAGCAAGTAAGATTTCATTGGCTTTCCTTTGAAACGAGACCTCATTTGTTAAGATTTGATTTTTTATTAATTGCTGTGTTAAGGTACTACCGCCGGATTGAACAGCAGAATTTGTCACTTCCTGAAAAACGGCCCGAAATACAGCTTTTGGGACAACACCTTTATGCTTGTAAAAGTATTCGTCTTCAGTTGCAACTACCGCATTGACTAAATCATTTGATACATCGTCCAATTTTACTTCTTCCCGTTCCAAGTCGGTGTGAAGTTTACCAAGATAAACATTATCCGAAAAATATAACTCAGAAGTTTCCGTATAGTTATAAATATCTTTTTTCATGCTGTCATACGAACGAACAGGTTCATCTTTTACAAGTGAAGCAAAATAACCAGCACCAACACCTGTGGCAAATGATCCGCCAAGAATGACGACTGTTAATACAAGGAGTAACAGATTCCAAACTACTTGATATGTGATTCGTGCACGTTTAACCGTTTTTCTATGGGTAAATATGTTCAGTAAGGATTTTGCTTTTTCTATCCATGCTTGTAATTTTTCAACCATCTATAGTATCACCTCATCTAAAATCAAGTACATTATAGCATACCAAAGGTTTAAAAACTGACAAACTTCTACATTTATCTGAAATTTCCAGTTGGGTTTGACAAGGAGCTTTATATATGGTAAAAAAAGCTATACATTAATTTTATAAAAAGCTGTGAAGGGAACCAACTGTAGTTCTTCTATCCCTGTTTTTAGAGAGTCAGCGGTGGTGCGAGCTGATACATATAGAAGAGTGAATTACTCCCCTGAGCTTTCTCTGTGAAACCTGATTTTTAGTAGCGGAGAACGGTCTAAACCGTTAATTTTTTGAGTTGGAGGAATTTTCCTCAAGCTGGGTGGTACCGCGTAAATTTACGTCCTTGCATTTTTGCAGGGGCGTTTTTATTTTTTTACCAAATGGGAGGGAATAGGATGGATTTATTACAAGATTTGGCATGGAGAGGAATTATCTATCAGCAGACGGATGCAGAAGGTTTAAAGGATACATTAGGCAAGGAGCAAATTTCTTTATATTGCGGTGTTGACCCAACCGCAGATAGTATGCATATCGGCCATTTGCTGCCATTTTTAACTCTTAGAAGATTTCAGCAGCATGGACATCGTCCGATTGTGTTAGTCGGAGGAGCGACAGGCTTGATTGGAGATCCAAGTGGTAAAAGTGAAGAACGAAAGCTGTTAACATTAGAAACAGTGCAGGATAATGTAGCTGGTATCAAAAAGCAACTTGAATCTATTTTCGAATTTGAAGGTGAAAACGGGGCGATCATGGTTAATAACTATGATTGGGCAGGCTCAATGGATGTCGTTACCTTCTTGCGTGATATCGGCAAGCATATCGGTGTCAATTACATGCTGGCGAAGGATACTATTGCATCAAGGCTTGAGACGGGTATTTCGTTTACTGAATTCACTTATACTATTTTACAAGCGATGGATTTCCTTCATTTATATGAGCATCACAACTGTAAATTACAAATTGGCGGAAGTGACCAGTGGGGGAACATAACTTCAGGATTGGAATTAATCCGCAAAGTTCAGCCAGAAGGCTCGAAGGCATATGGGTTAACCATTCCGCTTGTGACAAAAGCAGATGGTACAAAGTTTGGAAAAACGGAAAGCGGTGCCGTTTGGTTAGATCCTGAAAAAACTACCCCATACGAGTTCTACCAGTTCTGGATTAATACGGCTGATGCAGATGTAGTGAAATACTTAAAGATTTTCACATTCCTTTCGCACGAGGAAATTGAACAATTAGAAAAAGCTGTTCAGGAAGAGCCGCATCTTCGTAAGGCACAAAAGGTATTAGCTGAAGAACTGACTCGTTTGATTCACGGTGAAGATTCCTTGCAACAGGCTATCAAAATTTCCGAGGCGTTATTTAGCGGGGATGTAAGAAGTCTTTCAGGTGCGGAAATCGAGCAGGGCTTTAAAGATGTACCAGCTTATACTTCACAAAATGAGGAGAATTTGGTCGATCTTTTGGTTGCGGCGAAAATTTCCCCATCCAAGCGTCAAGCACGTGAAGACATCTCAAATGGTGCTGTTACTGTTAATGGTGAGAAAATTACGGACAACGCTTATATCTTAGTAGAATCCGATCGAATTGAAGGAAAGTTTACGATTATTAGAAGAGGTAAAAAGAAGTATACGTTAATTAAATACTAATAAAAGAAGGGCTTTGGAAATCAAAGCCCTTTTTTTGCTATAAGGATATCCGTGTAACAACGGGTTAATTTATTTCGTCTAATATAAAAGGAACGAATATGGGGGTTAATGTATTGAAAATATTATTACAAGCCGTTTTTATTATTCTCATCGCACTTGTTACATTTTTCGGACTTGGTCCTGTTTTATATGCAGACGGGGTATTACAAGAAAGATTATCGACTGCGGCTATCGTAGTTGTCATCTATATAATACTTGCCTTTTTATATCGGAAATCTATCAAATGGGTCAATCGAGGATAGAAAAAGCTCTCATACAATGGGTATGAGGGCTTTAACCTTATTAACGTGACTCATGTCTTCGTGACTTAGGTTCTTCGGATTCAGCTTTTTAATTTTTACTCCTATAACTAACATTATTAATGTAGAACATAGGAATGCGAACGAGTTCCTCATTAGCGACCAAATGAACAAAATCATCTTTTACCTCACAAAGTACTCCCTTAACCATTTCAGAACTTCCACGATTAATTTTTACCCAATGATATTTCAATGATTTAAGTAGGTCTTTGAATTTCTCAGCATTTTTAAAATTCTCAGGAATTTCAGCGTCGAATTCCCACTTCCCTTTCATATTTTCTGTAAAACTTTTAATGTGTTGAGTTTTGTAATAAACAACTCCATCTTCTTCTGTAAGAACGACGATATAATCGTCTCTTTCAGCCAATAACTTCCCAATTTTGGATTCCGATCCGTCTCGATTAACCTTGATAACTGTATCCTTAAAATATTTCATTAGGTTTTCACTCATATAAAAAATCTCCCCTTTAAGTTATTTAATTACATTTCATCATATGTATAACGGGAGGAACTTGTCCTAAGCAAATGGCCTGTCTTTAAATTGTTTGTCTTTTTCATTCTCTGCGGTGCAGCATGATTTTGTGCTGCAAGTCTCTTTATGTCTTATTAGTCAAAAAGAAGAAATAAAAAAAGAAGCGTTAGACGCTTCAATTAGAGTAAAGTGTGAAAATTGACACTCGCACTAAATATTATTAAAACTAAAACGGCTTGGGCAAAAACAAAATTTCATGAAGAAGTAACTTATTTAAAGAGTGGGTACTATCAGCGTTTTTGTTGACAGTGTCCCTTCATTTTCAACTCTTTGCGAACGACTATGAGTGAGAAACTTTAAAAATTTAATCTTCGTAAAATCTTTCTCAATGAGAATAATGAGAATAAAAGAGCTGACATTTCAAGTTCATTTTCAATAGATGTTTTTTGCGAAGTTCCCTGAGGGCTATTATTGGTGTTATTGTTGTTATTTTCACTCTCAACGTTTGATTCTTGACGTAATATTTGGGAAGTTCCCTGAGGGCTACAATAGGTGTTATTGTTGTTATTTTCACTCTCAACGTTTGATTCTTGACGTAATATTTGGGAAATTCCCTGAGGGATACTATTGGTGTTATTGTTGTTATTTTCACTCTCAACGTTTGATTCTTGATGTAATATTTGGGAAGTTCCCTGATTGCTATTATTGGTGTTATTGTTGTTATTTTCACTCTCATCGTTTGAACCTTGATGTAATAATTGGGAAGTTCCCTGATTGCTATTATTGGTGTTATTGTTGTTATTTTCACTCTCAACGTTTGATTCTTGACGTAATATTTGGGAAGTTCCCTGAGCGCTACTATTGGTGTTATTGTTGTTATTTTCATTCTCATCGTTTGATTTTTGACTTAATTTTTCCGAAGTTCCCTGAGAGCTATTATTGGTGTTATTGTTGTTATTTTCACTCTCAACGTTTGATTCTTGACGTAATATTTGGGAAGTTCCCTGAGGGCTATTATTGGTGTTATTGTTGTTATTTTCACTCTCAACGTTTGATTCTTGACGTAATATTTGCGAAGTTCCCTGAGGGCTATTATTGGTGTTATTGTTGTTATTTTCACTCTCAACGTTTGATTCTTGACGTACTATTTGGGAAGTTTCCTGAGGGCTACAATAGGTGTTATTGTTGTTATTTTCACTCTCAACGTTTGATTCTTGACATAATATTTGCGAAGTTACCTGAGGGCTACAATAGGTATTATTGTTGTTATTTTTACTCTTATCGTTTGATTTTTGACGTAATTTTTGTGAAGTTCTCTTAGGGCTTCTATTGGTGTTATTGTTGTTATTTTTACTCTTATCGTTTGATTTTTGACGTGACTCATGTTTTTCCGATTTAGCCTTTTCAATTTTTACTCCATAACTAACATTTTTAATGTGGGACATGGCAATGCGAATGATTTCCCCATTATTGACCAAATGAACTAAATCATCTTTTACCTCACAGAGTACCCCCTCTACCGTCTCAGTACTGCCACGATTGATATTTACCCAACGATATACCAATGATTTAAGCAGGTCTTTGAAATTTTTAGCTTTTTTAAATTCGAAATCCTTCGGAACATCAACGTCGAATTTAAACTGCTCTTTCAGATTATCTGTAAAACTTTTAATATGTTGAGTTTTGTGGTAGACGAGCCCATCATCTTCCGTGAGAAGGCAGAGATAATCTTCACTTGCATCCATTAACATCCCAATTCTGGATTCTGGTCCACCTCGATCAACCTTGATTATTCTATCTTGAAAATATTTCGTGAGGTTTTTGCCCATATAAAATATTCTCCCCTTTAAGTTATTAACTACACTGCATCGTATGTATAATGGGAGGAAGTTGTCCTAAGCAAATAGCCTGTCTTTTAATTGTTTGTCCTTTTCATTTTTTAACTAATAGGTGCTAAAGTTGAAGATCAGAGCTGTCATTTTGGCGGCTTCTTGTTGTGCTAACGGGGCAGGATAGTGAAATAAGGGTTCTATCATAAGGAGGTTTGTGGGGATAATTCTGCGTTCAGGAATTATGGGTTTTCATCCAGCACCATCGGTTAATGAGAATAAATTCAAACAAATATGTTACTCTCTGTTCAGGTCAAAAGCATAGTAAAAATAAAAAAAACCCTAGAAGTTGAGTAATATCAACATTTCTAGGGTTTTTATTATTGCTGGCTACGACACGTTATTATTAACGTGAGTAGAACTCGACGATAAGAGTTTCGTTGATTTCAGCAGGTAATTCAGAACGCTCTGGTAAGCGAGTGAAAGTACCCTCTAATTTGTCCGCATCAAATGTTAAGAAATCAGGAACGAAGTTATTAACTTCGACAGCTTCTTTCACAACATCAAGATTGCGAGATTTTTCGCGTAGGCTGATTGTTTGACCAGCTTTTAAGCGGTATGATGGGATATCTACACGAGCGCCATCAACTAAGATGTGGCCATGGTTTACTAATTGACGAGCTGCACGACGAGTGCGAGCAAGACCTAAACGGTAAACAACGTTGTCAAGACGTGATTCAAGAAGAATCATGAAGTTTTCACCGTGTACGCCGCTTAATTTGCCAGCTCTATCAAAAAGATTACGGAATTGACGCTCAGTTACGCCATACATATGACGAAGCTTTTGCTTCTCTTGTAATTGTAATCCGTATTCAGAAAGCTTTTTGCGTTGGTTTGGACCATGTTGTCCAGGAGCGTACGGACGCTTTTCTAATTCTTTACCTGTGCCGCTTAGAGAGATTCCAAGACGACGGGAAATTTTCCAGCTAGAGCCAGTATAACGAGCCATGAATGACTCCTCCTTAGTGTTTTTATTTTGGTAAAATAAAAACCGTTATGAGACGCTTTAAAGCCATTTTATTTTCATGCACCTTCGCCCTAGCAGCTAAGGGTTACAAGATACACCATCATTTAAAGGCAATCTACCTTTAAGAGGAATAAAATGAGACGAATAAAGTTTTCACATAGGCTGCAATATTTTACACAAGGAGTATTATATAATTTTTATTCCTGTAAAGTCAAGAATATTTTTTGGGGATGATGATACAGGTGAAAATTATCGGAAAGATTATTTTAATAAAGTTAATAAATTATACAAATAAATGTCGCCAAAGTGTCTGAAAATTAACTATAATTAGGGTACTATGTATATATCTGGAATTAGATCGGGTGAAACCTATATGGAAATTCTCGAATGTGATTTACACATGCAAGTTAATAGATATAAACAATTACTACAAATTACAGAAAAACTTCATTCGTTCCTTGATGTTAATCTCGTCTTGGGAGAATTATGCGTAGCCCTTAAGGAAGTGTACCCTGACTATTCATTTTCCTTATTGCTTTCACAGGATACTCAAAGCCACAGTGACCTTCCGATTATTGAACTTGAATATGATAGTGAAAATATTGCTGCTATCAATGCATATGCAACCGGGAAGATTCAATTTGAATATTCCTCCCCTGATACACATGCAATTATTTATGCCCCATTAAAAGGGAAGCAGGTAACCTATGGAGTCTTGCAGATAATTGCAGCGGATACGACTGAATTTATTGCATATGAGGTGGAGTTTCTTACATTATTGGCAGGTTCTGCGGGATGTTCTATGGAGAATGCCCACCTCTATCAGCAGTCAAAGAGGGAAATCTCAAACCTACAATTAATCAACGAAACTTCCCATTGTTTAAATTCTAACCTGCGCATGGTTGATACGATGACATATATGTCTGAACAAATCATCACTTCCATTGATGCACAAGAAGTTGGCTTTTTCTTATTCTCAAATGAACAAGCAAATGTAAAAATACTCCCAGGTTCCACTTCATACTTTTACACTAAACAGGCCCGACTCTACATTGATTATATAAAGGAAAAGATCGAAAAGGAAAAAAATCCTTTATTTATAGGAGATATCAATCTCCAAAACATAAAGAGTATGACAAGCTTTCATTCGATTCTTGCGATTCCGATGATTCAGAGCGAAAAATTAAAAGGTTTCTCCATTGTGATGCATCAAAAGCCTTATTTCTTTTCCTTTGACACATTTAAGCTCCTACAGTCACTAGTTCATCATTCATCGCTAGCGCTTACCAATTCAATGCTCAGAGAAGAGTTAGAGCATATGGTAATTACAGACCACCTTACCAAGCTCCATTCCCGTAAATTTTTGGATGAAAAAATCCAGTGGTCAATGAAAGAGATTGAAGAAGGTACCTTTATTCTCCTCGATATTGATAATTTTAAAGAATTAAATGATACATACGGCCATCAGGTTGGAGATAAAGTTCTTGTTCAGGTTGCAAACCTTATTAAACGAAATATTCGCGGGCAAGATATAGGCGCCCGCTGGGGTGGGGAAGAACTGGCCCTTTATCTTCCTGGTGTCCCTTTAGACAGAGGGGCAGCCATCGCTGAAAGATTAGTTAAAAAGGTATCCGAATGCTCCGACCCGCATATTACAGTGTCCTGTGGTGTTTCTTATTGGAATAAGGAACGGCTCGATGCTTATCATTTCTTATTTAAACGAGCTGATGAAGCGTTGTATATTGCTAAAGGAACTGGGAAGAACAAAGTGGTCATTCAAGGAAACAATATAATGGTTAGTTAGGGCATTGATTTATTAATGCCCTAACTATATTCCCCCAACCTACATAATATATTATAAATATGAAAACGTTTTCAAACAGGAGGAATCCAAAATGGGGAAAAAGAAATCACGGTTTGAAACGGAAGTTATTCATTCAGGCTACTGGCCAAACGAACATCAAGACAGTTTAGTTCCCCCGTTATATCAAACATCTACCTTTACATTTACCAGTGCGGAACAAGGGGAAAGAAGGTTTGCAGGGCAAGAAGAGGGATTTATTTATTCACGCTTGGGAAATCCGACGGTGAAAATACTGGAAGAACGGATGGCAGTCCTTGAACAAGGTGAGGCAGGCTTAGCTTTTTCGTCAGGAATGGCGGCCGTGAGTGCAGTGCTAGTAGCCTTAACAAAAACTGGTGACCATATCCTATGTTCACAAGGAGTATACGGATGTACCTTCGGATTGTTGGAACTATTAAAAGGGAAATATGGGATTGAACACGACTTTTCTTTAATGGAATCGGCAGAAGCATTAGATCAAGAAATCCTCCCTAATACGGCTTGTATCTATATTGAAACGCCAATAAACCCTACAATGAAGCTGGTAAATTTGGAATTGGTGGCGAGGGTGGCAAATAAAAAAGGGATTCCCGTTGTTGTGGATAACACATTTTGTTCCCCATATATACAAACCCCTCTTACCCTCGGATGCAATGTTGTCATTCATAGTGCAACAAAATATATCTGTGGACATGGCGATGTTATAGCGGGTCTTGTCATTGGGGAGAAGGAGTTTATTAGGCAGGTGTCACGGACGACCCAAAAAGATATTGGCGGGATTATCTCTCCTTTTGATGCATGGCTGTTGTTAAGGGGGATTAAAACACTGCCAGTGCGCATGGACCGCCATTGTGAAAATGCCCAGAGGTTATTTGAATTTATGAAAAGTCATCCGAAAATTAAATCAGTGTATTTCCCTGGGGATCCAGAACACCAAGATTATTCGATCGCGAAAAAACAAATGAAACAATCAGGCGGGCTCATATCATTCACGATAAAGGGATCCAAGGTATCGGCACAACAGTTTATGAATCAATTACAATTAATAAAAATTGCGGTAAGTCTTGGAGACGCCGAAACATTAATTCAGCATCCTGCAACGATGACCCATGCCGTGGTTCCAGAGGAAGAACGAAAAAAAATGGGAATTGAAGATAACTTGCTGCGTCTATCTGTTGGGCTCGAAGCATGGGAGGACATTCAAGAAGACCTGGATCAGGCACTGGAAAGGATTTAAAGAGAAAAAGCACAGAGAGAATTTCTCTGTGCTATTTTCTATATATGTTCAACTAAAATTGCAACAAATTCTTCCAACATTTTTTGATCAAGTGCATCAAAACGATTTTTTTCAGGTGAATCAATATCCAGAACTCCAATTAGCTGCTCATTTTTAATGAGAGGGATAACTATCTCGGATTGGGAGGCTGCATCACAAGCAATGTGGCCGGGAAACTGATGAACATCTGCCACAAGAACGGTTTCTTTTTTCAAAGCAGATGTCCCGCATACACCTTTACCCAAAGGAATTCGTACACAAGCAGGAAGACCTTGGAATGGTCCTAATACTAGTTGTTGATTCGTATCCATTAAATAAAATCCGACCCAATTAATTCGGTCAAGAAATTGGTTCAAAAGGGCACTGGCATTGCTGAGATTCGCAATCTGATTGTTCTCATCGTGAATAAGAGCATGCAGTTGTTTTTTAACAAGATTATAATTTTCCTCGCGGCTTGCAGTATACATTTCGAAGTTAAACATGGTATTTCCCCTTTGTTTCAACAATTTTATTTATTATTTTATCAAATTTACAAGAAAATGAGCAGACTTTGTCGATTTTTTCATAAAGGAATCTGTGTTATAACAAAGAATTATAATGTAAGGGGATTTTTGGGTATACCAGAAGGGGGACAAATTATGAAGAAAAATGCTAAAGAAGCGATTGTTAAGGCCGCTATAACATTGTTTAAGTCCAATGGATACTCTGGAACATCAATCCGGGATATCGCCCGACTGGCAAAAGTAAATACGGCAACGATTGCCTACCATTTCGAAAATAAACCAGGTCTGCTAGAATATTGCTTTACGCATTTTTTTGAACAGTATATTAATAAAATGGAAGAAGCCTACGCATCGATAGACAAGGGAGCAAAGGAGTGTTTAAAGCGAATTGTCACAGATTTACTTCATTATCAATGTGAAAATAGTAAATTAGCCAGTCTTGTCTATCGGGAAATGTCCATGGATTCGCAAGTGGTTCGCGAAATCATGTCAACCTATTTACTTAAGGAAAAATACTATTTTCAATTAGTATTTGAGCGTGGTTTTGAATGGAATGAATTCCGCCCTCACTCGATTCCTTATTTAATTATTCAACTTAAAGGATTATTGATGATGCCATTTATGAATACACATTATATGAGGGAAGTCTTGTATGTCTTTCCAAATGAACCATTTTTTGAGCAGAAATATTTAAAGGATATTAATTTGTGGATTGATAAAACACTATGCTCGGATGTACCAATGAAAATGAGTGCAGTCATAAAATAGCGGCAATCGCTATTTTTTTTTAGTTAATAGGAAAGTATAAATTCAACTGCACCTCATGAACCGTCCTATCAGACTCTGCAATTGGTGAGTTTTCATTTATTTTACAAAAAAATTGAAAATAATAGTCAAAAAATGTCGTTAACATGGTATCATAATAGCATTGAATCGAACATTAAGAGATTTTTTTATAATAGATGCATGAAAACTGGAATTTGAAAGAATGTTTTGGGAAATAGGGGGCTTACTTGTGAAATATTTCATTGGATTTTTTATCCTTTTACTAGCCTTATTTGTAATTGGGTATTTAATAAAGAAAAAGTACTTTAAGGAAATGGATCGATTGGAAGCATGGAAAATCGATTTAATGAATCGTCCAGTACTGGATGAAATGTCAAAAGTGAAGCTGCTTAATATGACAGGGCAAACTGAAGAACTATTCGAACGCTGGCGAAATCAATGGGACGATGTGGTAACGGTACAGCTGCCTGATTTAGAAGAATTGCTTTTTGATGCCGAAGAGTACATAGATAAGTACCGATTCAGTAAAGCGAAAGGTGTCCAGCAAGCTATTGGAGCAAAGTTACAAGAAACTGAGGATCAAATAAAAAGTATATTAGAAGAGTTACATGAATTGGTTGGCAGCGAGGAAAAGAACCGAGTTGAAATTGAAGAGCTTAAAGAGCAGTATCGGGAATCAAAAAAAATGCTGCTTGCCCATCGTCACAGCTTTGGCAGTTCAGAAAAGTGCTTAGAGGAACAACTCAACGGCGTTTCACTAAAATTTCAGGAATTTGATGAGAAAACTGAACATGGTAATTATCTTGAAGCCCGTGAAGTAGTTTTAATGATTCATAGTCAGCTTGGTATGATTAAAAAAGATATGGACTTGATTCCACAGCTGTTAATTGAATGTCAATCACTTCTGCCAAATCAGCTTTCAGATATTCTTGACGGATACCGTGAAATGTCTGATCAAGAATACTATTTAGAACATATTAATTTGGAAAATGAAATCAAACGCTTAGAAGAGAAACTGGCTGAGAATCTAGAGCTTATCGAAGCAACGAAGATTGATGAGGCAGTAGAATGTATAAAAGAAATAAAGGAAAGAATTGATGTCCTTTTCGATTTATTGGAAAAAGAAGTGCACGCCAAGCATTTTGTCATAAAAAATGAAAAAATAGCAAGTGAACTTCTTATTTCTGCCCAAGAGGAAAATAGTCATCTTTCAAATGAAGTCATTCATGTTCAAGAAATCTACCAGTTATCTGAAGGTGACTTTGAAACGCAGCGACAGTTGGAAAAAGAACTTTCCACTGTTTATAAACATTTTGAGATTCTGATTGAAAAAGTAAAGTTAAACGAAACAGCACAATCAGTGGTTAGTGAAGAGTTAGCTCAAGTAAAAGAACAGTTGGATATCATCCGAGAAGGGCAGCAAGATTTCGCTTTAAAACTTCAAGCCCTTAGGAAAGATGAATTTGAAGCAAGAGAAAAGCTTAAAGAACTTACCAAGAAAGTTGGAGAGACGGTTCGTCTCGTATCTAAGAGTAATGTTCCTGGCTTACCAGAAGATTATAAGTATTTATTTGAGGATACAAATGAAAGTATTCAAAATGTGAGATACCAGCTTGATGAAAAGCCACTTAACATTTCTGCTCTCAATCAATATTTAGAAATTGCTGTTTTAACGGTGGAGAAACTTACCAATTCAACGATAGAACTGCTAGAAAATGTGATGTTAGCGGAAAAAGCCATTCAATATGGAAATCGTTATAAAAGCCAATATCCAAATGTAGCCAAAGGATTATTGGAAGCAGAAATGGCATTCAGACACTATGAATATCAAGTGGCTTTAGAACAAGCGGCTGCAACACTTGATGTTATTGACCCAGATGCATTGAAAAAAATAAAAGCCACATTTGCAACAGAATAATAAGAAAAGCGGAAGTACACTAGCCGCTGGGCGTTGGAGCTAGACAGATCGCTGAGTTCAAAAAATTATACTCTTTTAACACATACAAAAAACCGATCAGTGCACTTTTAAGCTGAATCGGTTTTTTGTTATTCTTTTTTTTGTCTTTATGATAAGATTTATTTTTGTAAGAGTTCGGAGGAGAAAAAATGATTTATTTTGATAATAGTGCAACGACAAAACCGTTTAAAGACGTTATAGATTCGTTTGTTACGGTGTCTAGTGAATATTATGGGAACCCTTCCTCACTACACAGTATGGGGGGACAGGCAGAGAAGCTGCTATCCCAGGCGCGGGAACAAGTAAGCAAGCTCTTAACAGTAAAGCCATCTGAAATTTATTTTACTTCCGGGGGAACGGAAGGTAATAATATAGCGATAAAAGGATCTGCTTTATTACATAAAAATAAAGGTCGGCACCTGATTACATCAAGTGTTGAACATCCATCAGTTAGAGCCGCAATGGAACAGCTTGAACAGGAGGGTTTTGAGATAACTTACTTGCCTGTTGACAGGTTTGGAAGAATTAATGTTTCGGATCTTGAAAAAGCGATAAGAAAAGATACCATTTTAATATCCATTATGCAGGTGAATAATGAAGTGGGGACGGTTCAGCCAATTAAAGAAATTGGAGACCTATTAAAAAAACATCCAACGATTTTATTTCATGTTGATGCAGTCCAAGGAATAGGAAAGATTCCCCTTTCTCTCTATAAAAACAGAGTGGATCTTTGTTCGATATCCGGTCATAAATTTCATGGCTTAAAAGGCACCGGTGCCCTTTTTATCCGTGAGGGTGTGAGACTTGCTCCATTATTTTCTGGCGGCAATCAGGAACGGAAGATTCGAAGCGGTACAGAAAATGTGGCAGGCGCCGTTGCAATGGCAAAGGCACTTAGGATGACATTAATGAAAGGCGAAGCAGAGATGGAACGAATGAAGAATATCCACAGCCTGCTCAGGAAGGGGTTAGCAGAAATAGAAGGTGTTCAAATTCATACACCTACTGAAAATGCAGCACCCCATATTTTAAATTTCTCATTAAAGGAAATAAAATCAGAAGTATTCATTCATTCACTTGAGCGGAAAGGTATCTTTGTATCCACCACAAGTGCATGTTCCTCAAAAAAGAAATCACCAAGTAAAACGCTTCTCGCAATGGGCGTTCATGAAACGCAAGCTGAAAGTGCCATCCGGATTAGTCTCTCATTTGAGAATACCAGAGAAGAGGCAATGACAGCTCTAGTTGCTTTTAAAGAATCCGCAAACCAATTACGAAAGGTTATGAAATAGATGGAATATGATCGTATACTCATTCGCTACGGTGAAATATCGACAAAAGGAAGAAATCGCAATCAATTTGTAGAAAAATTAAGAAAAAGTGTTAAACTTGCTCTTGCTTCCTTCCCAAACATTAAAGTAGAAGCAAGCCGTGATCGGATGTATGTCTTATTAAATAGTGAAAGCAGCGAAGCAATTATTGGAAAATTAAAGAATATATTTGGAATCCAATCCTTTAGTCCGGCCATCAAGCTGGAAAGAGATATTGAGGTATTAAAACAGACTTCACTTGATATGATGCGCTCCCTATACAAGAAGGGTCAAACCTTCAAAATTACTCCGAAAAGATCTGATAAAACATTTGAGTTGGATACGGACGGAATTAACCACACCCTTGGCGGCCATTTGTTGCAGCATATTTCTGGACTCAAAGTGGATGTGAAAAATCCTGATATTAATTTACGGATTGAAGTCAGAAAAGAAGCGATTTACCTATCATGCGAAACCATACAGGGGGCAGGTGGACTACCGATTGGATCAAGTGGAAAAGCCATGCTCATGCTTTCTGGTGGAATTGACAGCCCTGTTGCCGGCTATATGGCAATGAAGAGGGGACTAGAAATCGAAGCGGTTCATTTTTTCAGCCCTCCATTTACAAGTGAACGATCAAAGGAAAAGGTCATTGACCTTTCAAAAAAACTGGCTGAAATATATGGATCGATGACCTTGCACATCGTCCCGTTTACTGATATTCAGCAAACAATTCGCGAACAAGTACCTGAAAATTATTCGATGACATCAACGAGAAGGATGATGCTTCGAATCACGGATGAGATTAGGAAAAAACATGAAGGTCTTGCTATAATTACCGGTGAAAGCCTCGGGCAGGTTGCGAGCCAGACGCTTGAGAGTATGTACGCAATCAATGATGTAACAAATACACCTCTTTTGCGTCCATTGATTACGATGGATAAAACGGATATCATTAAAATCGCAGAGGAAATTGATACACTTGAAATTTCGAATAGGCCGTTTGAGGATTGCTGTACCATCTTTGTCCCAGCTTCTCCAAAAACAAAGCCAAAAAGGGAAAAGGTTCAGCATTATGAAAGCTTCTTTGATTTCGAACCACTCATTCATGAAGCGGTGCAAGAGACAGAGACGCTTGTAATTAAACCTGATGACAAGCAGCACTCAGAATTTAGAGAATTATTTTAAAAAGGTAAAATTCGAATATTTTGTGAACAATTACCAATTGTAATATAGAATGAAGCTAATAAGTTCTACACATTCTATACTCACAAGGAGGTGATATCACATGGCAAGCAACAACTCAAATCAATTAATAGTTCCTGGTGTTGAACAAGCTCTTAGCCAAATGAAATATGAAATTGCTACTGAATTTGGTGTAAATCTTGGTGCTGACACTACTTCACGCGCTAACGGTTCTGTTGGTGGTGAAATCACGAAGCGTCTAGTCGCAATGGCTGAATCACAATTAGGCGGCGGATTCTCTCGTTAATAAAAAATTAATACGATGGCTACAGAGAGCGTGGGGCTTCCCCCGCTCTCTTTTTTATGCTCAAGATAGTGAAAAATATTTTTAAATGAATAACAATTTAAAATTTTTAAATAATTTTGTATAATTAATTTTGTGGGATAAATACGAAAAAGTTAAGGGGGAGAAGTATGAAGCGGGAAGATTTAATTGCACCAGAAAAGTATAATCTTGTTTCTGAAATGGAGCGTTTTGCCAAAGAACCGAACAGAGTCGCATTGAAGTGGGAGAATGAGACTGGAGAGACAAAACAAGTTACATATCAGCAATTAATGAAGAAGGTTAACCAAGCTGGGAATGTTTTCGCTAAGAATGGTTTAAACAGGGGCGATGTGGTCCTTGTAATCGTGCCCCGTCTGATTGAAGCATATGTTGTTTATTTAGCCGCATTAAAAGCTGGAATGGTTGTCATTCCAAGCTCTGAAATGTTAAAGGAAAAAGATCTGAAGTATCGTATTACACACGGTGATGTTAAGGGGATCATTAGTTATTATCCATTCGTTGATCAATTTGAAAATATAACGGCACCACAAGCATTGGTTAAATTTACTATCGGGGGGTCTGAAGAAGGCTGGATTCATTTGGACGAAGAGATGAAAGATGCATCAGAAGAATTGGTGCTCGCAGATACGTTTAGAGACGATATGGCATTTTTGTCCTATACCTCCGGCACAACAGGGAATCCTAAAGGGGTTGTTCATACGCACGGATGGGCCTATGCTCATTTAAAAACAGCTGCGCCAAAGTGGCTTTGTATTGAAGATGGTGATACGGTTTGGGCAACTGCGGGTCCAGGCTGGCAAAAATGGATTTGGAGTCCCTTCCTATCGGTACTTGGCTCGGGAGGAACAGGATTAGTCTACAACGGAAAATTTGATCCGAAAAAATATTTGAGCCTCCTTCAAAAATATGATGTCAATGTCCTTTGTTGTACACCTACCGAATATCGATTAATGGCGAAGGTAGATAATTTAGCTGATTATCAATTGCCAAATCTTCATAGTGCGGTTTCAGCAGGTGAACCTTTAAATAGAGAGGTTATTAATACGTTTAGAAAGCATTTTAATATTGATGTCCGTGATGGTTATGGACAAACTGAAAATACCCTGCTAGTAGGCGTTACAAAAGGGATGGAATTGAAGTCTGGATCCATGGGCAAACCGACACCTGGAAATAGAGTTGAAATCATTAACGAAGAAGGCCAGGTTTGTGCTGTCGGAGAAGTGGGCGATATTGCCGTCCATGTAGAAACTCCAGCTCTTTTCAAAAATTATTACAAAGATCCAGAAAGAACGGCAATGCAGTTCCGAGGTGACTATTATGTAACAGGCGATAAAGCCAAAATGGATCAAGATGGCTACTTCTGGTTTGAAGGCCGCAGTGATGATATTATCATTAGCTCGGGCTATACAATTGGACCATTTGAAGTGGAGGATGCACTCGTTAAACATCCATTTGTTAAGGAATGTGCCGTCGTGGCAAGCCCTGATGAAATTCGTGGCTTTATTGTCAAAGCATTTGTGGTCTTACAAGAGGATATTGATTCAACGGACCCAGAATTAACAAAGAACTTGCAGGAGCATGTCAAAACACTGACAGCTCCATATAAGTACCCTAGAAAAATAGAATATTTGAGTGAACTTCCAAAAACAACCTCAGGGAAAATCCGTCGAATTGAACTCCGCAAAAAGGAACTCGAGGCGGCTAAACAAGTTTAGTTTAATATTTCAAGGAAGCAGGCGGAATTCCGTCTGCTTTTTATTGGAAGCAAAAAATTCCCCATTTCACAATGTTTCGAGTTATAATAGAAATTATTTCGAAACTAGAAAGAATAGGGGCTCGAAAACAGATGAAAAAGACTGAAACGCAAAAAGGAGTCATTTATGCCGGCTTTTCTTACTTGCTGTGGGGATTATTGCCGATTTATTGGAAGCTTTTAGACAATGTTAATGCCAAGGAAATTTTAGCGAGCCGTGTTTTATGGTCGTTTATTTTTATGATCATCATTCTCTTCCTAACCAAAAAATTAGGGCTATTTCTTCAAACCATTAAAGGGTTCACTAAGAATAAAAAACAAATGTATGCCCTGACGATTGCCTCCTTATTGATAAGTGTGAATTGGTTCATATATATTTGGGCGGTTAATAGTGGTCATATGATTGAAGCTAGCCTTGGATATTATATCAATCCATTAATTAGTATTTTATTAGGTATGATTGTTCTTAAGGAAAAATTAACTATTTATCAATACGTCTCTTTCATTTTAGCTGCAATAGGGGTATTGATTATTTCCATTTCGCATGGTCAGTTTCCGTGGATTGCCATTTCCTTGGCCCTATCCTTTGGATTGTATGGTTTAGCGAAAAAGTTAATAAACGTTGATTTTGCAGTCGGATTAACATTAGAAACACTTGTTGTTACACCTGTTGCCGCCATCTATATTGGTTACTTATTTATGAATGGATCCAATTCCTTTATAACATCAGGAATCCAAACCGATCTGCTTTTAATCGGTGCTGGAGTTGCAACAGCAGTGCCGCTTCTTTATTTTGCAAAAGGAGCACAAAAAATTCCCTTATCTTTATTAGGATTTCTCCAATATATTGCACCTACATTAACCTTATTATTAGGGGTATTTATCTATCATGAACATTTTTCAAAAATACAACTTCTATCCTTTATGTTCATCTGGTCCGCGTTAACAATTTATTCCCTTTCAAAAACAAAACTATTGTCTCCACAATGGTTACATTTGCGAAAAGAAAAGAGCACGAGTATATAATGAAAAAACCTTATCGCTGACATAGGATAAGGTTTTTTTAGCTTTATAAAAAAGTCCGTTTCACTTTTTCCCAGAAGGAGTTGTCTTTTAGTTTGAGTGTTTTTAACTTTCTATCACTTATTCTTATGCTGATTTTCTCAACGTGTCGAATGCTTAATGCTTCATTATCCATCCCCATGGTTGGATGATCATTGCCTTCGGATATTACTTTGAGTGTAAGTGTCCTTTCATTTCCAACAATAAAGGAGGAACCTAATGTCCGGTAACTGTTTGTATTTAGGGATGCTACTTCACTAACCTGCATGCAGGGTAGAAGGGGGTCAACAATCGACCCGTTCACCGATTTGTTATAAGCAGTACTTCCAGTTGGTGTGGCAACAATTAGTCCATCCCCGCGAAAAGTTTCTAAATGGAGCTGGTTAATAAAGACATCTACCACTAGTGTCTTTATGATTGAAGAGCGGATGCTGAATTCGTTTAAGCAAGGAAAAGTACCTTGCCCATCAACAGAAACCTCAATTAGCGGATAACGACGGACTTTTATATTTTCATTTGTAATAATAACTTCAATCATTTTTGAAATATCATTAATTCGGAAATCACAATACATATTCAAACTATCATTGGTTGAAATCCCCATATAAAGGCAATCATCACGGAAGCCTGTTTTCCTAACAGCTTGTAGAAATGTGCCGTCATCACCTACACTGGCAATAATATTAGCGTTTCGGTAATCGCTGACAATCGTAAAACCATACCGGTTTGCAACTTCCACTAGAGGCGCTACCTTTGAAAGCATGTCAGCATCCCGTTTGTGATAAAAGTAAATATTACGTCTGTTTGCCATTTTATGTACCCCCTGTAAAAAGATAGATAATTGTAACATGATTATCCAACCCATAAATAATCTTTGGTAAAATAATGTTAGTCTGAAATTAGTTTAGCATTTTATAGAAACAATATAAAAGCAGGACATAAATTTTAGACAAAAGAAAAAGGGGGACTTACATTTCTATGAATGGAAAACGGTGGGCCGCTTTAGGGATTGCGGCAGCGTTATTTTTTGTTTCTGTGGTAATTAATTTTTTATCTGCTACTGCTTTTAAAGGAATACAAACTGATTTTACAGACTTTATGGCATCAGCTGAGCAGCCTTTTACGGAAGAGGTTGTCAAAGAAGGCAACGAATTAAAGAAAATAGTGATTCTCGATGTAAATGGTGTCATTCAGGACACAGGGGAATCAGCTTCTTTGCTTGGAGGTTCAGGCTATAATCATCAGGATTTTATGAAAAAGTTAAACTACATAAACGAAGATGATTCTGTAAAAGGGATAATAGTAAAGGTCAACTCACCGGGCGGCGGCGTGGTTGAAAGTGCAGAGATTCACGATAAGCTAGTTGAAATTCAAAAAAACAGTAAAAAACCAGTCTATATATCAATGGGTTCAATGGCAGCATCAGGAGGATATTATATTTCAACTGCTGCAAAAAAGATTTATGCAAGTCCTGAGACGATGACGGGCAGCCTAGGGGTTATTATGGAAGGCGTCAATTATGAAGGTCTTGCTGATAAGTATGGGGTTGATTTTGTCACCATAAAAAGCGGCAAGCATAAGGACATAATGAGCCCAACAAGAAAAATGACAGATGAAGAACGGCAAATATTACAGTCGATGATTAATAATTCCTATGAAGGATTTGTTAAAGTGATTTCAGAAGGGCGTAACTTGCCAGTCGCCCAGGTGAAAAAAATTGCTGACGGCCGTGTTTACGATGGACGACAAGCGAAGAATTTACACCTAATTGATGGATTTGGCTACTTAGACGATGTAGTGAAGCTTATGAAAAAACAAGAAAAGCTCAAAGGTGCGCAGGTGGTCCGTTATTCAGATTCTCTTGGTTTGGGTTCCTTATTTACTATGCAGGCAAAGAAATTAATGGGTGAAAACGTTGAAATGGCTGGATTAATGCAAATACTTTCGAAGCCCAATTCTCCACGTCTCATGTATCTGTATGCAGAATAGGGGGGCTAATTAATGGAAATAAATGAATATCAAGAAACCACGACTGACGGAAAGGAAAATTATACCGTTCGTTATGCGGGCTTCTGGATGCGCTTTTGGGCGTATCTGCTTGATTTAGTGGTCGTAGGAAGCATTGTACGGCTGCTAATTAAACCTATATTTCGATTATTGGATATTCCTTTATCAGAAACCAATATGTTTGCGCCAGTATCCATTTCATCGGCGGTCATCTTTTATTTATATTTCGTCTTGATGACAAAATATTTTAATCAAACCCTTGGGAAAATGGTTTTTGGATTGAAGGTAGTCGATTTAAAAAATAATCAATTGACTTGGGGAACCATTCTCTTTCGTGAATGGATCGGCCGATTTATATCGGCAACGATTATCTTCGGATATATCATTGTCGCTTTTTTACCAAAAAAACAGGGCTTGCATGATCTCTTCACTGACACGACAGTTATCCATGTGGAACGGTGAAAATAAACCTATCAACAATTGTTGGTAGGTTTATTTTTTTGTATAAAAGCAAATACTACCCGCTGAAAGGTTGTGATTGAAATTGTTTTGGGTGCTCCTGGTTTTGTCCATTCTATTGCTCTTATTCATTCTCATTCTTTTTACTAAATTAACGATCCTTATTAATTATTATCATTATAATGACAACGACGAGCTAAAGATAAAATTAAAGATATGGTTCGGGTTAATAAAATATACAATTAATGTTCCGTTAATAAAAGTGGATGATAATTCTCCTAGCATAGTTGTAGAAAGTAATACTAAAATGGGCGATTCCGCAGGAGAATCAGCTAAAAAAGGCTCGAATCAAATCACAACTGAAGATGTGGAGACTAATTTATCAAATGCCAAAAAATTACTTAATCATGTGTTCGGATTACATCGTATTGTCAGGAAATTTTTTCGGAAGGTCACAATGAAAGGCTTAGAATGGAATACGCTGATTGGTCTAGGAGATGCGGCGCACACTGGGACAATTACCGGAGCAATATGGGCCTTTAAGGGGAGCATCATAGGGCTTCTCAGTCAGTATTTCAAACTTAAAGAAATGCCCAAAATAACGGTTACCCCACACTTTCAAGCAGCCGTAATTCAAACAAGATTTACATGTATTATTCAGTTTCGTATCGGGTATGCTATTCTAGCAGGATTAAAACTGTTTAGATTCTGGAAGGGCGGACTTCCGCACTTTAAAAAGAAAACTAATTTTGCAAATGATAAAACAAAATCCGTTTGAAAAAGGAGGAAACAGCCATGTCTGACCACCCAATTCAAGGTTTGATGACAACTGCAATGGAAAGTTTGAAAGAAATGATTGACGTTAATACGATTATAGGGGACCCAGTTGAGACCCCAGACGGCAGTGTTATTTTGACAGTATCAAAAGTAGGCTTTGGATTTGCTGCAGGTGGTAGTGAATTTAAGCTCGAAGGATCTCAAGGTCAAGGACAAGGACAAGGAAAAGAACAAGGTCAAGGACAAAGTAAAGGTTCATCCCATCCATTTGGGGGAGGGAGCGGGGGCGGTGTTTCTATTACCCCAATTGCTTTTTTAATTGTCAACTCTCATGGAGTTAAAATGCTTCACCTAGATGAAAGCACCCATTTGTATGAGAAAATACTTGAGCTTGCTCCATCAGCGATTGATAAAATTCAGCAAATGTTCTCAAAAAAGGACCAAGGCCAACAGCAAAATAGTTCGCAAGGATCTAAAAACGAGCATAAACCAAAAGAAGAGCTTGAATTATAGTTGGAAAGGTTAATCTTCCAGAGGATTAGGAAGGTTAACTTTTTTCATGTAGCTAAACAGACGCTTATGATTTTCGATTAAGTCTAAATAATTGCAAAATAGATTTTGAAAAGATATATTTACACTGTACATATTTGAAGTGAAGTGGTTTACAACAATCGCTTGAACTTGGATACGACAAAGGAGGATGTATTATGGCAAATGTAACATTTAAAGGAAACCCAATTACTCTATTAGGCAATGAAGTAAAGGTAGGGGACAAAGCGCCTAACTTCACAGTCCTAGCGAATGACTTATCAGCAGTAACATTAGAGAATACAAAGGGTCAAGTGCGTTTAATTACTTCTGTCCCATCTTTGGATACGGGTGTGTGTGATGCAGAAACACGCCGGTTTAATGAAGAAGCAAACAGCTTAGGCAACGTGAAAATTTTAACTGTAAGCATGGACTTACCATTTGCACAAAAGCGCTGGTGTGCTGCAAGCGGAATAGAAAATGTTCAAACGTTATCTGATCACCGTGACCTTTCATTTGGAGAAGCATATGGGGTTGCTATCCAAGAATTAAGACTACTGGCTCGTGCTGTATTTGTTGTTGATTCAAATGATACAGTGACATATGTTGAGTATGTTAGTGAAGCAACAAACCACCCTAACTACGAAGCAGCAATTGAAGCTGCAAAGGCTGCAAAATAGTAAAGCAGAAGGCCTCGGTATTGCGAGGCCTTTTTGTTTGGTTAAAACTTGTATAAAATAGCTATACTCGATTAAAATGGATAAGGAATTTAAAGAGGGAGGGGAAAAGATGAACGTTTCTCCAGTAGAACAACTTTTTACGCTATTTAATGAAACAGCACTTCTTTTACAGGAAGAACTTAATTGTACATATTTAGAGGCACTTGCAGAAACTGGCGAGAATTTATTTCATGGCTCTATCCTTCAGGCTGAGGTCAGCGAACTAACAGAAAAAAGGATTAAGAAACAATATGAACAGATCAATTTAAACAAATTTTCAAACGAGGAACTTCGAAAGGCATATCAGCTTGTCATTTTAAAAGGGATGAAAGAAAGTGTTCAGCCTAACCATCAAATGACACCTGATACAGTGGGGATACTTGTCGGTTATTTAGTAAATAGATTTATGAAACAGTCAACATTCCGCTTGCTTGACCCAGCTGTAGGAACCGGTAATTTGTTAACAACTGTATTAAATCATCTGCAAAAAAAAGTAGATTCTGTCGGTGTGGAGATTGATGACCTGTTAATTAAGCTTGCCTATGTTAATGCAAATTTACAAGAGCACCCTATTCAACTCTTCAATCAAGACAGCCTTGAGCCACTGCTTATCGACCCCGTAGATGCGGTCATCGGTGATTTACCTGTTGGATATTATCCGAATGATGTCAGAGCAGCGAAGTATCAAGTTAAGGCAGATGAGGGACATACCTATTCCCATCATTTATTCATTGAGCAAAGTGTCATGTATACAGCACCTGGTGGGTATTTATTCTTTATTATTCCTAATGGTTTATTTGAAAGTGAACAAGCCTCTCAACTAAGTGAATTCTTTAAAGAGCATGTCATTGTGCAAGGATTGTTACAATTACCTACGAGCATGTTTAATAATAAAAACACAGCTAAGAGTATCATCATCCTTCAAAAAAAGGGTTTAGGCGTGCTACCGCCAAAGCAGGCATTACTTGTCGATTTGCCTAGCCTTTCGAATGCAGTAGAAATGGATAAAATACTATCTAAAATGGAAAAATGGTTCCAAGAGAACAAAGGATGAACAGGGTTTAAACCTTGCTCATCCTTTTTTTCTGAGTGTTATAAATCTTATAAAATTACCGAAATATGTGAATATATTAACATTCGTAATGTAAACGCTGCCATGTGAATTATACCTTGAAATATAATATACACAATGATTAAATGAGGAAGGAAATAATCAAGAGCGGTTTGAGCAAAATAATGTTGTACTAACAAAAATAACTCCAAACCAGTGTTGTTATATAAAAGGAGCGGTAACAAAAATGGCAAAAATTATTGCAATTAATGCAGGAAGCTCTTCCTTGAAGTTTCAATTGTTTGAAATGCCAAGCGAAGATGTTATTACAAAAGGATTAATTGAAAGAATCGGTTTGAAGGATTCGATTTTTAATATTACAGTAAATGGAGAAAAAGTCCAAGAAATCAGTGATATTCCTGATCATGAAGTCGCGGTTAAAATGCTTTTGGATAAACTAACCACCTTAGGGATTATCAAATCACTTGATGAGATTGTCGGAATGGGACACCGAGTAGTCCATGGTGGTGAAACATTTAATGACTCAGTGCTTATCACAGATGAAGTATTAAAGAAAATTGATGAATTATCAGAACTTGCACCTTTGCATAACCCAGCAAATCTTACAGGAATTAAAGCTTTCATGAGTGTGCTCCCAAATGTTCCTGCAGTAGCTGTTTTTGATACGGCTTTCCACCAAACGATGCCAGATAGTTCTTACCTGTATAGCCTGCCAATGGAGTATTACGAAAAGTATGGCATTCGTAAGTATGGCTTTCATGGAACATCACATAAATATGTTTCACAACGTGCTGCAGAGTTACTAGGTCGACCCGTTGAACAACTTCGCCTTATTTCGTGTCATTTAGGGAATGGAGCAAGTATTGCTGCGATTGAAAGTGGTATGTCGATTGATACATCTATGGGCTTCACACCACTTGCAGGGGTAACGATGGGAACTCGCTCAGGTAATATTGACCCTGCACTCATTCCTTATATTATGGAAAAAACAAATAAAACAGCGGATGAAGTACTTGATGTTTTGAATAAAAAGAGTGGTATGCTCGCTATGTCAGGCTTCTCTAGTGATTTAAGGGATATTGAAATCGAAGCTAAAAAGGGTAATGACCGCGCTCAACTTGCTCTAGATGTATTTGCAAACCGTATCCATAAATACATCGGTTCCTATGCTTCAAGAATGAATGGTGTAGATGCAATTATTTTCACAGCTGGTATCGGTGAAAATAGTGATACGATTAGGGAGAAGATCTTAAGAGGCCTTGAATTTATGGGTGTTTATTGGGATCCTGCTTTGAACAAAGTGAGAGGCGAAGAAACATTCATAAACTATCCACACTCACCAGTTAAAGTATTAATTATACCGACTAATGAAGAAGTAATGATTGCTAGAGACGTCGTTCGATTAGCAAATACTCATTAATAAACAGAAGGCAAAAGCTAATTTAATAGCTTTTGCCTTTTGCCTTTTTATCCTTTTATTTCATTGTGATATACTGGAAATAGAAAGCCTTGCTGTGGAGGGGAATCGATCATGCCATTAACAGACCGTGAAGCAAAGGTCTTGAATGAAATACAGAATTGGGAAAGAAATTTACGTGATTTTGAGCCCAATGATTTCCAATTAACTTATGAAAAATATCTGCAACAATCATTCTTATTATTACCTGAAAAGGTTCAACGGCAATTCTTTACTGTTATTGATAGTTGGCTGTTTCATTTACATAATATGATACAAGGCTCGCAGCTTCAGATGGATGCAAAGGAGAGAATTCTTTCTGCGGGTAGGATATTCCATAAAGACTTAGATAAAGTAGAAGACTTACGCCAATTAAAAATTGAGCAATTACAATACATTGCAGAGCAGCAAATTGCGAGGCATCGTCTATACTCTTTTGCTCAAGGTGGTTTAGCTGGGACTGGTGGTCCACTTCTTCTAAGCACAGACATACCAGCAATAGCCGTTATTAATTTAAGGGCTGTTCAATTAATTGCAATGACCTATGGGATTGAGGTTAATACCCCGTTTGAAATGATGACCTCTCTGAAGGTGTTTCATACGGCAACATTGCCGCCAAGGCTTCAACTAGAGGGATGGACCTCGTTGATGGATGAATTGGAGAATCGGGATGACTATTATTTTTATAAAGGAAATGAAGAAATTATAGATATTACATGGATTGAACAGCCAGTGCAGCAACTATTGAAAGCGTTGGTTATTACATTGTTTCGAAAAAAGATGATACAAGGTATCCCGCTTGTCAGTATGGCGATTGGTGCTGGCGCTAATTATCAGTTAACGAGAAAGGTAACTGATTTAGCCCATAAATATTACCAACTTCGCTACCTAAAAGAAAAAGAGGAGTTTGTTGGATGAGTACTCAAGAACATAAAAAGGAATCCCCAAGGACGGTTAATTGTAAAGTAATCACAGTTAGTGATACCAGAAATAGCGAAACAGACAAAAGTGGTAAACTGATGATGGACCTGCTTGAACAAGCTGGTCACAAAATTATAGATTACGTGATTGTAAAAGATGAGGCCGCACCAATTCATGATGAAATAGTAAAGGGCTGTTCAAAAGAAGAAATTGATGTCATTTTAACAAATGGCGGCACAGGGATTGCTAAGCGAGACGTAACGATAGAAACCGTACAAAATCTACTAGATAAAGAAATTGTTGGATTTGGAGAATTGTTCAGGATGTTGAGCTATCAAGACGATATTGGCAGCGCTGCAATTCTTTCAAGGGCCATTGCGGGTGTGATAAAAAATAAAGCCGTATTCTCCACTCCAGGCTCAACTGGTGCAGTGAAACTAGCGATGAATAAATTAATTTTACCTGAACTTGGCCATGTAGTGAGAGAAATACAAAAAGACCTTTAATAGAGAAAACTCCCTTTTTCGATGGAGAAAGGGAGTTTTTTATTGATGGACTTTTGTTGAAAGAACTTCGTTTGCTCGGTACCATAGCCATAAATCATTAATAATCGAAGCTAGTTCCGCAATTTCGGTGTTCAGTTGACAGGAGCGAGGGAAATTACTTTCATTCGAAAGAAGTGCTTGTTTCTGATTAATTTGGATTTCTAGTTCTCCAATCCGGTCCGGGATAGAGCCGCGAACTTGTTCCCAATATAAGAGAATCTCTTCCTGTGTTTCTATGCTGTAATCAGCCAATTCCATTGTTAAATCGGGGAGCTCGATACCAAGACGATCATCAAATGAAAAATATTCTTTCATATAGTTGCCTCCAATCTGTTTATTAGTATTTTATTATACTATACATATATAAACCATTCTCTACAAACCTATTTTTAAGGTAAATTTAGTGTATAAAAAAGCACGAAGCATCATTGCTGCGTGCTTTTGAAAACTTCATATTTATTCGGAATCTTTGTCTGTGCGTACGACGAGAACGTCACAAGCTGCATATCGGGTGATATGTTCAGAAACACTGCCGATAAAGAACCTTTCCACTACATTTAATCCAGTAGCACCGCAGAGAATTAAATCAACATTGTGTTTCTTAGCCAGATCTCTAGGAATTCTTATTTTAGGAGAGCCGTAGTCTATTTCATATTGCACTTTTGTTAATCCTGCATCCTCCGCTTGTTTTAGACAATTTTCAAGCATATCTTTTGCAAGCTTTTCTGCCCGATCACCAATAACTGTATCGTAAGCCTCAATTAATGCAAACGTCCTAGTGTCAATAACATGGACTAATAATAGGGTGGCATCATTTCTTTTGGCAATTTCAATTCCCTTTTTAAAAGCCCAATCTGCTTCTTTTGACCCATCAATAGCGACTAAAATATTCTGATATTGAAGTCCCATGATTTATCATCTCCTTACTTAAATTATACATTATTTAACAAGGAATAACTGTTGCAATTTTTCGAACAATATAAAGGTAGTTTACAAAGGAAAGGAGATTGTCGGATGGTAGACCATGACCAGAATAAAAAGTATTTGTTTGAGTTTGACGAAAAGGGTACGATTGAAGTAAGCCAACAAATTATGAATTCGTATAATAGTGGTTTTATTGGCGAAGGAACAGCACTTGCTGAAAGTAATGATTTTGCTGGTACTGAGAGTTAAATGGTGTAGTAATGTGGGACTGTCCTAAATAAGGGACAGTTTTTTTTATTGAATTAGAAGGCACTTGCGCCTCTTGTTCTTGGACAAATGTCTTGGAATTTTTGTAAATACGGGCAAATACCCAAGAATATGTTTTTGTATATGCATATTCTTTAGTGTGTCATTTAATTAGAATGAGGAGGAGAATTATGAGTACAGAAATGTATGGAATGCCTAATAACATTGATTTGCACTATGATGTGAATCCTGCAGATGAAAGGATTCATGGTGGATTCGGTCACGGAGGTTTCGGACACTTTGGTGGATTTGGCCGTCCAGGATTTGGATTTGGTGGATTCGGCCGTCCAGGATTTGGATTTGGTGGTTTCGGTCGTCCAGGATTTGGATTTGGTGGTTTCGGTCGCCCAGGATTTGGATTTGGTGGATTCGGCAGACCATTTGGATTTGGCTTTGGCAGACCATTTGGATTTGGATTCGGGTTCCCATTCTTAACTGGGTTAGCTGCAGGTGCCTTATTATCTCCAGGCTACGGATATGGTTACGGATATCCTTACTATCCGCCATACCCATACCCATACCCATACCCTTATTATCCTTATTATTAATGAATCATAAAAACATAGGCTTTGCCATAATCGGCAAAGCTTTTGCTATATTTTTTTGTGGAAATCAAATGACTATTTGTTATCATCAACTAGGATGAAAAAGGTTATAATAAAATTGGCTTGGTCTATTTTTCTATGAATAATAATACTTGGAGGGAAACACATGCGGATCGGAGTACCTACGGAAATCAAAAATAATGAAAACCGTGTAGCCATGACACCCGCTGGAGTGGTCAATTTGGTGAAATTTGGTCATGAGGTTTTTATTGAAAAAGGAGCAGGGCTAGGCTCAGGTTTTTTAAATGAGGATTATGAAACTGCTGGTGCGAAATTAGTAGATACAGCAGAAGAAGCATGGTCCATGGAAATGGTGATGAAGGTTAAAGAACCGCTTCCTAGCGAATATAAATACTTCCGAGAAGGCTTAATATTATTTACATACTTACATCTTGCACCTGAACCAGAATTAACCAAAGCATTGATTGATAAAAAAGTAGTGGGTATAGCCTATGAAACGGTTCAGTTACCTAATAGAAGTTTACCATTATTAACACCGATGAGTGAGGTCGCTGGAAGAATGGCTGCTCAAATTGGTGCTCAATTCCTTGAGAAGGTTCATGGAGGGATGGGTATTCTTCTATCCGGAGTCCCAGGAGTCCAAAGAGGAACAGTAACTATTATTGGCGGCGGTGTGGCTGGAACGAATGCGGCTAAAATGGCGATTGGTTTAGGCGCAAAAGTGACCATTATTGATTTAAATCCAGATCGACTTCGTCAATTAGATGATATTTTTGGATCCGATGTGACAACCTTAATGTCCAATCCTTATAATATTGCCGAAGCAGTAAGGGAGTCGGATTTGGTCATTGGTGCTGTTCTTATTCCAGGGGCGAAAGCACCGAAACTTGTAACGGAAGCGATGATTCAATCCATGAAACCTGGCAGTGTCGTTGTCGATATTGCAATCGACCAAGGTGGAATTTTTGAAACAACTGATCGGATTACTACTCATGATAATCCAACTTATGTGAAGCATGATGTTGTCCATTATGCTGTTGCCAATATGCCTGGTGCAGTACCAAGAACATCAACCATTGCGCTAACAAACGTAACCGTACCATATGCGGTTCAAATTGCCAACAAGGGGTACAAACAAGCATGTCTCAGCAATGAAGCATTATTGAAGGGTATCAACACACTAGGCGGGTATGTGACTTATGAAGCAGTCGCAGACGCACACGGGCTTGGATTTTTAGATACCAAAACATTGTTGGAAAAATAATGATTAACTAGCAAGGAGGAGGGACGGATATGTCCCTCCTCCTTTTTTATAAAGGGTGATTCTACGTGCCCGAAAAGAACCAGGACCAGAGAAAAGGGTAGAGGAGTTCTACGTGCCCGAAAAGAGCCAGGATCAGAGAAAAGGGTAACGTAGAGGAGTTCTACGTTACCAAAAAGAGCCAGGAACTTTGAAATTGGGCACATTTGGCGTAAAAAGTCTATAATTATTAACAAAGCATTTAATAAAAATAAAACCAGCTCCTAAAAAGGAACTGGTTTTATAAAACTAAATATGTAGCCGCATTTGCCGTATTAATATAAGAAAGTTTTAAACCACCACTCCTCAAAGTGGGTGTTCTCAGAAACTTTTCTGCATGTCCTCCAGGTCTTATAGACAGAGGCTTGTCATTCGAGCTCCAATGGTTAAACTCCCTTTTACAGCTTAAAGGTTAAAACTTTATTATGACTACGAACAACGCAGCTTGTATTTATATAATATATCAACTCTTCACAGATTTCAATGTAAAAAAAGTCCAAAAGAAATTATTTAATGATCTGTAACTCTTTTGGGAATTTTGTTAGGACCTTTGCCCCGTCTGCGGTAATAAACAAATCGTCTTCAATGCGAACACCAGCCACATTTGGTACATAGATACCTGGTTCAATCGTGTATACCATACCTTCTTCAATAATAAGGTCATTTGTCTCGGTTAGAGATGGGTATTCATGCACGCTTATCCCGAGGCCATGCCCAAGGCGGTGTGGAAAATACTCTCCGAATCCGGCTTCAGCAATGATTCGACGGGCAGTTAAGTCCACTTCGGCTGCACGAACCCCTGGTTTGCTTGCTTCAATGGCAGCAAGCTGGGCTTTTAATACGGTGTCATAGATTTCCTTTTGCTTGTCATTAATGTCCCCATAAGCAACCGTTCTAGTGATATCAGAACAATACCTGTCAACGACCACTCCCAAATCAAATAAAACAAGATCGCCTTTTTGAATTTTTGTTTCTCCAGGGTTTCCATGAGGGGAAGCTGCATTTGCCCCAGTAAGCACCATTGTCGAAAACGACATTTCGGTCACACCCTTTTGTTTTAGGGCGTATTCTAAGGCATTAAGTATTTCCAACTCCGTTTTGCCTTCCTTGATTTCACTAGCACCGAATTCAACTGCGTAATCGGCAAGGGCACAGGCCTCTTCAATAATTTTTAATTCCTTGGCATCTTTAATCATGCGAAGTATTTGTAACTTTTCTTCTGCAGAAACAAATGATGCCTGCGGGAATAACTTTGAGAGTTGTTCATAACGTTCCACATTCATATGCTCTTTTTCAATAGCTGCTTTTGCCACATGGTTTATTCTTTTATTGATGGAATTTAGAATCATTTCCCATGGATTGTCAATGTCGCTATAGCCGAGAATTTCATAGTCCCAGCCAGAACGTTTGGCATCATGGACTTCCATTCCAGGGCAGACAAGGAATGGCTCGTGCGTCTGAAAAACGGCCAGTGCAAGCAAGCGTTCATGTGGATTGGTGTAATATCCGCTTAAATAAAATACATTCTCTGATGAGGTTAGGAAGCTAACTTCAATATCGTTTTCTCTCATCCATGTTTGAAGCTTAGTTAATCGCTGATTCATTTTTACTCCCCCTATGTAATTCATGTCCTATGATGAGATTATCAATTAAAACTTGAAATGTAAACTAACTGACCACCTTTTACTTCTCCTTGCTTAAAATCAATATATTAGGATTAAACTAGAGATATGGAAGGAATTACAGTTATTGTATGGAAGTATATACTATATGAAAACCGAGAGGAGCAAGTTCTAATGAAAATTTCGTATCATGGACATTCAGTTGTACAAATTCAAACAAACGGGAAAACCATCTTAATTGACCCCTTCATAAATGGTAATCAATTGACGGACTTGAAAGTGGAGGAACTAAGACCAGATGTCATTATTTTATCGCATGGTCACAATGACCATGTCGGGGATACGGTCGAGCTGGCAAAGAAAAATAACTCCCTTGTCGTTGCTAACCACGAAATATCTACCTACTTAAGCTGGCAGGGAGTTAATACCCATGGCATGCACATTGGTGGTGCCCATCAATTTGAGTTTGGCAAAGTTAAACTAACTCAGGCCTTTCATGGATCAAGCTTTACAACAGAAAATAATGAACTCATCTATTGCGGCATGCCTGCTGGAATCTTATTTATGAATGAAGGAAAGACGATTTATCATGCTGGTGATACGGGGTTATTTTCAGATATGAAGTTGATTGGTGAGCGCCATCCGATTGAAGTAGCCTTCCTGCCCATAGGTGATAATTTTACAATGGGGCCTGAAGATGCAGCATACGCAGCCATGCTGTTAAAAGCTAAAACAGTTGTGCCGATCCACTACAATACCTTCCCGCCAATCAAACAAGACCCGTTCAAGTTTATTGAGTTGCTGGAAGATAAAAATGGTAAAGTACTCCAACCAGGCGAAGCCATCGAAATTTAATTGATCTTGGGTGATTTACATACTTTTTTCCCTCCACTATGCATAAATATGGAACAAGCAGTCTTTTAGGGGGAGGAAATAAAATTGAAAAAGAACAGATATTTACTTTGCCTGTTACTCTGTGGCATCTTGCTTTATTATGGAGCACCAAGATTATCGATTTATGCTGATGGGGCTCAAGGGATATTTTCATTAGCCTGGCTCTCATTTGCCTTAATCGTTATCGCTGGAAATCTTACTGGCCTTCTTTATAGCCCCAAAAAGCAAGGACATAAACTTCAATCGGAGCGACGATCTAGGAAGAAATCTAGGTTCTATCATTGAGAATTAAGAGTAATGTGAGAATCCGCATTGAATCAAGGCTTTCAACACTCTATAATAAAAATTATATGTAATCCGGGTTATTCTAAATAGAATAATTGGAATTTGACTATAAAGGGTGAAGGTCTTGGCCACTAAGCATGAACAAATATTACAATATATTGATGGTCTCCCTATTGGAGAAAAGATATCTGTCAGACAAATTGCCAAGGCGATGTCTGTCAGTGAAGGTACAGCCTACCGTGCGATTAAAGAAGCGGAAAACAAAGGATATGTAAGTACCATCGAACGAGTTGGAACGATTAGAATAGAACGGAAAAAGAAAGAGAATATTGAAAAACTTACTTTTGCTGAGGTAGTAAATATTGTTGATGGTCAGGTATTGGGCGGAAGAACGGGCTTGCATAAAACCCTAAATAAATTTGTTATTGGTGCCATGAAATTAGAAGCCATGATGCGCTATACTGAGGCTGGTAACCTATTAATAGTCGGGAACCGGACTCAGGCGCATGAACTTGCTTTAAAAGCTGGAGCCGCTGTGCTCATAACCGGTGGATTTGATGCTGACGATCATATCAAAAAGCTAGCAGATAAACTAGAAATACCGGTCATTTCAACGAGCTATGATACGTTTACGGTCGCAACCATGATTAACCGGGCGATTTATGACCAATTAATCAAAAAAGAAATTATTTTAGTCGAAGATATTTTAACCCCTCTTGCTGATACTTTTTATCTAAAAACGTCGGATAGGGTGTCAAAATGGCATGAATTTAATCAACAAACTGCACACAGCCGCTACCCAGTTGTTGACCAAAACATGAAGATTCAAGGGATGGTGACAAGTAAGGACATTTTAGGTCAGGATTTAGAAGCATCCATCGATAAAATTATGACCAAGCACCCCATGTCGGTAAATGGGAAGACAAGTGTGGCTTCAACTGCACATACCATGGTCTGGGAAGGAATTGAAGTACTTCCTGTTACAGATGACTCAAACCGTTTGGAAGGTATTATTAGCAGGCAGGATGTTTTAAAAGCATTACAAATGAACCAGCGGCAGCCACAGGTCGGGGAAACTCTCGACGATATCGTTACAAATCAAATGGTATTAATGCAGGGAAAAGCAAAAGGAGAAGAGGTTTACTCTTGCGAAGTAACCCCACAAATGACCAACCAACTTGGAACAATCTCTTACGGTGTGTTTACAACGATTGTCTCTGATGCAGCAAACCGGGTATTACGGAGCTATAAAAAAGGCGATCTTGTCGTTGAAAATATGACTATATACTTTATTAAACCTGTTCAAATGGAGAGTGTATTAGAAATTTATCCGAAAGTACTTGAAGTTGGACGTAAATTTGGAAAAGTGGATGTAGAAGTTTTCAATGAAGGAATATTAGTTGGAAAAGCAATGATGATGTGTCAATTGCTTGATAGGAACTAGAAAAGCGGAAGCGCCTGTTTAGCGAAGTACACTAGCCGCTGGGCGCTGGAGCTGGACAATTATCAAAGTTATATACTTTAAAAAAGCCGCTTCACCAATGGAGAAGCGGCTTCTATATTTATTTTTGCAGTTCAAAATTTTTTGCTTCCTCGATTGCGAATGGAAGGTAATGTTTATATTTTTTGAAACCGATCCAGCTAAATAGTGCTCCATAAACAATAAATACTGCGGCAACTATATACATAACCGTTGTTTCGGAAATAAATAGCATGTGATTAACTCCAAATAAAAAGACAAAAAGCCCTAGGGCAATATTTGATTTAGCAGCAAGCCATTTCTTTTCTACTAAACGGTTGCTTCTGAAGTATTTTGTTTTATAAAATAGATAGAAAGCAAATAGTATAGCAATTAATACAACAAGTACAAACATATTATTTCCTCCAAGTATAGAAAATCTTCTATTATTGTAACTGTAAAAACAAAAAAATACCACATTTGGTTTATTAGTTGGTAAAGGAGCATTGCACATGATTGAGCAGATTTTAGCAGAGATTGAACAATTTGAAACCATCATTATTCATCGTCACGTCCGTCCAGATCCTGATGCCTACGGTTCACAAGGTGGATTGGCAGCGATTCTTCAAGAATCCTACCCGAATAAAAAGATTTATGCCGTTGGTCTAGAAGAACCAACCCTTCATTACATGCGCAGGCTTGATGTGATTGAAGATGAAGTATATAAGGGTGCATTAGTGATCGTTTGTGATACCGCAAATGCTGAAAGGATTTGTGACAAGCGTTATTCTCTGGGTGAAAAGTTAATAAAAATTGATCATCATCCAAATGAGGACCCGTATGGTGATTTATTATGGGTGGATACAAGCGCTAGCTCGTGCAGCGAAATGATTTATGAATTTTATTTAAACGGAAAAAACAAAGGGCTAAAAATGAATGATGCAGCAGCGAGATTGTTATACGCTGGAATTGTCGGTGATACTGGAAGATTTCTTTTTCCGAGTACGACGGAAAAAACACTGGGGTATGCTGGGGAATTAATTCATTACAATTTTTCACGGACTGAGCTATTTGACAAGATGTATGAATTGGATACCAATATCATTAAATTAAACGGTTTTATACTCCAAAATTTTGAGTTACAGAATAACGGTGTTGCCTCCGTTAAGCTAACAAAAGAACTATTACAAGAATACAATGCAAAACCCGCAGAGGCATCCCTCTTAGTTGGAACATTAGGAAATGTAAAAGGAATAAAGGCGTGGGTTTTCTTCATCGAGGAAGCCGAACAGATAAGGGTACGTCTGCGTTCAAAGGGTCCTGTCATCAATGGAGTCGCAAGGAAGTTCAAAGGCGGGGGGCATCCACTTGCATCAGGAGCATCCATCTATTCTTGGAACGAAGTGGACGATGTATTGAAAGCACTTGACGAAGTATGTGAAAATTATTCTTTTAAAAAATAGGATGAGTTAAAGTCATTGTTGATTTTATAGCCAAGTTGATTGGAGCGGAAGGCGCGAAGACTCCCCGGACCCGCCCGCGAACCGCAAGCGCCTGGAGCGGAAATCAACAGCTAAGTTTAACTGAGCCAACAAATAGAAAAATCGGCCCTCGTGAGAGTGAGGGTCGATTTTTTATTATTCAAACTGAATCTCTAATTGGATCGATAGGTTTGTATAAAAAACCATTTCTTTAACCTTTAGTTTATACCTTTTATCATTGATTTTAATTGGTTTATTTTCAATAATTTTTTTCAAAAGGTCCTTACTTTTGTAGACTGTTTCGATATCTTTTGCAATCATCATGCTAATATCATCTCTAACCGAGTCTTCTGTCTCCAATACACTTAAAGAATCAAGTTTATATTTTTCCCAGTTTGTAATTCTAATGTTGATTTTCTGGACTGTAAGCTGTTCAATATTTCGCTTATTAATTTCTTTATATTCTTCCTGCCAAATTTTTTTCTCTCCGTTTAAGTCAATAATTTCCTTCGCTTGTGTCCGAATTAATTCGGTGTTCTTTTCCTGCCAAACCCCATAAATATATAAAAAAATACACCAGCTAATCACACCACCTACGGCCATTCCTCCAAAAAAACGCTGCCAGGAAGGTCTTCGATATAATGGCGGGATTCTCATGATGAGATATGCTCCTGGGTTAACCAATTAATCAGGAGGGCACCAGTCTGGGCCCCGCCTAAGGCAGAGAGTATTAATAAAAATTGTTTGAAAAGATCCTTTGTATTCGCATCAAACAAACCTCTTTCAAACGTATAAACCGCGTCAAATGTCCCGCCAATCGCCGAAACAATCGCCCAAATTCGAAGCGCTGATGATAAGCGGTAAACGGTCGTTAGCGGTGGCTGTCCGGTTAGAAATGAGGCTATACCACCAATAAGCGAACCACCAAGCACCACACCTAAGGCAATAAAGTAGCTTTCTATAAAAGAAGGAAAAAAACCAATTTCTTTCATCTCGTCAACCGCCCTTATCCATAATCAATCCCAATACTCATTTATATGGACAAACAATTACAAATATGTTTTTAAAAATAGGCAGAGTTAAAGGTCATTGTTGATTTTATAGCCAGTTGATTGGAGCGAAGCACCTAGAGCGGAAATCAACAGCCAAGTTTAATAACGCCTAAAAATAAGAACATATTTTCCTTTTTTCAAATTAAGTTCTATAATAAAGGGAGAGATTATGGAATTAAGGGTGTGACAATATGTCTTTTATTCACCTACATGTATATAGTGCATATAGTTTATTAACAAGTACGGCATCTGTCCCGGATTTAATTGAAAATGCACAAAAAAAAGGCTTTTCTGCGATCGCCTTAACCGACAGAAACGTCATGTACGGAACGATTGAATTTTATAAGTTGTGTAAGAAAAATAATCTTAAACCCATCATCGGGTTAACAGTGGATGTAGAAAGTGAAAACAACAATAACGAGTCCTATCCATTGGTCTTACTCGCAGAAAATGATCATGGATATAAAAATCTATTAAAGATATCTAGTACGGTTCAAACAAAAACTGATCATGGGATTCCGCTCAGATGGTTGAAACATTATTCGGAAGGGCTTATAGCTATCACACCTGGACTAGAAGGAGAAATTGAGCAGTCCATCTTAAATGGTGAAGAAGAAATTGCCAGAAATATAATAAGAAAACTAGATACCATCTTCGGCAGAAACTGCTTTTTTCTAGGGATTCAAAATCATCAACTCGAACAAGAAATAACAATCAGAAATCAGTTTAACTTGATTTCAAAAGAAATGAATGTCCCGCTGGTAGCGACAAATCAGGTCTATTATTTAGAAAAAGAAGATATGTTTGCCCAAGAGTGTTTGTTAGCCATAAAAAATGGCGATAAATTGCAGGACGATCACAGAGAAAAGTTGGAAAACGATCAGTTCTATTTAAAAACAGCTAGTGAAATGGTGGATCGCTTTTCTGATGTACCGGATGCATTAGAAAATACACACAGGATTGCAAACAGATGCGACTTTAACATTGAACTGAATAAGACCTATCTGCCAACATTCCCAACGGAGAATGGAATTCCAGCTGAGGAGTACCTTGAAGTGTTGTGCAATCAGGGATTAAGCGAACGTTTTTCTGCCCCATCTCAGGAATATTATGATCGTTTGTCCTATGAACTATCGGTCATTAAGCGAATGGAATTTAGCAACTACTTTTTAATTGTTTGGGATTTTATGAGATATGCCCGCGCGCAGGGAATTCTAACAGGTCCAGGAAGGGGCTCGGCAGCAGGTTCGCTTGTTGCTTATGTTTTATACATAACTGATGTTGACCCATTAAAGCATAATCTATTATTTGAACGATTTCTAAATCCTGAGCGGATTTCGATGCCTGATATTGATATTGATTTTCCAGATCATCGGCGCGATGAGGTGATTAATTACGTTGCGGCGAAATACGGTGAACTACATGTCGCGCAAATCGTAACTTTTGGAACCCTCGCAGCAAAAGCTGCATTAAGGGATGTCGGTAAGGTATTCGGGTTAAATTCAAAGGAACTGGAACATTTATCAAGGACGATTCCGTCGCGATTAGGAATAAACCTGCAAGGAGCCTATAAAGAATCGGAACCACTTAGAAAATTTATTAAGGAAAGCCCGATGAATCAACGGCTTTTTGAAACGGCTTTAAAACTAGAAGGTCTACCGCGCCACACTTCCACCCATGCAGCTGGTGTGGTCATAAGTGAGAAACAGCTAATTGATTTAATCCCCATTCAACGCGGGTCTAACCATGTATATTTAACGCAATTTTCAATGGAACATCTCGAAGAAATCGGGCTCTTGAAAATGGACTTTCTAGGCTTACGGAACCTTACATTAATCGATTCAATTTTATCTTCTATCTATAGGAAAACTGGTAAGAAAATAAACATCAACTCGATTCCATTAGAGGACACTGTGACCTTCAACCTGTTAGCGGGCGGAGAAACGACAGGTATATTTCAGCTGGAATCTGAAGGGATGCGCAAAGTTCTAACCCGCTTAAAACCTTCCCGATTTGAAGATATTGTGGCAGTCAATGCCTTGTACCGTCCAGGACCAATGGAAAATATCCCACTCTTTATTGATCGAAAACACCGCGTAAAGAAAGTCGAATATCCACACCCTGATTTGCAGCCTATCCTTGAGAATACATATGGCGTCATTGTTTACCAAGAGCAAATTATGCAAATTGCTTCGAAAATGGCTGGTTTTTCACTTGGTGAAGCCGACCTTTTAAGAAGAGCGGTCGGAAAAAAGAAAAAGGATATTCTTGATAAAGAGCGGAGTCATTTTGTCCAGGGAGCGCTAAGAAAAGGGTATGATCAAACACTAGCCAACGACATTTACGATTTAATTGTTCGTTTTGCTAATTATGGCTTTAACCGAAGTCACGCTGTTGCCTATAGTATGATTGCTTACCAGTTAGCTTTTTTAAAAGCAAATTACCCGGTTTATTTTATGGCCGGCCTGCTTACATCGGCAATCGGAAATGATACGAAAATAGCACAATACATCATGGAAACAAAACAAAAGGAAATCAAGATCCTGCCTCCATCCATCAATAATAGTGGTTACTCCTTTCAAGTTGAACATGAAGGAATACGTTACAGCTTAGCAGCCATTAAAAGTGTAGGGGCTGCCGCCTTAAAAGAGATCTTTCAGGCAAGGAAAAAGAAAAGATTTGTAGACTTATTTGATTTTTGCATTCGGGTTTCCTCAAAAGCCATCAATCGAAAAACGCTTGAGTTCCTGGTCCATTCTGGCTGCTTTGATGAATTTGGTGAGGATCGTGCCGTTCTGCTCGCCAGTTTAGATGTAGCGATGGAGCATGCACAAATATTTAAGCCGTCTGAAAATAATCAATTTGATTTATTTGAAGAAGAATTCATACCAAAGCCTAACTATATGCAAGTCGATCCCATTAGTCTGGAGAATAAGCTGACATTTGAAAAAGAAGCACTTGGCTTTTATCTTTCGGACCATCCGGTCTCTATTTATGAAGAGCAACTCAAACATGCAGGGGCACATGCTCTGTTTGGGACCAAAAATCAAACCCAAAGGATTTCATCAGGCGTTTATATCACCTCTATGAAATCCATTCGTACCAGGAAAGGAGATTCAATGGCCTTTTTAACGGTAAGTGATGCAAGCGGCGAAATGGAAGCAGTGGCATTCCCGAATGTTTACAAAAAATATTCGCATCTATTAGAGCATGGGAAATTTTTATTGATTGAAGGGAAAATAGAGGAACGTGAAGGGAAGCAGCAATTTATCATTCAACAAGTTTCAAACTTAGAGGAGTGGTTACAAACTAAAACGGTTATACAGTCAGTTTTATATTTGAAAATAGTTGAGGATAAACAGGATGAATCTTCCCTCCAGCAATTAAATCAGCTGCTAAAAGAAAATCAAGGAACTGCAGCAGTGATCTTACACTATGAAAAAAACCGGAAAACAATTAGACTGGGGTCAGAAAATAATATCAATCCTACCCCCGAATTACTGCAATTATTAAGAAATGTGCTAGGTCCAAAAAATGTTGTCCTGAAGGAATAATTCTTTACAACTTTCGAAGATATGTTATAGTGATAATGAGACAAGTGTGGTCTGACCACCACAAAATCGAACTACATATAGCGGGATGTTAAATAATCTTTTGTAAAAATTTGAGGGGTGAACTATCTTGACATTACGGGAAGAAGCATTACATATGCATCGAATTAATAAGGGAAAGTTAGAGTCGAAATCAAAAGTTTTAGTCCGAAATGCACATGATTTAAGTTTAGCTTATTCACCAGGTGTTGCAGAGCCATGCAAAGATATTTATGAGAAACCAGAATTGGTTTACGAATATACCATGAAAGGGAACATGGTTGCAGTTGTATCTGATGGCACCGCTGTTCTTGGACTTGGTAATATTGGACCTGAGGCAGCTCTCCCTGTTATGGAAGGTAAAGCAGTACTATTTAAAAGCTTTGCTGGTGTTGATGCTTTTCCCATCTGTTTGAACACAACTGATGTTGACAAAATTGTTGAAACTGTAAAATTACTTGAACCTACTTTTGGAGGCGTAAATCTTGAAGATATTGCTGCTCCAAATTGTTTCGTAATTGAGGAAAGATTAAAAAAGGAAGCAAATATTCCAATCTTTCATGATGATCAGCATGGGACAGCAATTGTTACGGTTGCAGGTCTTGTCAACGCACTTAAGCTTATCGGCAAAAAAATGACAGAAATTAAAGTGGTCGCAAACGGTGCTGGTGCAGCGGGGATTGCCATTATTAAATTGTTATATAGTTACGGTGTTAGGGACATAATTATGTGTGATACAAAAGGCGCCATCTACGAAGGGCGTCCACAGGGTATGAATGCAGTTAAAGCTGAAGTAGCGAAATATACAAACCGAGATAACCTTACAGGCAGCCTTGCAGATGTAATTAAAGGTGCGGATGTTTTTATCGGAGTTTCGGTTGCAGGTGCACTTACAAAAGAAATGGTAGCATCAATGAATCCAGATTCTATTATTTTTGCTATGGCCAATCCGGACCCTGAAATTATGCCTGATGAGGCAAAAGCAGCAGGAGCAAAAGTGGTCGGAACAGGCCGTTCAGATTTTCCAAACCAAGTTAACAATGTTCTCGCATTCCCGGGAATTTTCCGTGGGGCTCTCGATGTTCGTGCCACCCATATAAATGAAAAAATGAAAGTCGCGGCAGTAGAAGCTATTGCCAATCTAATCAGTCCAGATGAGCTGAATTCCGACTATGTCATTCCCGGACCTTTTGATCCGAGAGTTGCTCCAGATGTTGCAGCAGCAGTCGCAAAAGCAGCAATGGAAACCGGGGTTGCCCGCATTAAGGTTGATCCTGAAGAAATAAAGGAAAAAACAAAGAGGCTCGCTATTATTGGCAAAAGTGAGTGATACGTTAGTGGGAAACAATACTAAGGTATATTTAGAGATTGTTAAGCAGTTACGAGAAATGATAACAATCGATGGATTACAATCCGGAGATAAGATCCCATCTGAACGAGAATTGTCGGAGCGCCTGAATTTCGGGCGCTCTTCCGTTAGAGAGGCACTTAGGGCATTAGAATTGCTTGGGTTAATTGAAACACGGAGGGGCGAAGGGACGTTTATTCGCGACTTTCGGGGCAATCATCTTGTCCAGCTTCTTAGTACATTTATTTTACAGGATGAAAAAGCGAAACGTGATGTTTTTGAGACAAAGTGTTATATTGAGATGGACTGTCTAAGATTAGCCTTGCAAAAAATAGATAACAAAAATATAGTGAATTTGAAAGAATGGGCAAATCAAGATAACAGCGTAAATGATGATGAGTTTTTTTATCAAATTATTGAGATCGCTGATAACCATCTTTTCTCTAGAATTTGGTCTATTTTAAATGAGTATTACCATTCGCTTGATTCAAAAAAAATTGTCAGTCCTCGTCAAGACTATCTATTACTAATTGAGGCCCTGTCTGAAAAGAAGGAAGCCAAAACACTATCTGCTTATTACAATCTACGTAATTTGTCTGTTTTTAACGACAAATACTAACAGATTTTTAACTCATTTTAATTTATAGTGTAGGTTAACCAAGCCCTAAGATAGGGTATTTTTATTTCAATGGTGGTCTGACCACTATGGATGTATGAAGTTTAGCATGAATAGAAAAACTTCTTAATAGTAATAATTGGAGAAACTTGCCAGAGTTATCGTAACACAAGGGAGGTTTAATTTTTGGCGCTAAAAGATCTTTTTTCAAAAAATCATACAAAAAAGAAGAAATATGCTCAAATACCGACGGAAACTGCAAAAAATGATGTTCCTGAAGGAATTATGTCAAAGTGTCCTTCATGTAAGAAGATTATGTATACAAAAGAATTAATGAAAAATTTAAAAATATGTTTGCATTGCGGTCATCATTTTCCAATGAACTCAAAAGAACGGATTGACACTTTCATTGATGAAGGAAGTTTCATGGAAATGAATGATAATATGATTTCAAAAAATCCATTAAACTTTCCTGACTACCTTGAAAAGCTTGAAAAAGACCGACAAAAGAGTAAATTGAACGAGGCTGTTGTCACTGGAATAGGAACAGTTAACGGTCATAAAATTGTTCTCGCCATTATGGATGCCACGTTCCGAATGGGAAGCATGGGATCGGTTGTTGGCGAAAAAATTACACTAGCAATTGAAAAAGCGGATGAGTTAAATGTTCCGTTTATTATTTTTACTGCATCAGGTGGAGCGAGAATGCAAGAGGGTGCCTTAAGTTTAATGCAAATGGCAAAAACAAGTGTTGCCTTAAAAAGGTTTAGTAATAATGGTGGATTAATCATTTCGATAATGACGCACCCGACAACTGGTGGTGTATCTGCGAGCTTCGCATCATTGGGAGATTTCAACCTTGCTGAACCAGGCGCGCTCATCGCATTTGCCGGACGGAGAGTTATTGAACAATCCATCCGCGAAGAATTGCCTGAGGATTTTCAAACGTCAGAGTTTCTGTTAAAACACGGTCAGTTGGATGCAATTATCGTTCGAAATGACCTAGTTGAGAAAGTCACAAACATTCTAGAAATCCATCAACCTGGAGGTGTGCTCAGATGGTAGGAGAATTAGAATTTGAACGTCCGGTCATCGAGTTGAGAAAGAAAATCACTGATTTAAAAGAGTTCACCAAAACCGCGGATGTTGACTTAAGTTCAGAAATTAGCAAATTAGAGACTAGGCTTGAAAAGCTTGAGCAGAGTATCTATGAAAACATTAAGCCTTGGGATCGGGTACAAATTGCTCGTCTTCCAAACAGGCCGACAACGCTAGATTATATTCCCTATCTGTTTGAGAATTTCTTTGAATGTCATGGCGACCGAACCTTTGCTGATGATGAGGCAATAGTGGGCGGAATTGCTAAATATAAAGGATTACCTGTAACAGTGATTGGCCACCAGCGCGGAAGAGACACGAAAGAGAATATTCGCAGAAACTTTGGAATGCCACATCCAGAAGGCTACAGAAAAGCACTTCGATTAATGAAACAAGCAGATAAATTTAATCGACCGATTATCTGTTTCATTGATACAAAGGGTGCCTATCCTGGAAAGGCAGCAGAAGAACGCGGGCAAAGTGAAGCAATTGCTCGCAATTTGTTTGAAATGGCTGGTCTTAGGGTTCCAGTGGTGTGTATAGTGATTGGTGAAGGCGGGAGTGGCGGCGCTCTTGCACTTGGAGTTGGTAATCGTATCTATATGCTGGAAAATTCAACCTACTCGGTTATTTCACCGGAGGGTGCTGCGGCAATATTATGGAAAGATGCAGCTCTGGCTAAAAATGCAGCCGAAACAATGAAAATAACCGCACCGGACTTAAAAGTACTAGGCGTCATTGATGGGATCATTCCCGAAATTAAGGGCGGTGCCCAAAGAGACGCAATCAAGCAAGCAGAAGAAATTGATAATGTACTTAAGACAGCGTTGCAGCAGCTGCTAAAGCTTTCAGAAGATGAATTAATTGCTGATCGTTACAACCGTTTCAGGACTATCGGTGAATTTGCAATTGTCAATGATTACATCGGGGTTAATTAATATAACGTGCTCATAACGATGGGCACTTTTTTTTATTCTCTGAATCCAGCTCCAGCGCCCAACTGCTAGTGGGACTTCGCTCTCCGCCCTACGATAAGTCAAGCACGAATGCGCTAACCCTCTCCGTGTTGTCTAGCTCCAGCGCCTGGGGGCTCGGGGTCATAAGCCAATCCGTCCTGAAGGTTAAAAAGCAACCTTCAAGCCGGCTCATCTTATGCCTGTCGCCCCTGGACAAGACGCTTCCGCTTTTCAATTTTCATTTATCTCAGTTGGAGCGCTCCAGTCCATACGCAACTAAACGGGCGCTTCCGCTTTTTGTAAATTCACAAAATGTTCACCAGAAATCCATAAAAAGTTTGTTGATGACGCTTACAAGAGTGAATAAAGCGTTTCCAGTTAATAGATTATTCTGCCTATTATAATTACTAATACCATAAGGTTGTTATAGTTATTTCTTCATGTTATTTTATAAATATTCGAGGGTTTTATGTAAATAATAAAAGAAGTAATTTTTATAGGATCGTAGCTTTATTTTCTATTTCAAATGAGGATATACATATTTTTTTAAATTAAAAATTGAGGTGGTAACCATGAAAAAAATAGGAGTACTTACAAGTGGTGGAGATTCCCCAGGGATGAATCCAGCCATTCGTGCTGTGGTTCGGAAAGCAATTTATCACAATCTTGAGGTTTATGGTATCTATGGTGGTTATACGGGATTAATTTCTGGAAATATTAAAAAGCTTGAACTTGGTTCTGTTGGAGATATTATTCAGCGCGGCGGGACAATGCTCCAATCGGCACGCTGCCCAGAATTTAAAACAAAAGAAGGACAGCAAAAAGGGATCGAGCAGCTAAAAGCACATGGAATTGAAGGCCTAGTGGTTATCGGTGGAGATGGTTCTTACCGTGGGGCAAAAGCGTTAACAGAACATGGCTATCCGTGTGTTGGGGTTCCGGGTACGATTGATAATGATATTCCTGGGACAGAACTTACCATTGGGTTTGACACAGCTTTAAATACAGTTATCGATTCATTAGATAAAATTCGTGACACTGCGACTTCTCATGAAAGAACTTTTATTATTGAAGTAATGGGGCGAAACGCTGGGGACATTGCTCTTTGGGCAGGACTTGCTGGCGGCGCAGAAACGATTTTAATACCTGAAGAAGGCTATGACATGAATGATATCGTTGAAAAACTTCGAAAAGGGCAGGAACGCGGTAAAAAGCATAGTATTATTGTTGTTGCTGAAGGTGTGTGCAGTGGTGTTGAGCTTGGGCAGCAAGTTCAGGAGGCAACAAACTTTGATACGAGAGTTTCTGTCTTAGGTCATATTCAACGCGGTGGCTCACCAACTGCAGCTGACAGAGTTCTTGCAAGCAGATTAGGAGCAAGAGCAGTTGAGCTTCTTATTGAAGGGAAAGGCGGCCGAGCAGTAGGGATTGAAAAGAATCAGCTTGTAGATTATGACATCATTGAAGCACTTGGCCGACAACATACTTTAGATCGTGATCTTTACAAACTTTCTATGGAATTATCGATTTAAGGATTTATGAATTTAAGAAATGGCAAAATTGCTTTTCTAATACGGGAGGAAAAATAAGAATGTTACGAAAAACAAAAATCGTTTGTACGATTGGTCCAGCTAGTGAAAGCGTTGAAAAATTAACACAATTAATCAATTCGGGTATGAACGTAGCTCGATTAAATTTTTCACATGGAGATTTTGCAGAACATGGTGCACGAATCCAAAATATTCGCGAAGCATCCAGACAAACTGGCAAAATCGTTGCCATCCTATTAGATACAAAAGGTCCTGAAATTCGGACAAACAACATGGAAAACGGTGCGCTTGAGCTAACGGCTGGAGAAAATATTATCGTTTCCATGACCGAAGTAGAAGGAACTCTTCAAAAGTTTTCAGTTACATATCCAGGGCTAATTGAAGATGTCCATGTAGGCTCAAAGATTCTTTTAGATGATGGCTTAATTGGCTTAGAAGTAACGAATGTGGATAAATCGGCGAATGAAATCCATACCAAAATTTTAAATAGCGGTACATTGAAAAATAAAAAAGGCGTTAACGTTCCAGGTGTATCAGTGAACCTGCCTGGAATTACAGAAAAAGATACTCAAGATATTCTTTTCGGAATTGAACAAGGTGTTGATTTTATTGCTGCCTCTTTCGTTCGACGTGCAAAGGATGTTTTAGAAATCCGTCACTTATTAGAAGGAAATAATGCTACACATATCCACATTATTCCTAAGATTGAAAACCAGGAAGGCGTCGATAACATTGACGAAATCTTAGAAATTTCTGATGGCTTAATGGTTGCTCGTGGAGATCTTGGCGTAGAAATCCCTGCTGAAGAGGTTCCACTTGTCCAAAAGATGTTAATTAAGAAATGTAATGCGCAGGGCAAACCAGTTATTACTGCGACTCAAATGCTTGATTCCATGCAGAGAAATCCTAGACCAACTCGTGCAGAAGCTAGTGATGTAGCGAATGCGATATTTGATGGAACTGACGCAATCATGCTTTCTGGTGAAACTGCTGCAGGACAATATCCTGTGGAAGCAGTCCAAACGATGCACAATATTGCTTCCAGAGCAGAATCAGCTTTAGATCATAAAGAAATACTTTCAAGCCGCAGTAAAGATGCAGAACATAATCTTACAGATGCGATTGGACAATCTGTCGCACATACTGCTTTAAATCTTGATGTAAAATCGATTATTACCCCAACTGAAAGCGGTCATACTGCTAGAATGATTTCTAAATATCGTCCGAAAGCAGCGATTGTTGCGGTAACTTCCGTTGAACATGTATGCCGCCGTCTATCCCTTGTTTGGGGTGTTTACACGCAGTTTGGAAGGGTTGCAACCACAACAGACGAAATGCTGGATATTGCCGTTGAAGAAAGCTTAAATAGCGGTATCGTTAAGCGTGGTGATTTAGTTGTTATTACTGCTGGTGTGCCAGTAGGTGAAGCCGGTACAACAAACCTAATGAAAATCCATGTTGTCGGCGATATTATTACAAAAGCACAAGGAATTGGCCGTAGAACAGCCTTTGGTAAAGTGGTAGTTGCCCATGATGCGAAAGAAGCTTTAGAAAAAGTAAAGCAAGGTTCGATTCTTGTGACAATTGGTACGGATCGCGATATGGTGCCAGCACTTGAAAAATGTGCGGCTGTTATTACCCAAGAGGGCGGATTAACAAGCCATGCAGCAGTGGTTGGACTAAACCTTAGCATCCCAGTGGTTGTTGGGGTAGATAATGCCTTAGAATTGTTTAAAGATGGCCAAGAAATAACCGTAGATGCTACTAGTGGAGTTATCTACAACGGACATGCTAGTGTCTTATAAGAGCAGATAAGGAAAAAAGAAGGGGAAACCCCTTCTTTTTTTTAATAACCACAAAATCATCCCCATTGGTAATATAATAAGAATAAGCATTTGAAAGGGGACAATCTATGCGTTATTTATTTTTGTTAATCATTGTAATTCCTGCTATGGATATTGGTGTTTTACTTTTTTCAGGTAAAGCTATCGGTGTTTGGCCAACCATTGCTCTAATTTTATTAACAGGAATCATTGGGGCTTATTTAGCCAAAAGAGAGGGACTCCAGACAATCAGAAGGGTGCAGGAACAACTAAGCTCCGGTCAGATTCCAGGCGAAGCTCTTTTAGATGGAATTTGCATCTTAATTGGCGGAACACTTTTATTAACGCCAGGATTTATCACTGATGTTACCGGGTTCCTATTTCTTTTCCCGCCAACAAGAAAGCCGATAAAATTTCTAATCCTCAAAGCGTGGCGAAGACGGATTAATAAAGGAAATATTAAAATCATAAAATAAGAAAAGTCAGCATCCAATTTGGGGCTGACTTTTCTTATTAAGAAGTCTCAAACCTCTTTTCCTTTTATAAAAACCCATAAATCATGAAAAACATTAGCACGATACAAGGTGCTAATAATGACAAGGGTGACGGGGCCAACAATTAATCCTAAAAGACCAATCAATTTAAAACCGACAAATAACGCAATCAGTGTGGCTAATGGATCAAGTCCAATATTAGAAGAAAGGATTTTGGGCTCCATGACTTGCCGTTGAACGATGACAACAATATAAAGAACTCCTAAGCCAATGGCAAGACCTGTATTGCCTCCAATCGCCACATAAATAATCCATGGGACAAAAACAGCACCCGTACCCAGGTAAGGAATAACATCCACTATTCCGGTTATTAAAGCGATAGTTATCGCGTAATCAACACGAAGAATAAGTAGGCCAATTAGAATAATAACCGTGGTAATCGATATCAGTGTTAACTGGGCTTTAATAAAACCAAACAGCGCCTTTTTTAAATCAACAAAAACAGACCGGCTGCTTGTTATTGCTTTCTCAGGTAAGAGTCTGCCGCCCAATGTCGATAAACGGTACCAATCTTTACTAATAAAAAAAGTAGCCAATAAGGAAAAGATTAAAACGGTAGCTGCATTTGGAAGCCAAGCGATGATATTTGGGATAATCCCAAATAGATTCTGAATAAAATTGCCAACGGTTGAGCCAATTCTCGTCCCAACATTCTGTATATTACCAATAATCGTATCCTGCTGCCCTGATTCAAGTTTATTAAACACACTTGTTAATTGATCATATATCGGAAGAATTTGAGCAGTAAAATATTTCTCTATATATTCAATTAACGTATCTAGATGATCTGGGACTACCGTTGACAAATAAGTAGCACCAGAGACAATCTCGGCAATTAGCAGTGTAATTAAACCTGCAAATAAGGCAAAAATAATAATAAGTGCAATAAAAACAGCTAATACACGAGGCATTCTAGCCTTTTTTTCAAAAATATCTACAAGTGGATTAATCATAAACGCAATAATTAGTCCAATTAAAAATGGATAGGTCACTTTTGACAGAAAATAAAAGGAGTAAAGCGCCAAAACAATAACACCTATTACAATTAAGAATCGTATTGTCCGGTATAAGTACTTAAGATTCAAAGACAAACCTCCTTTAACCTTTTATATGTATGTTTGGTAGTTCTAGTTTAACATTTTATGAAATAAACTGCATAACTTTTCCAGATAAATATAATAGGCTTAAAAATATTACGAACATTTTATTTTAAGAATTCGCAAGGAGATAGAACAGAAACTTATTGCAATCATTAATTTCATGCTTATGCAGGTATTATGTTACGATAATTTGAATAGGAGGTGGTGAGAACATGCTAAATGAGTCATTTTTATTTTTACTGTTATTGCTCGTCATTGGTTTTATTGCGAAAAACAGTTCCTTACTGGTTGCCATTGCAGTGCTCATTACCTTAAAGGTTGTAGGATTGGATACAAAGGCATTCTCATTTATACAGTCCAAAGGTATTAATTGGGGTGTCACAATTATTACAATTGCGGTATTAGTCCCGATTGCAAGTGGAGAAATTGGTTTTAAAGACTTAACAGGAGCATTTAAATCATCATATGCTTGGATTGCCCTGATCTCGGGCATGATTGTCGCTATGCTGGCAAAAGGAGGGGTTAAGTTACTAGCAGATGATCCGCAGATTACAACTGCTTTAGTTCTTGGCACGATATTATCTGTGTCTATTTTTAAAGGGGTCGCAGTTGGACCTTTAATTGGAGCTGGGATTGCCTATACAGCAATGAAAATTTTTAATTTTTTCACCTAGATATTTTGTAAAATAATATTTTTTTGTACTTTTCGGTTCCTTTTCGTTCACAAAAGTCTGATAATTGTTTATAATAGGCTTGTAAGCGTATCCTTTTTTATATAAACCACATATATATATGCTGATTTGATTGTTAATCAATTTATTTCTCTAAATGAAATAGGTATTTTTTTGTTTGCTTTTTACCTGAGCAATCGCTCAGTCAATTTAAAGGATGAAATAAGGGGAGTAATTTTTACTTAAAAGTATGGGGAAATTTATAATGTGAAGGAGAGATTTACTATGACAGTAACACGCGGTCTAGAAGGGGTAGTGGCAACAACATCCTCAATCAGTTCAATTATTGATGACACGCTAACCTATGTTGGCTATGACATTGATGATTTAGCTGTGAATGCAAGTTTCGAAGAGGTAATTTATTTATTATGGCACTTAAAGCTGCCAAATTCAGAGCAGTTAGCAGAATTGAAAAAACAACTTTCTGAGAATGCAGCACTTCCACAGGAAGTAATTGAACACTTTAAGCTATTTCCAATTCAAGAAGTACATCCAATGGCAGCACTTCGTACAGCGGTTTCTCTTTTAGGCATTTATGATGATGAAGCTGATTTAATGGATTCAGACTCAAATTATAAAAAAGCGATTCGTCTTCAGGCAAAAATGCCTGCTATTGTAGCAACTTTTGCGCGTATTAGAAAAGGTCTTGAACCAATCGCTCCTAAACAGGATTTAAGCTTTGCAGCGAATTTCTTATACATGTTAACTGGCAAGGAACCAGCACCAATTGCTGAAGAAGCAATAAATAAAGCGCTCGTATTACATGCGGACCATGAATTGAATGCATCTACATTCACAGCACGTGTTTGTGTAGCTACGTTATCAGATGTTTATTCTGGAGTAACTGCCGCAATCGGAGCCCTAAAGGGACCACTTCACGGTGGGGCAAATGAAGCTGTAATGAAAATGCTAAAAGAAATTGGCACCCTTGAAAATGTAGATCCATACATCCGTGGTAAACTTGAGAAGAAAGAAAAAATCATGGGCTTTGGCCACCGTGTATATCGACAAGGTGACCCACGTGCCAAGCACCTAAGAGCAATGTCTAAAAAGTTAACTGAACTAACGGGCGAACCTCAATGGTATGATATGTCTGAAAAAATTGAAAGCATTGTCACAGGTGAAAAGAATTTGCCACCTAACGTGGATTTCTATTCAGCCTCTGTTTATCACAGTTTAGGGATTGATCATGATTTAATGACACCAATCTTTGCTGTCAGCAGGGTATCAGGATGGCTTGCACATATTCTTGAACAATATGAGAACAACCGGTTAATCCGACCGCGTGCTGATTATATTGGTCCTGGAAAGCAAAAATATGTTGCAATCGACCAACGAGGTTAATATTTTACTTTTGTTAGAATAATTGGTCTAATAGATATGTATGAAAAGGTTAGAGACTCACCTCTCTAACCTTTGATAAGACAAAAGGTGTAAGTTTTTTAGTTTTTCTTTTACATAATAGGAGGGAGTATCAACTATGTCAGGCGAAAAAATCACGGTTACAAACGGAGTATTAAATGTACCAAATAATCCAATCATCCCATTTATTGAAGGTGACGGTATCGGTCCAGATATTTGGGCAGCCTCCGAGCGAGTTTTAAATGCAGCAGTTGAAAAAGCCTATAAAGGCGAGCGTAAATTGATTTGGAAAGAAGTTTTAGCGGGAGAAAAGGCATTTAACCAAACAGGTGAATGGCTTCCAAGTGAAACGCTTGACGTGATCAGAGAGTATTTAATTGCCATTAAAGGTCCATTAACAACTCCTGTTGGCGGAGGAATTCGTTCATTAAATGTGGCTCTTAGACAAGAATTAGATTTGTTTGTCTGCTTACGTCCAGTTAGATGGTTCGAAGGTGTTCCTTCCCCAGTTAAGCGCCCACAAGATACGGATATGGTTATTTTCCGTGAAAACACTGAAGATATTTATGCGGGTATTGAATATGAAAAAGGTACTGAAGCAGTTAAAAAGGTTATTGACTTCCTACAAAACGAAATGGGTGTTAAGAAAATCAGATTCCCTGAAACTTCAGGGATCGGTATTAAACCAGTTTCGGAAGAAGGAACAAGCCGTCTAGTACGTGCAGCGATCAATTATGCTATTAAAGAGGGCCGTAAATCCGTTACACTCGTGCATAAAGGAAACATCATGAAATTCACTGAAGGCGCGTTTAAAAACTGGGGTTATGAGCTTGCTGAGAAGGAATTCGGCGATAAAGTATTTACATGGTTACAGTATGACCGCATTAAAGCGGAACAGGGTTCTGAAGCTGCTAATAAGGCTCAAACTGATGCAGAAGCTTCAGGCAAAATCATCGTAAAAGATGCTATTGCAGATATCTTCTTACAGCAAATCCTTACACGTCCACGTGAGTTTGATGTGGTTGCAACAATGAACTTGAACGGAGATTTCATTTCTGATGCACTTGCAGCGCAAGTAGGCGGTATTGGTATTGCACCAGGCGCTAACATCAACTATGAAACAGGACATGCCATTTTTGAAGCAACACACGGTACTGCACCTAAGTATGCGGGTCTTGATAAAGTAAACCCTTCTTCTGTCATTTTATCAGGTGTGTTATTACTTGAGCACTTAGGCTGGAATGAAGCGGCTACAATGGTTATTAAATCTGTTGAAAAAACAATTGCTTCTAAAGTTGTAACTTATGATTTTGCTCGTTTAATGGACGGAGCAACTGAAGTAAAAACTTCTGAATTCGGTGACGAGCTAATTAAGAACATGGAATAAGAAGGGAAAGTGAAGAGCAGATGCGGGCTGTAAATAAAAATAGCCCCTTCTGCCTTTTCTAGATTCAAGTGAAACATTAAAAAGTTCAAAGGGGAGAATTAAAATGTCATTAAAACGTAAAAAGGTATCTGTTATCGGCGGCGGATTTACAGGAGCAACCACTGCATTTTTACTGGCACAAAAGGAACTTGGCGATGTAGTTCTAGTTGATATCCCACAAATGGAAAACCCAACAAAAGGTAAAGCGTTAGATATGCTTGAAGCGAGTCCAGTACAAGGCTTTGATTCTAATATTACAGGTACTTCAAATTATGAAGATACTCGTGATTCTGATATTGTGGTTATCACTGCTGGTATTGCCCGCAAACCTGGAATGAGCCGCGATGATTTAGTCCAGACAAACCAAAAGGTAATGAGAAGTGTTACACAGGAGATTGTAAAGTATTCTCCAAACTGTACGATTCTTGTTCTAACCAACCCAGTAGATGCAATGACATATACTGTATTTAAAGAATCAGGATTCCCTAAAAACCGTGTAATTGGTCAATCTGGAGTTCTAGATAGTGCTCGTTTCCGCACATTTGTTGCTCAAGAATTAAATCTTTCCGTTAAAGACATTACGGGATTTGTATTGGGTGGACACGGAGATGACATGGTTCCGCTTGTACGCTACTCCTATGCTGGTGGTATTCCATTAGAAACTTTAATTCCTAAAGATCGTCTAGAAGCAATTGTAGAACGTACAAGAAAAGGCGGCGGTGAAATTGTAAACCTTCTAGGTAATGGAAGTGCTTATTATGCGCCTGCAGCTTCTTTAGTAGAAATGTGTGAAGCAATCCTTAAAGATCAACGTCGAGTGATTCCTTCCATTGCTTATCTTGAAGGCGAATTTGGTTACGATGGCATTTACCTTGGAGTACCAACGATCCTTGGTGCAAATGGTATTGAAAAAGTAATTGAGCTTGAGTTAACTGCTGACGAAAAAGCTGCATTAGATAAATCAGCAGAATCCGTTCGCAATGTAATGCAAGTGTTAGCATAAAAAATTAAAATTGAGAAATTCGGGGTTGCAAGGGTTTCCCCGAATTTCTTTGCATTCAAATGAAATCGCTTACAACGGAGGTGGAGTTATATGCTTTTAGGTAAGAAAAGAAAGCTAGGAAGAAGGATTGAAGAAATTACTGTCGGTGAAAAATTGTCTATGACTGAAAAGATAGAAGACAAGGATATCCTCCTTTATTTAGGTTTAACAGACGATGCAAACCCTCTCTATATTCAACATGATTATGCTTCACAGACGCCTTTTGAAAAACCAATCGTTCCTAGTATTATGCTTACAGGAATGATAACCTCTGCCATCTCAAAATATTTACCCGGACCTGGGAGCCATATCTTAAGCCAAGATATTGAGTTTCCTAAGCCCGTATATCATTATGGAACCGTCGAGTTTTTGTTTGAAGTGATCGAGGTTGTAAGAGATGAACATACCATTGTGATCAGTGTCATAGGAATGAATGAAAAAAATGAGACTGTCATACTGGGAAGGGTTAAAGTTTGTCCTCCACATCGTTTGGAGGAAATACATGGTAGGGCGCTGGATAATTTTTAATAAAGATGTAAAAAAGGAATGTGTAGACGTTCCTTTTTGCGTTAAAAAGAAAATGTACGGTTCATAAAGCCTAAAAAGGTTGAGGGGCCCACGTGTTGGTCGATAAGACCGGTTCATAAAGCCTAAAAAGGTTGAGGCGCCCACGTGTTGGTCGATAAGAACAGTTCATTCAGGAAATGGCTTAATAAGATTGTCAAATCATATATAATAGGTATATTTTTTCTTCCCATTAGAACGATAATTTTTCATTAAAAATTTTTTTATGGTTTTTTTAGACCCCACAACTCCACACCATTCGAAAACCAAATTAGTAGTAATTTTTTTATCCGGAAATAATAGCTTTATTTCTTCCACATTGCGCAGTACGGCTGATTCAAAACCCTCTTCACATCCACAATCATCACATATAACTTTCCTTGCCCCTGTGGGAACAGTTATCTTAAATGAATTACACGTAATACATGTCATCCCTTTTCGCATTTGAGTATACTTATATGGTGGTAGCCTCCTATAGGGTGATTCAATTTGATGAAGGGAAACAAACTTGTCAGCCAGCTTTTTATGCCGGCTAGTTAGTTTGGAGGGCTGCATATCTAATTTTTTCATGAATCGATTTAGTTGTGAATGATAAACAATGGGTTCGTTTAGGGGCGCTTGATATAATGTAAACTCGGGGTTAATAAACACAACGGTTCCCTCAATGGGGATATTATATCCTAGATTTTGCAGTAACTGGCGTAGCATGAATTTGGTGCGTTTGAATTGGTCTAGTGGATTTTTATAATCTTTACCGGAAATCCTCTCAAGCCTGTCAGGTTTGAAAATGAAGTCGCCTTCATAATTTTTTATCTCACAAGGGTAAATCGTTTCTTGAAAAATAATAGTGGTATCAATTTGGAATTTAGAATTGTTAACCTCAAGCAGCAGATCGTTTAATATAAAGCACTCACATTGAAGCTTCTCTGTTAATAAATCGAACTCAACTTCACCTTCAAAGCCTTTTTCCTTGTTTTTATAATGTAGCTGCTCTTCAGTTGTTAAATTCATTCGTTTATTCAAAATTCTTAGGATCAATAATTCACCTGTTTCAACACGTGGTTTGTAAGCCATATTTCACTCCCTTTCATAGTTAATTTTATAAAAAATTATGGCGAAATTTGACACCAAAAGTGGATATTTTGTTAATTATTTTAAAAAATTCAAACTCATTTCGATGGCTATGTCCACATTCCTTTTATGTTAAAGTTTTGTAAAACTAGATTATATGTAATCTTTATTATTATAATGGAGGTAACTTATTTTAGTGGGGGATATTATGAAAAATAAAATACTTGTTGTCGATGATGAACAGTCAATTGTAACTTTGCTTAAATATAATTTGGAGCAGGCCGGGTATGAAGTGATCACTGCTATGGATGGTGAAGAGGGGAAACATCTTGCAGAGACACAAGGCCCTGATATCATTGTATTAGACCTCATGTTACCGAAGTTGGATGGAATGGAAGTATGTAAGCAGCTTCGTCAAAAGAGTATAATGACCCCAATTTTAATGTTAACTGCAAAAGATGATGAGCTCGATAAAATATTAGGTTTAGAGCTTGGTGCAGATGATTATATGGTAAAGCCTTTTAGTCCTAGAGAAGTGATCGCCCGCGTGAAAGCAATTCTTAGGAGGACACAAGTCCAAGCGGAGGCAATTGACGTAAGTGAAAAAGAGACGGGGCAACTAGTGATCGCTAATTTAAGAATCGATCCCGAAAAGTATGAGGCTTATTTTAACGACCAACTTTTGGAGTTAACCTTAAAGGAATTTGAATTACTTCTTTATCTCGCGCAAAATAAAGGCCGCGTCTTGACGCGTGATCAATTACTTAGTGCTGTTTGGAATTATGACTTTGCTGGCGATACTAGAATTGTGGATGTACATATATCACATTTAAGAGAGAAAGTTGAAGTGGATACGAAAAAGCCGGCCTATATTAAAACGTTACGGGGCTTGGGCTATAAATTGGAGGAGCCGAAAGGAGAATGACCAAATACCGAAAAGGGCTGCTAATTACACTAATCTTATTAATTATGGCGGTTTTAGTTGGATTAGGAATATTACTTGGCCAATTGTTTAAAAGCTATTACTTAGAGTCTCTAAATGAACATTTTAAAGTTGAAATCTTATGGGTCCTTTCCATCTGTCTAGGGATTGCAATAATAATAATTATTTTTCTATCCATTAGAATTACCTCAAAGTATACAAAACCAATTGAAGCTGCCACAAATGTAGCGATTGAACTGGCAAACGGAAACTACCGGGCACGAACAAAAGTAGATCGACTGGATGAAACCGGCATGCTTGGGTCATCGATCAATATGCTGGCCGAAAACCTCCAAGAACTTGTTAAAGCACAAGAAATGCAACAGGACCGGTTAAGTGCTTTAATTGAAAATATGGGAGCAGGATTAGTCTTAATAGATAGTCGCGGGTACATTAATCTCATTAATAAAGGGTTTATTGATATTTTTCAGGTGAATCCAACTGATTATTTAAATAAACTCTACTATGAAGTGATTGAATATGAAGAAATTTGTCATTTAGTAGCAGAGGTTTTTCGGACTGAAAAGAAGGTAAGTGAACAATTACTTGTGCCTTTTTTGATCGAACGAAGGTATTTTGTTGTGTATGGTGTCCCGATAATTGGAACAAATAATGTTTGGAAAGGGGTACTGATTGTTTTACATGATATAACCGAAATAAAAAAACTCGAGCAAATGCGGAAGGATTTTGTCGCCAATGTTTCGCATGAATTAAAAACCCCTGTAACTTCTATTAAAGGATTTACTGAAACATTGCTGGACGGTGCCATGAACAATAAAGAAACATTAGAAGCATTTCTTTCGATCATTTTAAAAGAGAGTGATCGCCTGCAAACACTTATACAAGACCTGTTAGAGCTTTCAAAAATAGAGCAGCAAGGCTTCAGACTAAACATTCAAGAAATAGATTTACATATGTTATTAAAAGAAGTAATCACGATTCTTACAGGAAAAGCAGAAGCAAAGAATATCAAGCTTGAACTTTACTGCAAGCAAAATCAAGTGTTAATCAATGGCGATTCGGACCGTTTAAAACAAGTATTTATCAATTTAATCGGCAACGCAATTAACTATACCCCGCCAGAAGGGGACGTAAAAATTATCCTTCTCGAACATGGTGAGAACGTACGGATCCATGTGAAAGACTCAGGGGTAGGAATTAGTAAAGAAGAGATTCCACGTATTTTTGAACGATTTTACCGAGTGGACCGTGCCAGAAGTCGTAACTCGGGTGGGACAGGCCTTGGATTAGCAATCGTAAAACACTTAATAGAAGCGCATCATGGTAACATAAGTGTCAGAAGTAATTTGGGTGAAGGAAGCGACTTTATTATTGAACTACATAAATATTCGATATGATTTTTGGAAGGTGGATATAAATGGAAAAAAGGAAACTTGTCCTGATTGACGGTAATAGTATTGCTTACCGAGCATTTTTTGCATTACCCCTGCTTAATAACGATAAAGGAATCCACACGAATGCGGTATATGGCTTTACGATGATGTTGATGAAAATTCTTGAAGATGAAAAGCCAACACATATACTTGTCGCATTTGATGCTGGAAAAACTACTTTTCGCCATAAAACCTTTAGTGAGTATAAAGGTGGAAGGCAAAAAACCCCACCTGAACTATCCGAACAATTTCCGTTTATCCGTGATCTTCTTGATGCTTATGGGATTTCCAGGTATGAGCTCGAAAATTATGAGGCCGATGATATCATTGGTACCCTTTCATTAACTGCAGAAAAGGATGGGTACGAAGTAAGAGTCATTTCAGGAGACAAAGATTTAACCCAACTCTCTTCCGCCACTACAACCGTCGGAATTACTCGAAAGGGTATTACGGATATTGAAGAATATACTCCAGAACATGTAGCCGAAAAATATGGACTTACACCAGAACAAATCATTGATATGAAAGGGTTAATGGGTGACCCTTCCGATAATATACCTGGTGTTCCTGGGGTAGGTGAAAAGACAGCGATCAAATTGTTGAAGGAGTTTTCAACCCTCGAAAATTTATTAAACTCAGTTGAACAAGTAACTGGGAACAAGCTGAAAGAGAAGCTTGAAGAATTTAAGAACCAAGCATTAATGAGTAAAGAACTTGCTACGATTGAAAGACAAGCACCTGTCGAAGTGGATTTAGAAAACGTCGCATACGAGGGCTTTACGCGCGAAAAATTAGTAGCCTTATTTAAAGAATTAGGCTTTCATTCATTATTGGGCAAGCTTGGAGAAGGTCCAGACACTATTGAAGAGCAGGAACTTGAAGATATTGATTTTCAAATTCCAACTGAAATAACAGAAGAACTGTTTGCAGACACTAATTATTTTTATGTTGAAATGCTGGATGATAATTATCATTATGCAGAGATTATCGGTTTCTCTCTTGTCAATGAAATAGGACATTTCTATTTGCCAACTGACCTGGCATTACAGTCAGAAGCTTTTAAAAAATGGGCGGAAGATGAGAGTAAAAAGAAAACAGTTTATGATGCCAAACGATCCGAAGTTTCATTAAGAAGGCATGATATTCATTTAAAAGGGGTCGATTTTGATATTCTAATGGCTTCCTATATCATAAATCCTTCAGATAACATTGAAGACCTCGCAGCGATAACGAAAAGATTTGATTTACATAATATCCAATCGGATGAATCGTTTTATGGGAAAGGTGCGAAACGAAAAGTCCCTGAAGTGTCAAAGCTCGGAGAACATCTTGTTCGGAAAAGTCTTGCAATGTCTGATATAAAAGAAAAACTAGAAGATGAATTAAGAAAAAATGAACAGTATGAATTATTTACCGAGCTCGAAATGCCTTTATCCCTGATTTTGGCTGATATGGAATCGTGCGGGATCAAGGTGGAACAGGAACGCCTTCAGACAATGGGTAAGGAGCTAAATGATAGACTCGTCGAGATTGAAGAGAAAATTTGTGAATTAGCAGGCGAAAAGTTTAATATCAACTCACCGAAACAACTTGGCGTAATTTTATTTGAAAAATTAAACCTTCCTTCGTTTAAGAAAACGAAAACAGGTCATTCAACTTCAGCAGATGTATTGGAAAAATTAGCAGAAGATCATGAAATCATCGAGCATATTCTTCTATACAGACAATTAGGTAAGCTTCAATCCACCTATATAGAAGGATTACTGAAGGTTATTAATCCTAAAACGGGAAAAGTCCATACCAGGTATCAACAAACTTTAACTGCGACTGGCAGATTAAGTTCAATTGATCCTAATTTGCAAAATATACCGATTCGCCTTGAAGAGGGACGTAAAATCCGCCAAGCCTTTGTTCCATCAGAGGAAGGCTGGATCATTTTTGCAGCCGACTATTCACAGATCGAACTGCGTGTCCTTGCTGATATTGCTGGTGATGAAAAGCTGATTCAGGCCTTCAAAGAGGACATGGATATTCATACAAAAACAGCAATGGAAGTTTTTCATGTCAATAAGGATGAGGTAACCTCCAATATGAGGCGTCAGGCCAAGGCTGTTAACTTTGGAATTGTTTATGGAATCAGTGATTATGGTCTGTCCCAATCCTTAGGAATTACAAGGAAAGAAGCTGGACAATTCATTAATCGTTATCTGGATACCTATCCAGGTGTCAAAGAATACATGGATGATATTATTCACTCGGCAAAACAAAAGGGCTATGTCTCCACTTTGATGCAGCGAAGAAGATACCTTCCTGAAATAACAGCTCGTAATTTTAACATAAGAAGCTTTGCAGAAAGGACAGCCATGAATACTCCAATTCAGGGCAGTGCCGCAGATATCATAAAAAAAGCAATGATTGATATGGACGATGCTTTAAAGGACAAGGGCTTAAAGACGCGCCTCTTACTTCAAGTCCACGATGAATTGATATTTGAAGCACCTGAGGACGAATTGGAAATTTTAAAGAAGTTAGTCCCAGACGTGATGGAAAATGCCCTCGAATTGAAGGTGCCGTTGAAAGTGGACTATGCCTATGGACCAACTTGGTTTGACGCCAAATAAAAGGGGGACCCCTCAGCAATGCCGGAGCTTCCAGAAGTAGAAACCGTAAGGAAAACGTTAAAAAAATTAGTTGTCAATAAAACCATCAAAGATATCTCCGTCTTTTGGCCAAAAATCATTAAAAGCCCACTTGAAGTGGAACAATTTGTCGATGCTTTAGTAGGGGAGACCATTGTTGATGTAGGCAGAAGAGGGAAATTTTTAATCATTTATACGGATCATTTCGCGTTAGTATCGCATTTGAGAATGGAAGGAAAGTACGGGCTTTATCCTAAGGAAGAACCCTTTGATAAACATACACATGTACTCTTTCACTTTACAGATGGAACAGAATTAAGGTATAGGGACGTTCGGAAATTTGGAACGATGCACTTATACAAAAAAGGGGACGAATTCTTAACGGAACCGCTCATAGGGCTTGGCCCTGAACCTTTTTCAGAGGAATTTACGGTAGAGTACTTGACTAAGAGGGTTGAAAAAACGAATCGAAAAATTAAAACAGCACTATTGGACCAAAAACTTTTTGTGGGGCTCGGTAATATCTATGTGGATGAGGCTCTTTTTCGGGCAGGTATACATCCAGAACGTATTGCTAACACATTAAATAAAAATGAACTTGCCGTTCTTCACCGTGAAATTGTTGCGACCTTAAGCGAAGCCGTCAAAAAGGGCGGAAGTACGATCCGCTCATATGTTAACTCCCAAGGGGAAATAGGTATGTTTCAGCTTGAATTATACGCATATGGTCGTAAAGGGGAAGAGTGTAAACGATGTGGAACACCTTTAGAAAAAACGACCGTAGGGGGCAGAGGGACCCATTACTGCCCGCAGTGCCAAAAGATTTAAGTGGGATACAAAAGTAGAAAAAGTGAGAATTGAAAATATTAACCTTTGATAGGCTCCTGCCATATACTATCGTAATGATTTTGGAGGAAGGAGCCCTAGACATCATGGTTCAGTTGTTCTCACTTCTCATACTTGCTTTTGCTCTCAGCCTTGATAGCTTTAGCGTGGGTTTTACCTATGGACTAAGGAAAATGGTCATGCCGATCCGATCAGTGATTATTATTGCAAGTTGCTCGGCTATTTCTTTAATGATTGCCGTGTCAATTGGGCATGGACTTGAAAAAGTTCTATCTCCAAGGATTACGTCAAGCCTAGGGGGAATCATTCTAATTGCTCTTGGTGCATGGGTTTTGTTTCAATTTTTCAAACCAGAAAAAGAAAAAGACGTACTAGAACATGAAAAAACAATCGTAAATTTTGAAATTAAATCCCTAGGATTAGCCATCAACATCTTGAAAAAGCCGATGTCCGCTGACTTTGACCAATCGGGTACGATTACGGGGATCGAAGCTTTAATGTTAGGCTTTGCCTTGTCTCTGGATGCCTTTGGAGCCGGGATTGGTGCAGCGATGCTTGGTTTCTCTCCCTTTTATTTAGCATTTACTGTCGCGATTATGAGCTCGTTATTTGTTCTATTAGGGATAAAAAGCGGAACTTTTTTTCATAAGTTTGATTGGATCCAAAAGTTCACGTTTTTGCCAGGGATTTTATTAATCATAATTGGAATATGGAAGTTATGAATCTAGAAAGGAAAAGACCATGTCATTAGTTATCGGTTTAACTGGCGGAATCGCCAGTGGAAAAAGCACAGTCTCAAACTTTTTCAAAGAAATGGATATCACTGTTGTCGATGCAGATATAGAATCACGCCTAGCGGTAATGAAAGGTGAATCCGCTTATTTTAGGATTATTGAAGAGTTTGGCCGTGATATTTTATTGGAAGATGGTGAAATTGACAGGCAAAAGCTTGGCGCAATTATTTTCCATCACGCTGAAAAACGGCAAACTTTAAACGAAATCGTCCACCCTGAGGTTAGAAAAAGAATGAGGGACCAAGTCGAACAGGCAATAAAAAACAGTGAAGAAGTGGTTGTTCTGGATATTCCTTTATTATTTGAAAGTAAACTTACGTATATGGTGGATAAAACGTTACTTGTTTATGTTGACGATGAAACACAATTAAAAAGATTAATCGAGAGAAATAATCTATCAGTTGAGGATGCCGAAGCAAGGATTCGTTCTCAGATGCCCCTTTCTGAAAAAATAAGGCTCGCGGATGCTGTAATTGATAATAATGGTTCGATCGCAGATACAAAAAAACAACTTCTTGAAATTTTAGTCCAGTTTGGCATCGATATAAATAATAATCTTAAGTAATGGGAGAGAAGGGCAACCTTCTCTTTTTTTCTGTTTCTAAGTTGCCTGAATTGTAAAACATTTTAAAAATCCGCAATTTATTCATCACAATTAAACCTAAATATGTTATACTAATTACAACAATACAAGTATTAAGTATGACATTAATACAAAAAAAGGGGATGTAAAATGAAGACGAGAGTTGCAATAAACGGTTTTGGGAGAATTGGCAGGATGGTTTTTAGAAAAGCTATCCTTGAAAATAAGCTTGAGGTTGTTGCCATAAATGCAAGCTATCCAGCGGAAACATTAGCACATTTACTTAAATATGATACAAATCATGGACCATTTCAGGGAGAAGTTATCCCTTTAGATGATGAGTTAATCGTCAATGGCAAAGGAATTAAACTATTAAGCAGTCGTAATCCAGAGGAGCTTCCCTGGAGAGAGTTTGGCATTGATATTGTTATAGAGGCGACAGGAAAGTTTAATGCTCGTGAAGCGGCGGCACTGCACTTAGAAGCAGGAGCCAGGAAAGTGATCTTAACTGCACCAGGGAAAAATGAGGATGTAACAATTGTAATGGGTGTTAATGAAGAAATGCTTGATATCAAGCATCATGACATTATCTCTAATGCATCATGTACCACCAACTGCCTTGCACCTGTTGCAAAGGTGTTAGATGAAAAGTTTGGCATTGAATGCGGATTAATGACAACGATTCATGCCTATACAAATGATCAAAAAAATATCGATAACCCTCACAAAGATTTACGAAGGGCTCGTGCATGTGGACAATCTATCATTCCAACAACAACAGGAGCGGCCAAGGCAATTTCACTTGTGTTACCACACTTAAAAGGTAAATTACATGGGATGTCACTTCGTGTGCCAACACCAAACGTTTCACTTGTTGACTTAGTAGTTGATCTTAAGCAAGATGTGACCCTTGATGATGTCAATAACGCATTTATTGAAGCGGCAAATGGCCCATTAAAAGGCATTTTGGATTTGACGATGGAACCATTAGTATCCGTTGACTTTAATACCAATGAACATTCTGCCATCATTGATGGTCTTTCCACAATGGTGATGGGAACAAGAAAAGTAAAGGTTTTAGCATGGTATGATAATGAGTGGGGGTATTCTTCACGTGTCGTGGATCTCACCATGTATGTTGCAGAGGAAATAGCAAAATCATCACAAATAAAGGTCGGATAAAATGCTGTCGATAGACAGCATTTTTTTTGCCTTGCTTGAGTCATCTGGGTGTTTTTTGCATAAAATAGCTTTGATTTCGTGTGTTTTTATCGAATGAAAAATGGAACATGCCCATTAACCTTGTTACAAAATAAACATATAAAGTTTTTTATATTGATAGGTTGCAAAAAAAATATAAACAAAGTATACTAGTCATCGTGAACTTCTTGAAATCAGGTAGCTATTAATTACTTAAAGGGTTAGGACCTCTCTGGACTAACTTTCCCCCGTGGTAGTTACTCGGATACCGTCAATAACAGGATTTCAAGAAAGAACATAAAAGGTTAAAGGGGGAAAAATGAATATGGAAACAATGGGACGTCACGTAATCTCTGAGCTTTGGGGATGCGACTTTGAAAAATTAAATGATATGAATTTTATTGAAACAACTTTTGTTGAAGCAGCTCTTAGATCAGGTGCGGAAATCCGTGAAGTAGCATTTCATAAATTTGCCCCACAAGGTGTAAGTGGTGTGGTTATTATCTCTGAATCACATCTTACCATTCACAGCTTCCCTGAACATGGATATGCCAGCATAGATGTATACACTTGCGGCGATTTGAATCCTAATGTTGCGGCCGATTATATTGCTGAGGCATTAAATGCACAAACACGTGAAAATATTGAAATTCCGCGTGGCATGGGTCCTGTTCATGTAAAACAGGCAAAAGTTTTATAGTCACTATAAAAACAATTAACTTAGAGGTGTATTTATACATACACCTCTTTTTATATTTTCTAGACTAATGTTGTACAATAAGAACAAAGCTACATCATGGGAGGAATAGTATGGCTATGTTAGGTAACCTATTTGTTCGTTTTAAAAAGCAAATTGAGACTTCAGATCAGATTAAGGATGATTCCTTAAAAACGCATTATTATAAGGCGATGTTTAATCAATTATTTGCATCTGTTGAAAAGTTATTCCATGAAGATGCTGATTGCCGGGTCACCACGGTTTCTAAAGAACATGGAGAAATTGCTGTTGAAATCAGTAAACCAATCCCCTGCTTTCTAATTGTTACAATTGTGGGAGTAAAGCCAATGGAAACAGCAGTAGACTTTAATATTTCATCTGAAAAATTTTCCTTACTCGGCACCTATCCCGATTTAAAAAAGCGGATTAATTATTATTACGAGCGGATTAATCAATTACATACCTTTATAGGAATAAAAAACTCCTAGTACTACTACTTGTATAAAGATAGTCTTTTTTATAAGATGAAAGTAAGCGTTTTTGTTCGGGAGTAAAGTGTAGATTTGGAGTTGATTACAATGAAATGCCCATCTTGTCAAAATTATGGTACACGCGTCCTCGACTCTCGCCCAGTTGATGAAGGTCGAGCAACACGGAGGAGACGCGAATGTGAAGAATGTGGGTATCGTTTTACTACGTTTGAGAAGATTGAAGAGATACCGCTGATTGTAGTCAAGAAAGAAGGTACCCGAGAAGAGTTTAGCCGTGATAAAATATTACGTGGCTTGATTAAGGCATGTGAGAAGCGGCCGGTGGCCTTAAAGGAATTAGAAGATATAACGCATGGTGTTGAAAAGGATTTGAGGAGTCAGGGTATTTCTGAAATAAAAAGTGAATCAATCGGTGAAATGGTCATGGACAGGCTGGCACATGTGGACGAAGTCGCCTATGTACGGTTTGCATCTGTTTACCGTCAGTTTAAAGATATTAATGTTTTTATTGATGAATTAAAAGAATTAATCAAAAAAGAAAAATCTTAAGAGCTAAAGAGTTTTTGGCTCTTTTTGATTTTATAACAAGAAAGGTTGGAGTGATATGGCGCAGCATTGGCAGGAAATTCTCCCTATCGACCGTTATATAGTTGCGGCTGATGGGCTGCTGCATGAGTATGACCGTAAAGTGCTGACGTTTTTATATCAGCCATTGATTGGGTCAACTTGCTTTAGTTTATATATGACGCTCTGGGCGGAGTTAGAGGAAAATCGGCTCTGGTCTGAGTCTTCCACTCATCATTTATTGATGAATCTCTTAGAGATGAACTTAAAGGATATTTACGAAGCCAGATTGAAGCTTGAAGGCATTGGTTTATTAAAGACGCGTGTCAAAACAGATGAAGGGGGACGCTCCTTCATCTATGAACTGCATCCACCTTTAAGTCCTGAGCAATTCTTTTTAGATGGGATGTTAAATATTTATCTTTATCGAAAAATTGGAAAAAACCATTTCTCTCGTCTGAAGCGCTTTTTTAGTGATCAACAAAAGCCAAGGGAAGAAGAGTATGTAGATGTTACAAGAGCCTTTCAGGACGTGTTTGCATCAGGGGCCCCTGGCAGTATGCAATATATTCAAGCCCTTTCCGAAGAATTACAAGAGGAAGAAAATCAACAGTTTATTGGTCGGAATGAGCCGAGTCCGATCCAAATTGGTGTGGACACGTTTGATTTTGATTTGTTAACAGCAGGGCTGAATGAATCACTTGTTCCCAAAAAATCGCTAACACCAAAAGTAAAAAGTGTAATTAGTAATCTTGCATTTCTGTACCAAATTGATGCAATCGAAATGAAAAATTTCATCTTGGGTGCTATTAACGAGCATGAAGAAATTGATATTGAGGACTTGAGAAAGGGGGCTCGTGATTGGTATCAATTTGTCAATTACGATCAACTTCCGAGTCTTATTAACCGAACACAACCAATCGTTCATCAAACTCAAATAACCGAACCTAAAACACAGGAAGAAAAATTAATTCGCTCTTATGAGACGACCCCGCCACTTATCGTTTTTAAAGAAATCTCAGGCGGTGTTGAACCTTCGAATGCCAATTTGAAAACCTTAGAAGAGATCATGATTAAATATAAACTTCCCCCAGGTGTGGTAAATGTCCTAATTGAAGTGGTTATGAGAAAAACGGACATGAAATTTACAAAGGGTTTTGTCGAGTCAATCGCTAGTCATTGGGCAAGAAAACAAGTGAAAACGGTGAAAGAAGCGATGGAGCTCGCGAAGAATGAGGAACATAAAGTAACAGAAAGCAAAAAAACTACAAGGTCGTCTAATAAAAAACCAATTCGGACAGAGTTAATTCCTGACTGGTTTGATGAAAGTACGAAAGATGCAGACAAAGATCCCGCGCAAGGAAACAACAGTGAAGTTGAAGCGAAAAAGCGTGCGATTGAAGAAAAGTTAAAAGCGTTTCGCAAATAGGGGGTGACCAAAATTGGAAAAAATCAATCGAACATTGAAAAGATTAGCTTCTAATGAAAGCTTTCAAAAACGATATGAACAACAACGCAGGCAAGTTCTTGAAAATCCGGATATTCAAGCTTTTTTAGCAGAACATCAAAATGAGATTGATCAATCCATGATTGATAAAAGCATGAGTAAACTGTACGAGTATACGAACCAAAGCAAGGAATGCCACAAATGTGAAAGTCTGGATAGCTGCATCAATTTCATGAAGGGATATCACCCAGAATTGGTATTATCTCGAAACTCCATTGATGTTGTTTATAAACGCTGTCCTCGAAAAATCATGGCAGATGAAAAAAAGAAAAATGAAAAACTAATCAAAAGTCTATATGTGCCAAGAGACATACTTGAGGCCACCTTTGAAGACTTTGAAGGAGACTCAGGCAGGCTGGATGCCGGAGATAAGGCTGCAACCTTTTTAATGAATTATGAGGCAGGTAAAAAACCAAAGGGCCTCTTTCTTTACGGGAAATTCGGTGTCGGGAAGTCCTATCTATTAGGGGCAATCGCCAATGAATTGGCAAAAAAACAGATTTCTTCGATGATTGTCTATGTCCCTGAACTATTAAGGGAAATGAAAAGTTCGATTGCGGATTCGACTTTGAATGAGAAAATTGAAGCGTTAAAAAGAGAACCGATTCTAATGCTTGATGATATTGGTGCGGAAGCTGTCTCGAGTTGGACAAGGGATGAAGTTTTAGGGCCAATTTTACAGTTCCGTATGCTTGAAAGTCTGCCGACATTTTTTACCTCAAACTTTAATTTTGGGGAGCTGGAGCATCATCTAACCTACAGCCAGCGGGGCGAAGAAGAGAAAATGAAAGCCCGACGAATCATGGAGAGAATCCGCTCCCTGAGTGTGCCAGTGATGGTCGATGGTCCAAATAGACGGGAATAAAACGTGTTTTCCGGATTGCTGAAACAGGTCAGCAGTCTTTTTTTTTGTATTTTTTTCTGTAAATAACAAAAGCAACTGTTAGCTAACTTCTATTTTAGCCAAGTCCCCCATATATATTAACAAAGATTGGCTTAAAGGGGGGATTTGGTTGGCGGAAATCATCTTCCAAAGCAAGCTGGATGCTCAAAAGTTTTATTACCACTTGCTGGAGTACTTACCAAATAATTATGATAAAGAAACTATTCTTCTAATAGAAGATCGACATATAGTAAAATTTTTAGGTAGCTTCTTATCCATTGAAATTTCTACTATGGTTAAAAATGCATTTTACGAATTTATTACGAACGTAAAACGTGACGATTGGTTCAGGGAAATTTTAAAAAACCGTTATTTTTATGAGGATCTAGAAGTACAACAACAGATAATGGAAATTATCTATTCTATTCTTGAAGGTCAAAGAGAAGACCTGATTGTCTTTTTGAAGGATTCAAATGAAGAGCCTAATATTAAAGCAGCCATCGAGTATATCTTTCAGGATGATATTTCTTTTTCGTTTGACTCCTTTCATAAATTTCGTTTGCGGCCATACCTCCAGTTACTTGAAGGTTATGTTGAGATTGCTATTGATGAATATAAAATGGAGCAGGAGTATCAAATGTTTGTGCAAATGCTCAGGGACTTTTTACTGAACAGGGAACCAAAAATGGATGTTCTTCATTTATTGTTTGACGAGGAAATTACTTTTTATAACGACCAGTTTGTAGAGATGAAAAGAGCTGAATTAATTAGATTGATTGACCGGAAGTTACTTGTTAATCATCCTGTTTATGTCGATTCTGCTTCCATTGCACCACTTTTATCGCTTGCACCTACAACTATTTTTCTGTATACAAAAGACCCAGAAGAACCCTTAGTTCGAACAATCAAAAACATCTTTGAAGAAAGAGTAACTGTGAAATCGTTTGCGTCCCTCCGTGAAGTTAAGAAATGGGCGGCAGATAATAATTCTTCTGAACACCATGCTTGAGATACAGGAATTTTTGTAATAATTTGTTTTTGTAGGTTGATGTCCCTTGATTTTTAGGGAATTAGTCATTATAATAACGTACATAGAATATTCATAGCAAAAGTAATGATAAGGATAACAGTATTTTTTACGGTTTCTAGAGAGGGAGGACAGGGCTGAAAGCCTCCTAACACGAAAATAATACTTACCACCTTTAAACTTCAGCAGTGAACACTTCATGTTTCCGTGAAGTCAGTAATTGTTGACGGCCACAGCCGTTAACTGACCAAAGTCATTTTCAATGTGTATCATTCGAAAATGAAAAATTGGGTGGAACCACGTGTTTATCAAAACTCGTCCCTATTCCAGGGACGGGTTTTTTTATTTTTCAACAAAACTAGGAAAAATGTCTAGCTGCAGCGCCTAGGGGCACTATGGTCTACAGCCAATCCGTCGAGAAGGTTAAAGAACAACCTTCCCGCCGGCTCGTCATATGCTTGGCTACAGAAAGCTACCGCTTTCTGTACGCATTAAGGGAGACTAAGTCGCTGGCGGCACTTCGCATGCCAGTGACAAATCTCCCTATATCGCCCCTGACCAAGGCGCTTCCGCTTTTCTAATTACAAAGGAGGAATTACCATGTCAGACGTTGTTAAGATTTCGTTTCCAGATGGGGCAGTAAAGGAGTTCCCACGTGGAACAACAACGGAAGATATCGCTGCTTCCATCAGCCCCGGCCTAAAGAAAAAAGCGATTGCCGGTAAATGGAACGGTCAACTTTATGATCTTCGCCGTCCAATTAATGAAGACGGTTCAATAGAAATCGTCGTCCCTGATTCCGTAGACGCATTAGAGATTTTACGGCACAGTACAGCACACTTAATGGCACAGGCTGTTAAAAGGCTTTATCCTGGTGTGAATTTAGGAGTAGGTCCTGTTATTGAGGGTGGTTTTTATTATGATATGGACCTTGAGGAATCATTAACTCCAGAAGATCTGCCAAGGATTGAAAAGGAAATGGCGAAAATCGTCAATGAAAATATTGAAGTTGTTCGCAAGGAAGTAAGTCGTGCGGATGCTGTTCAGCTATTTAAAGAAGCGGGTGACCCTTACAAGCTGGAACTAATTGAGGCGATTCCTGATGAGGAAACAGTGACAATCTATGAGCAAGGTGACTTTTTTGACCTTTGCCGTGGTGTCCATGTTCCATCGACAGGAAAAATCAAAGAATTTAAATTGTTAAGCATTGCGGGTGCCTATTGGCGCGGTGACAGCAAAAATAAAATGTTACAGCGTATTTACGGAACTGCCTTCTTTAAGAAAGAGGATCTAGCTGAGCATCTTCGTTTGCTTGAAGAAGCGAAAGAACGTGACCACCGTAAAATTGGTAAAGAGTTAAACCTTTTCACTAGTAACCAATTGGTAGGACAGGGATTACCGTTATGGCTTCCGAAAGGCGCAACAATTCGTCGTGTGGTTGAACGATACATTGTTGATAAAGAACAACGTCTGGGTTATGACCATGTGTACACTCCGGTCATGGGCAGTGTTGATTTATATAAGACTTCAGGTCACTGGGATCATTACCAGGAAGATATGTTCCCGATCATGGAAATGGACAATGAACAATTGGTTCTTCGTCCAATGAACTGTCCACATCATATGATGGTGTACAAGAACAGCATTCACAGCTATCGTGAACTTCCAATCCGAATTGCCGAACTTGGAACAATGCATCGCTATGAAATGTCTGGTGCCCTTTCAGGACTACAGCGGGTTCGTGGAATGACTTTAAATGATGCACATATTTTTGTTCGTCCTGACCAAATTAAAGGTGAATTCAAACGGGTTGTTAACCTAATCTTAGCGGTCTATAAAGACTTTGATATTAATGACTATTCCTTCCGTTTATCATACCGTGACCCGCAAGATACTGAAAAGTATTTTGACGATGACGCGATGTGGGAAAAAGCACAATCGATGCTGAAGGATGCCATGGATGATCTTGGTCTTAACTACTATGAGGCAGAAGGAGAAGCTGCATTCTACGGTCCTAAGCTTGACGTTCAAGTTAAGACAGCTCTAGGGAAAGAAGAAACACTTTCCACTGTTCAATTAGACTTCTTATTACCGGAACGTTTTGATTTAACATATGTTGGAGAGGACGGCAAGCAGCATCGTCCAGTCGTTATCCACCGTGGAGTTGTGTCAACAATGGAACGATTTGTTGCCTTCTTAATTGAAGAATACAAAGGCGCTTTCCCTACTTGGCTGGCTCCAGTACAGGTACAGGTTATTCCAGTATCTCCTGGTGCGCATTATGATTATGCTAAGCAAGTTCAGGAGCAACTTCAAAATGAAGGTTTACGTGTCGAATTGGATGGCCGTGATGAAAAAATCGGCTATAAAATTCGCGAAGCTCAAATGCAAAAAATACCATATATGCTGGTTGTTGGTGATAAAGAAGTCGAAGACCAAGCTGTCAATGTCCGTAAATATGGTGAACAAAACTCAGAAACAAAGCCATTTTCAGAGTTTTTAGCAGCAATCGTTGCTGAAGTGAAAAGAGGATAATTTTTATTCGGAAGAGGGAGCAATCTCTCTTTCTTTTTTTAAAATAAAAAAATATATTGAATAATTTTCAGTTTCTTGCTAAAATAAATTTCGTTGTCAAAGGAAATAGTTTGTTTGACATTACGTCTTTGCTTATGTTATATTAACTAAGGTGAAAAATTGAATACTTGTTTTTGGGAAAAGAAGAAGCACCCGCTTCTCACCTGATTGACGCAATTGGCAGTTGGCAGGTTTTACGTGAACTTTTTGGTTTTATTACTTATGTTCTGTAAAGTGTGGGTGCATTCATCCGCACTTTTTTGTTTGTTCACTTAATAGCACTGCTAAAAAGCTTTACTACCTGTTGATTCAATAGGGTGTCAGACGTTTAGGTTGAAAAGGGTTCCTTATGATTTTCTTGACCAAAACGTTGTATTCGTGATAAAACCTTGGAGGTGGCTAATTATTAGCAAAGACATGTTGTTAAATGAGGGCATTCGCGCTCGCGAAATCCGCCTAATTGATCAAAATGGCGAACAGTTAGGGATTAAAACCAAAACTGAAGCCTTAGAGATTGCCGGAAGAGTGAATCTTGATTTGGTACTAGTAGCACCAAATGCAAAGCCTCCAGTCGGCAGAATTATGGACTATGGCAAGTTTAAATTCGAGCAGCAAAAGAAAGAAAAAGAAGCTCGGAAGAATCAAAAAATCATTACTACTAAAGAAGTTCGTCTCAGCCCAACGATTGATGAGCATGACTTTAATACAAAGTTACGTAATGCGATTAAGTTCTTGGAAAAAGGCGACAAGGTAAAAGCTTCAATCCGTTTCAAGGGCCGGGCGATTACCCATAAAGAAATTGGTCAACGTGTGTTAGACCGTTTTTCAGAAGCGTGCAAGGAAGTTGCAACGATCGAATCCCATCCTAAAATGGATGGCCGGAGCATGTTCCTGGTTTTAGCACCTAAAATCGACAAGTAATAAGGAGGATATCCCAAATGCCAAAAATGAAAACTCACCGTGGCGCTGCAAAGCGTTTCAAGAAAACTGGTTCAGGTCAACTTAAACGTGACCACGCTTATACAAGCCACTTATTTGCTAACAAATCTACTAAAGCAAAGCGTAAGCTTCGCAAAGCATCCCTTGTTTCTAAAGGTGATTTCAAACGCATTCGTCAAATGTTAACTTACATGAAGTAAAAATTTAGTGATCGATTTATATATTGGAGGGAAATTACATGCCACGTGTAAAAGGCGGTACAGTTACGCGCAAGCGTCGTAAAAAAGTTCTTAAATTAGCAAAAGGTTATTACGGTTCAAAACATACATTATACAAAGTTGCTAACCAACAGGTTATGAAATCATTAATGTATGCTTTCCGCGATCGTCGTCAGAAAAAACGCGACTTCCGCAAATTATGGATTACTCGTATCAATGCAGCAGCTCGTATCAACGGTCTTTCTTACAGCCGTTTAATGCATGGCTTAAAGCTTGCTGGTATCGAAGTAAACCGCAAGATGCTTGCTGAATTAGCAGTAAGCGATGCAAACGCATTTGCTGAATTAGCAAACGTTGCAAAACAAAACATTAACAAGTAATTAGAAAAGCTAAAAGCGCCCTTAGGCGCTGGAGCTAGACATATGTAAAGGCCATTCTCTTTGATGAGGATGGCTTTTTCTATAAGGGGGTATTGGATATGAAAATATGGTTATTGGCCTATCTAATCATGAATATCGCAGGACTCGTGATTATGTGGGAGGATAAGAAGCGGGCAAAAAAACATGAGTACCGAATCCGAGAAAGGACCTTGTGGCTGGTGGCATTATTTGGAGGCGCTGTAGGTACGACGGCAGGGATGCAACTTTACCGCCATAAAACGAAGCATCCATCGTTTAAGATTGGTTTTCCTGTCCTAGCAGTAATCGAACTCGTTCTTCTCATAAAGTTTCTGCTATAAAAAGAGCATGAAAAACGGCTAATCCTGCAAAAATTCCTTCACCGGACTTTTCCAATGGATTTCAGCATTCGGATAACACTCAAGGATTTTTTTATCCATATAAAAAAAGTCATCCTTAACTAGCCCTTTTAGCGAGCCTGCATTTTCAGGCCAGATGATGATCGAGACGACATCAAAGGTGTTGTCGGCAGGACCCATGTATTTCTCACCAGCAAATATAGCACCTTTATAGGTAAGTAAGAAATTCTTTCGGACATCCTGATCATCAATTAATAAAAAACGTTTATGTTTACGGGCAGCTTCTAGTTTTCGTTTCGATGTAAAAAGGGATTTTAACACATAGCTAAATAAGAAGAATAGGAAAAACAACAATACGAAGCGTAGCAACCATATCATGGCTAAGCCTCCTGTATCTTTTTCCTAATTATACGAAACAGCCCGAAAAAAGTTTCAATCATTTCTCAGTTTGATATAATTTTTCCATAAGGAGTGATGGAAGTATGCAACTAGAAAAACTGTTTCACATGCAAAAAGCATTAGATACTCATATTGAAGAAAAACACAACTTGCAGGACGAAGATTTATTTGATAGAAAGGTACTGGCCTTACTAGTTGAAATTGGTGAGTTGGCAAATGAAACACGCAGCTTTAAGTTTTGGAGTGTTAAGCCGTCTTCATTGAAAGAAGTCATTTTAGAGGAATTTGTTGATGGGGTTCATTTTATTTTATCGCTCGGGATTGAATGTGGATTTGATGCGGTGAAAATTGATTTGAATGTTCAGGAGTCATCTGTGAATGTGACAGAACAATTTTTAAGCGTCTATGACAGGATTAGTATTTTTCAAAAAAGCAAAGGTTTGGATGATTACATAAAGTTATTTAAATCTTACTTGCAATTAGCTTTGCTGCTTGGATTTACGAATCAAGATATTGAAAGAGCATATTTCCAAAAAAACGAAGTAAATTATCTAAGACAGCAGAATAACTATTAGCAGAAAAATTGCGGATTTATTGTTATTTTCTGTATAATGAAAGTCGAACAAACATTAAAGGGGGCTAATAAATGGTAAAACTAGATGAAACCTTGACGATGTTAAAAGAGTTAACCGATGCCAAGGGGATTCCCGGCAATGAGCGTGAAGTTCGTGAGGTCATGGAAAAATACATAGCTCCATTCGCTGATGAAATCACAACCGATGGACTTGGCAGTTTGATTGCACAAAAGGTAGGTAAAGAGGGCGGCCCGAAAATCATGGTGGCTGGTCACTTGGATGAAGTTGGGTTTATGATTACTCAAATCGATGACAAAGGTTTCCTTCGTTTTCAAACGGTTGGCGGCTGGTGGGGGCAGGTCATGCTTGCACAACGCGTAACGATTGTTACGCGAAAAGGAGATGTAACCGGAATTATCGGTTCTAAGCCTCCGCATATTTTATCAGCGGAAGCTCGCAAAAAACCGGTTGAAATTAAAGACATGTTTATTGATATTGGTGCATCTAGCCGCGAGGAAGCTACTGAATGGGGCGTTCGTCCAGGCGATATGGTTGTACCATATTTTGAATTTACAGTGATGAACAATGAAAAAATGCTATTAGCCAAGGCTTGGGATAATCGGATTGGCTGTGCAATTGCCATTGATGTCCTGAAACAATTAAAGGGTGTAGATCATCCGAACGTTGTTTATGGGGTAGGTAATGTTCAAGAAGAGGTAGGTTTGCGTGGTGCCAAGACAGCCACTGCAAAAATCAAACCGGATATCGGCTTTGCTGTTGATGTCGGTATTGCTGGGGATACACCTGGGATTTCGGAACGAGAAGCAATGAGTAAGATGGGGAAGGGACCACAAGTTGTTATCTATGATGCCTCACTTGTAGCCCATAAAGGTTTACGCGATTTAGTGACCGATACAGCCGATGAATTGAACATCCCCTATCAATTCGAGTCCATTCCTGGCGGTGGTACGGATGCAGGGTCGATCCACTTGACACATCATGGAGTGCCGGCACTTCCGATTACGATTGCGACGCGCTATATTCATTCTCATGCAGCTATGCTCCATCGTGATGATTACGAAAACGCTGTGAAGTTGATTGTCGAAGTTATTAAGCGCTTAGACCGAGAGACTGTTGATAAAATTACGTTTGAATAAGAATGTTTGAAATCCCCGGTAGAACTTTGCCGGGGATTTTTCTGTTCTATTAACTTTTTAAAGGTGTTTTAGGATTCGCTCATTGAATGCCCGAATTCGCTCATTAAATGTCAAAATCGGCTCATTAAACTCAAAAATTCGCTCATTAAATGTCAAAATCCGCTCATTAAACTCAAAAATTCGCTCATTGAATGTCAGAAATTGCTGATAGACTTAATTTTTCTAATTAAAAATGCACAGTCTCACTGTTTGGCTTGGTTTTTCATTTACTATTGCATCTAATTTTGCTAAATATTTTATTTTAACAGAAAAAAAGCTGTCAATCTGCCCGATTGACAACTCTAACCCGTAAAATTTTTTACTTTAACCCACTCTCAAGGGTTGTAAGCATTTCTTTTTTCTCATCTTCGGATGAATTTTTCCAAATGATTTCAAATAAAACACCAAGACCTGGGAGCATTTTTTCTTCCCCATTTTGAATGGCATCAACAATGGTATCTTCTAATTGATCTTGTGTATTTCCCGAAACATTGTGAACAATGGCATTACGTAAATTTAAATTCATGTATATGCACTCCTTTTTATCCTGTATTTCTTAAATAGTTTTTCTACTTTTGGTTTTATTATGTATTTTTGTTAGGCTATAATTAAAAAATCATCGTTATTGTAAAAGGAGAGCGGGTTTTGAAATATATTGAATCGATAAATAACCCTAAAGTAAAACAGTGGAAAAAGCTTTTAACCAAAAAAGAACGGGATAAGTCAGGAACCTTTTTAGTTGAAGGTTTTCATTTAGTGGAGGAAGCGCTAAAACAAGGAGAGCAAATTGTAGAAATCATCGTTTCTGAAAAAGTGGATTTACCTTCCCGCTTCGATACTGGTTCGACACCAGTAATACAAGTCACCGAAGAGATATCGAATGCATTAACAGATACAGAGGCACCACAAGGAGTTTATGGGGTTTGCCGAATAGCAAATGCTGAAGTGCTAGATGCCAAAACCTTCCTATTTATCGATGCCGTTCAGGACCCAGGAAATCTCGGAACAATGATTCGCACAGCAGATGCAGCAGGGATCGACGCCGTTGTGGTAGGACGGGGAAGTGTGGATATTTACAACTCAAAGGTCCTTAGGTCGGCACAAGGAAGCCATTTTCACATTCCGATAATAACAGGCGACCTTCATGAATGGATGGACAAACTTCAGGAAAAAAATATTCCTGTATACGGTACAGCACTTGAAGGGGCATCTGCTTATACTGAGATTTCCACAGGAGATTCTTTTGCTTTGATTGTCGGAAACGAAGGGAATGGCGTCGGGAAAGACATACTCTCAAGCACCACAGCCAATCTGTATATCCCGATTTACGGCAAAAGTGAATCGTTAAATGTTGCTGTAGCAACAGGGATTCTGCTTTATTATTTGAAAAAATAGGCGGAAACTAGTTTGACCTTTACAGGGAAATTATTATATAATAATGAACAATATTGAATATTAAAGAACGATGACGGAGAAAAGTACCTTATTTAGTGACCATTTAGGGAGAAAGTGCCGCGACTGAAAGCACTTTTATGGAAAGGATAAGCGAAGTTCACCTCCTGAGTTGGCATCGGGACCACAATAAATAGCAATAGCTTGAGAGTAGATTACTGTCCAGCTACATCGCCCAGCCCCTCGAGGTCATAAGCCAATCACTACGGAAGGCAAAATGCACGCCTTCCGAAGCGCTTGTCATATGCTTGTCGGGGCTGACCAGGGCGCTTCCGCTTTTCGTGTAAAGATGCACCGGCAGATGCCGTTATCCAAATGAAGCGAACACAATGTTTTTTTACATAACGTGTTTACAAGGGTGGTACCGCGAACTATAAACCTCGTCCCTTTCCAGGGATGGGGTTTTTTTGTTTTTTCATTGGTGCCTGACACCGATTAACCGATTAATATTAAGGAGGAATTGACATGCAAGAACGTTTAAAGGAATTGCAGGAAGAGGCTATTCAAAAAATTGAACAGTCGGTAAGCTTAAAAGAATTAAATGACATTCGTGTTGCCTACCTAGGAAAAAAGGGGCCGATTACGGAAGTACTACGCGGAATGGGAAAGCTTTCTGCTGAGGAACGCCCAGTTATGGGAGCATTAGCGAACGAAGTCCGTGAAGCGATTGCGGTTAAAATTGAAGCTAAACAAACGGGGTTAGAAGAGGCGGCTGTTTTAGAAAAATTAGCTTCTGAAAGCATCGATGTTACCCTCCCGGGACGACCAGTTAAGGTTGGAAACCACCATCCACTGACAAGAATCATCGAAGAAATTGAAGATTTATTCATTGGCATGGGGTATCAGGTAGCGGAAGGTCCTGAAGTAGAGCAGGATTATTATAACTTCGAAGCGCTTAATTTACCGAAGGGGCACCCGGCACGCGACATGCAGGACTCTTTCTATATTACAGAAGATATCCTGCTTCGTACCCATACCTCACCAGTTCAAGCGCGGACGATGGAAAAGCACCATGGTAAGGGCCCAATCAAAATTATTTGCCCAGGAAAGGTGTACCGTCGTGATAATGATGATGCGACACACTCCCATCAATTTATGCAAATCGAAGGCCTTGTGGTCGGTGAGAACATCCGCATGAGTGACCTGAAAGGAACATTAGAAGTTTTTGCGAAAAGAATGTTCGGCGAAGATCGTGAAATCCGCCTGCGTCCAAGCTTTTTCCCATTTACTGAACCTTCAGTAGAAATGGATATTTCTTGTAAAATCTGCGGCGGTCATGGCTGCAGCGTATGTAAGCGAACAGGCTGGATCGAAATTCTCGGTGCCGGTATGGTCCATCCTAACGTTCTTGAAATGGCTGGATATGACTCTAAAAAATACACTGGCTTTGCTTTCGGTATGGGACCAGAGCGGATTGCGATGTTAAAGTACGGTGTGGATGATATCAGACATTTCTATACAAATGATGTTCGTTTCTTAAAACAATTTTCAAAACACGAGTGAAACTGAATGCTTCAACCCGATGAAGCTGGATAATAAAAGGAGGATGACGACATGTTCGTTTCATATAAATGGCTCCAGGATTATATTGATTTAACTGGAGTAACTGCAGCTGAATTAGCTGAAAAAATTACAAAAAGCGGTATTGAGGTCGAAGGAGTAGAAATCCTTAACGACGGCATCCAAGGCGTAGTCGTTGGTCATGTCCTTGAACGCGAGCAGCACCCAAATGCTGATAAGTTAAGTAAGTGTCTTGTTGATGTCGGCGGGGAACAACCGGTCCAAATTATTTGCGGTGCTCCGAATGTGGCCCAAGGTCAAAAGGTTGCAGTGGCCACAGTTGGCGCAGTTCTTCCAGGTAATTTTAAAATTAAACGGGCGAAACTACGCGGCGAAGAATCGAACGGAATGATTTGTTCGCTTACTGAGTTAGGGATGGAAGGAAAGGTTGTACCGAAAGAATATTCTGAGGGAATCTTTGTTTTTCCAGCGGATGCTGAAGTGGGCGTTGATGCACTTGCAATGTTAAATCGAGACGATGAGATTCTTGAGCTGAGCTTGACTCCAAACCGCGCTGATTGCTTAAGCATGCTAGGAGTTGCCTATGAAGTGGCGGCGATCCTTGGGAGAGAGGTTAAATTTCCGGAAACGAACCTTCAGTCTGCAACTGAAAAAGCATCTGATTATGTAAAAATTGTCGTTGAGGCAAAAGAAGATAACCCATTATATGTGGCAAAAATCATTAAAAATGTAAAAATTGGTCCATCACCGCTATGGATGCAAACGCGCTTAATGTCAGCTGGGATTCGTCCACACAATAATGTGGTTGATATTACTAACTATATTCTTCTTGAATACGGTCAGCCGCTTCATGCGTTTGATTATGACCGCTTAGGTTCCAAAGAAATCCTTGTCCGCCGTGCAGCAGATGGGGAGAAATTTGTCACGCTCGATGATGCAGAACGCACACTTACAGCTGATCATTTAGTCATTACGAATGGAACTGAACCTGTTGCCCTTGCAGGAGTTATGGGTGGAGCCAATTCAGAAGTAACTTCAGACACAACGACTGTTTTACTTGAATCAGCTTACTTTAACGGGGCTACAATCAGAAAAGCTTCGAAAGATCATGGTTTAAGAAGTGAAGCGAGCGCTCGATTTGAGAAAGGTGTCGACCCGAATCGTGTTCGTGCTGCTGGAGAGCGTGCCGCCTATCTAATGGCAAAATACGCGGGCGGTGAAGTATTAGCAGGTGCTGCTGAAGCTGACACAATGACGGTTGAGCCGGCAGTTGTTTCGATAACTTTAGAAAAAATTAATCGTGTTCTTGGCACAGACCTTGTGATGAAGGACGTGAAGGAAATTTTTGATCGTCTTCAATTCGGTGTAAGTATCGAAGAAGATACCATCACCGTAACGGCACCAACACGCCGCGGCGATATTAAAATAGAAGAAGATTTACTGGAAGAAGTAGCTCGCCTTTTTGGGTATGATAATATTCCAAAAACCTTGCCGATTGGATCATCTACACCAGGTGGTTTGTCTGAGTATCAGAAAAAACGCCGTGTGGTTCGTCAATATCTTGAGGGTGCCGGCTTGTACCAAGCTGTAACGTATTCCCTAACTAGCGAGGAGAAAGCAGCACAATTTGCGCTTGAAAAGCGGGATACGATTCGTCTTTCGATGCCAATGAGTGAAGAGCGCAGCATTCTTCGTTTGAGCATCATGCCACAGCTTTTGGAAGTATTAAAATATAACAGTGCTCGCCAAAACGATAGTTTAGGTGTATATGAAACAGGTGCGGTGTTCTTAGCAAATGGCACAGACACGCTTCCAACAGAAAAAGAACATTTAGCAGCAGCCGTTACCGGGCTTTGGTCCAGTCATTCTTGGCAAGGGGAGAAGAAGGCTGTTGACTTCTTCGTTGTTAAAGGCATTTTAGAAGGGTTGTTTGCTAAACTTGGTCTATTTGAACAGGTTCAATTTGTTCAAGCGCAGATAGATGGTATGCACCCTGGACGTACAGCGGAAATTCACCTAAGCGGTGAGAAAATCGGCTTTATCGGCCAAGTCCACCCAACGGTTCAAAAAGACCTGGATTTGAAAGATACCTATGTATTTGAACTTTCACTAAAAGCAGTACTTGAAGCTGATACTCCGGCATTACAATACGAAGCCATCCCGCGCTTCCCGTCAATCACAAGAGACATTGCCCTTGTGGTAAACAAAGAAACGGTGTCAGGCACCCTAAAGGAAATTATTTTAACAACTGGTGCACCGCTTTTAAAAGAGGTTAACGTGTTTGATTTATATGAGGGAGACAAGATGGAAGAGGGCATGAAATCGATCGCGTTCTCTTTGAAGTATGTTGACCCAGTGCGTACGTTGACTGATGAAGAGGTAACAAAGGTTCATGAGAAAGTGCTTAATGCTTTGAAAGAAAAGGCAGGAGCTGTTTTAAGAGGCTAAATCAATAGAAGCCAGCCCGAATGTGTAGATTTTCGGGCTGGCTTTTTTTGTATGTCTGAGGCGGTAATTTCGTTTCGCTGATAAAATAGCATTTATCGCTGATATATGGTGCGTTATCGCTGATATATTGGCTAACTTCGCTGATAAATTAATCATTAGCGCTGATAAAATAAATAGACAAATATTATTAACAAATTTCGCTAAAATTCGGCAGGGATTTCATTCTTTGATCAGAATTATTTTAGTAAAATGAAAGGGGTGTTAAGTTTGATCATAAAAGCAAGGACAATTCCATTAGTAATTCTAATTTTAGAGGCATTATGCCGGCGTCTCCCTTTGAATTACCCAAAGTATCAACAAATTTTAGAGGAGCTGGGGAGGAGGCATGCCGGATACAAAGGTGAGGTGAGTCTTGATTATTATTTACGTCTCCTTTCCATTGATAAATACCTGATCCTCCACGATTTAAATCTTCCTGATGGTGACTACAACTGCCAAATTGATACCCTTCTCCTCACACCTGAATTCGCCCTAATTATTGAAGTGAAAAATATGACTGGTAAATTAATATTTGATACAGATAATGAGCAGTTTGCCCAAATAAACAATGACAAGGAAAAAGGTTACCCTGATCCGATTGCACAATCAGAAAGGCATAAAGATTATATAGAAAAACTGATGGCAGAGCATAAATTTCCTAAAGTTCCAGTTGATTATCTAGTAGTTATCAGCAATGGATATGCTTCATATGTCATCAACGGGAAAAACACTCATAAAGTGAAGCCGCGAATATGTAAGTCAGATGCTTTCATAAATAAAATTCAGTTTTTTGAAAAACAATATACTAATCCTCTCCTTCATTCGAAAGATCTCCGAAAACTGAGCCGTCTCCTCATAAAAATGAATAAGGTACCGACAAGCTATATTTTGAATAGGTATGGAATTAAAAAAGTGGATTTATTAACCGGTGTCTGCTACCCTGACTGCAATTATGTTCCACTTATTCGAGTGAAAAAGAAATGGTACTGCTCTTCATGCGATAAATTTTCAAAAGATGCTCATATTAATGCCCTGAGAGATTACTTTCTCCTCTTTGAATCGAAAATTACAAATCAGCAGTTTCGGGAGTTTGCGCAAATAAAATCACATGATACAGCAAAAAGATTACTGCTTTCTGTAAATCTGAATTTTTCGGGAACAAAAAAGGGACGCATTTATTTTCCGAAGACTTTACCATGGTAAACTTCCATTTCGCTGATAAAAATTTATAATCGCTGATATATCGGATTTATCGCTGATAAAACTCTATTTTGCGCTGATATAATTAAAAATTCCTATTATGCTAGTAAATTTGTGCTTTTTAAAAGGAGTAAATATCATCTTTTTAAGAAAAAATCACTAAAAATCACAAAAAGAGGTTGCACCAAATGGCAACCTCTTTCAAATTCCGCATTAAATTATATTTTCTCATAAATGGAGTCATAGTTTTTCGCTAAGACCATGTCCAAATCGGTTAATCCTCCCGCATTCCATGAGGTTAGTCTTAGTGTCACTAATTTATAATCGATTGCAATAAATGGGTGATGATTTTTTTCTTCTGAGAGTTGGGCAATGACATTCACGAACGCCACGCCTTGTAAAAACTCACGGAAGCGGTACTTTTTCACGATGAATTTTCCGTCCAGTTTCCAGCCTGATAATCCCGCAACAGCGGTGGTAATCTCCGCTTCACTTAGTCGATTTGCCACCACTATCCCTATCCCTCCAAACACCGTTTCTATTATATCGATTTGCCACCCTAAAACCCTCCAAACACCGTTTCTATATATTTATTCTATTCGTAGCTACACCAAAAAACATGTCAATTTCGTTTTTTATTAACAAGTGCCATCGCTTTGTCGGAATTAGCGAAGTGGAGCTTAACAAAAGAGGGGAGGATGTCCCGGCCTTTGCTCATTATCAGCTTTGCTGCTGCTACATCCACCTGTGCCCCGGCACCTTTTGGAATCTTAAAGCCGGCCGCCTCGCTAAGTTTATCGATATATTGGATAAAGGCATAGCGGGCGAGAATACTTGCAGCAGCGACAGCCAAATGAATCCCTTCAGCCTTCGTACTAAAATAAACATTCTCTTTGGCAATCGCTTTTTGGCTTTTTAAATGCTGAAAATAGGTACTGCCTTGAACAAATTGGTCGATGAGAATCGCTTCAGGTTTCTCGGGTGAAATTTTGTCTAGCACATTTAAAATCGCTTGATTATGTAAAATCGCCTTCATTTTCCCTTGCGACATGCCTGACTGCTGGACTTGATTATATTTCTCATTTTTTAACGTCATCAAACTAAATGGGATAATATCTTTAATGACCTTTGCAATCGCAATGATTTTTTCATCGTTTAAATCCTTCGAGTCGCGCACACCTAATTCTTTTAATAAAGGGATATTTTCCTTTTTCACGTAGGCTGCCACCACTGTAATCGGCCCGAAGAAGTCTCCTGTACCGACTTCATCGGAACCAATAGCGGACATTTGACCGATGCCGGTTGGAAGGTCACCCTTCGCAACAGATTTCGAATGGGAAGAGCTCGGCTTTTTCGAGGACGCGCTTGTACTGCCCCATCGACCTGCCTCTTTTTCACTATCATTTCCCTGAAATAAAACTTTACCTGATTTATAAGCTGTGATCATGCAGGCAGACGTTTTCGCAGCAAACACACTTCCAGGGATGTTTTTATCTAATAAATTTTTCCCGTAAAAGTTTCTCATTTCCATTATCTTATTCATTTCTAAATTCAATACAACATTACCCATACTACAAACACCACATTTCTAAATAATATAAAATATGCTTTAACTTTTCCACAGATAACGGTTCATGTTATGATATAGAGTAGGATTCTCTGAATGGAGGCAGGACGTTGTCAAATAATCAAAAAAATAGAACAACCGTAGATATACACGGTCAAGCTTACGTTATTATGGGCACGGAAAGTCCAAGCCACATCAGGCATGTGGCTTCATTAGTTGACAATAAAATGCGCGAAATCAGTTCTAAGAATCCAAATTTAGACGCAAGTAAACTCGCCGTTTTAACAGCCGTAAATGCAGTCAATGATTATCTCAAAATGAAAGACCAATTAGATCGGCTTCAATCAGAACTACTAAAAGAAAAGGACTAAAAAATATGTTGGATTTAGCAATTATCATCTTTTTAATTATTGGATTCTTTGTAGGCCTAAAAAGAGGCTTAATTCTGCAGCTTGTTCATTTAATAGGTTTTATTATTGCATATGTAGTAGCAAATTCATACTACGAACAGTTAGCACCCAAGTTAACATTATGGATTCCTTATCCAAACTTTGGAAATATTGCTACATTAAAACTTCTAACTGATAGCAGTAATATGGAGGCAGCTTTTTACCGAGCGATCGCCTTTGTTATTATCTTTTTTGCTGTAAAGGTGTTACTGCAAATTATTGGTTCAATGCTAGACTTTATTGCCCATTTGCCAGTACTTAGGCAGTTAAATGTTTGGGCAGGAGGCCTTTTTGGTTTCATTGAAGTATATTTAGTTATTTTTATTTTATTATATATTTCAGCCCTGGTACCAATTGAATTTTTACAAAATGCTTTGGATCATTCGATTATGGCAAAAGCAATTGTGAATCACACTCCTATCCTTTCACAGCAAATTAAGAGCATGTGGATTGAATATACAGCTGCTTTAACTTCTCTGTAGCAGAGAAGTTTTTCTATTCATGCCTTAAAGTAGGATAAAATGAAAATGCTAAATAGTAGGTAGGTGGATAATTAAATGGAAGTTAATAAAAAAGAAATCATTCGTTTGCTAGAAACGATAGCGGTCTATATGGAGTTAAAGGGGGAAAACCCTTTCAAGGTTTCAGCCTTTCGGAAAGCGGCTAACGCATTGGAAACCGACGAACGCGACGTAACAGAGATTGAAGACTTTACCTCCATATCTGGAATCGGTAAAGGCACGGCCGCTGTCATTGATGAATACATAAAGGATGGTACTTCTTCGGTATTAAAGGAGTTGAAGGAGGAAGTCCCAACAGGACTAATCCCGTTATTGCAGCTTCCAGGGCTTGGCGGAAAGAAAATTGCTAAACTATACAAAGAATTAAAGGTCGTTGATGTTTCCAGTTTAAAAGAAGCTTGTGAAGCAGGGCAAGTACAAGCGCTTGCTGGTTTTGGTAAAAAAACAGAAGAAAAAATCCTAAGTGCGATTGCCAATGTCGGCTCAAGACCGGATCGATTGCCGTTAGCATATATGCTTCCGATTGCGGAGCAAATTGAAGCAACCTTAACCGAATTACCAGATATTCATCGGTTTTCACGTGCCGGAAGTTTGCGCCGGATGAGAGAGACGATCAAAGACCTTGATTTTATTATCGCCACTAATGAACCAGAACGAGTGCGCGGGCATCTATTGGAATTGCCAAATATTAAAGAAGTGATTGGTGCGGGCGATACCAAGGTTTCGGTAGTTTTTGGATATGATTATGATATTTCCGTTGATTTCCGTCTGGTTAAGCCGGAAGAATTTACAACCACCTTGCACCATTTTACCGGATCAAAAGAACATAATGTCCGGATGCGACAATTGGCGAAAGAACGCGGTGAAAAAATCAGTGAGTATGGCGTGGAAAACGTGGAGACGGGAGAAATTCGTACGTTCTCATCTGAAGAAGAATTTTTCAAACATTTTGATCTTCCGTTCATTCCTCCGGAAATTAGAGAGGACGGTAGGGAAGTAGAAACGTTCTCTGCTACTGAGGAATTAATTGAGCTCGAAGATATTAAGGGTGATCTTCATATGCATTCCACCTGGAGTGACGGTGCCCATTCAATCGAACAAATGGCTGAGGCTTGCCGGGCTAGAGGATATCAATATATGGCGATTACTGACCATTCACAGTATTTAAAGGTGGCTAATGGTCTAACTCGTGAAAGACTTTTAAAACAAAGAGAAGAAATTAAAAAATTAAATGAAAAGTACGACGATTTTCTTATTCTAGCAGGTGTGGAGATGGATATTCTTCCAGATGGAACGCTCGACTATGACGATGAATTCCTAGCTGAAATGGATTTCGTTATTGCCTCCATACATTCTGCTTTTACTCAATCAAAGGAAAAAATTATGGAGCGGCTTAAAAACGCGTTGACAAATGCTCATGTGGATTTAATTGCCCATCCAACCGGAAGAAAAATTGGCCGCCGCGAAGGGTACGAAGTCGATATAGATTTACTTATCCAACTCGCCAAAGAAACCAATACGGCGCTTGAATTAAACGCCAATCCAAACCGTCTTGACCTTGCAGCTGAATATTTACGAAGAGCACAGGATGCAGGGGTGAATATTCTCATCAATACCGATGCACATAAAATGGATACATTAAAGCATATGGAAATCGGTGTATCTGCAGCTAAAAAAGGCTGGATCAAAAAATCATCCGTAATAAATGCACTTGATAAAAATGACCTGCTAGAATTTTTGCATAATCGAGGATAAGGAGGTTATCTCCATGCAAGAAAAAGCTTTAAAGGTATTAGAATTTACCAAGGTAAAAGAGCAGCTTTTAGAACATGCTGCTTCGTCACTTGGAAGAAAAAAAATAAAGGACTTAGTCCCCTCCACTGATTTTGATGAAGTGGTCAAACTTCAAGCAGAAACAGATGAGGCGGCAACTGTGTTTCGTGTAAAAGGAAATGTTCCACTCTCAGGTGTCCATGATATTCTTGCACACATCAAACGTTCCGTAATTGGCGGTGTGTTAAGTCCGCATGAACTGGTCCAAATTGCTAGCACCATCCATGCCAGCCGGCAAATGAAACGATTTATTGAGGATTTCGCTGACGAAAGAACAGAAATCCCGATTTTATCTGAACAAGCAGAGCGGATTATTCCACTTACAAACCTCGAGCAATCGATCAAACAAGCGATTGATGAAAGCGGTGAGGTGTTAGACAGCGCAAGTGACCTGCTTCGTTCATTAAGGCATCAACTCAGGTCCAATGAGTCACGGGTGCGGGAAAAACTTGAAAGTATGATTCGGTCATCAAATGCCAGCAAAATGCTTTCCGACGCCATAGTCACTATTCGTAATGACCGCTTTGTTATTCCTGTTAAACAGGAGTATCGCGGTCACTACGGCGGAATTATTCATGACCAAAGTGCATCCGGACAAACACTTTTTATTGAACCCCAAGTCATTGTCCAGTTAAATAATCAACTGCAGGATATTCGTGTCAAGGAACAGCTTGAAATCGATCGAATTCTAACAGCACTATCTGCTGAAGCAGCCGAGCATGAGACCGAACTCAAAGTGATCGTGGAAGTCTTGGCTAATTTAGACTTTATTTTTGCAAAGGCAAGATATGGGAAACGAATAAAAGCATCGATGCCGATTATGAATAATGAGGGGAGAATTGTTTTATATAAGGCAAGGCACCCGCTCATTCCGATCGATGAAGTGGTTGCTAACGATATTATGCTTGGGAAAGACTTCACAACTATTGTGATTACTGGCCCGAATACGGGTGGTAAAACTGTCACGTTAAAAACACTTGGTTTGTGTACTTTAATGGCTCAGGCGGGATTGCAGGTTCCTGCCTATGACGGTTCAGAGCTTGCCGTCTTTGATGCTGTGTACGCTGATATTGGAGATGAACAGTCGATTGAACAAAGCTTAAGTACATTTTCCTCCCATATGGTTAATATCGTCGAAATCTTAAATAGAGTGGATTTTAATAGCCTTGTGTTATTTGACGAGCTAGGTGCGGGAACGGATCCACAGGAAGGCGCGGCCTTGGCTATTTCGATTTTAGATGAGGTCCACAAACGGGGCGCAAGGGTGATTGCTACGACCCACTATCCGGAGTTAAAGGCATATGGTTATAATCGTGAGGGTGTGTTGAATGCCAGTGTCGAGTTTAATGTTGAGACATTAAGCCCAACATATAAACTACTGCTGGGAGTCCCAGGCCGGAGTAATGCCTTTGAAATCTCGAAACGGCTGGGCCTAAATGAACGGGTCATTCTGGCTGCACGTTCCCATGTGAGTGAAGATACGAACCAAATCGATAAGATGATTGCATCCTTGGAAGATAGTAAACGGCTGGCAGAAAAAGAGCAGGAGGAAGCCCGCGATTATTTAAAATCTGCTGAAAAGCTTCATCAAGACCTGCAAAACCAACTGATGGAGTTTTACGAGAAAAAAGACTCTATGCTCGAAAAGGCAGCAGAAAAAGCTGGGGAAATAGTGGAAGAGGCGAAAAGTGAGGCCGACAAGGTAATCCGCGACCTGCGTAAAATGAGAACAGAAAAGCACGCAGAAATTAAGGAGCATGAATTAATTGATGCAAAGCGGCGTCTAGAAGGAGCAGCACCGGAAGTACCAAAATCAGCCAAGCTCGCAAATAATAAAGTGAAAAAGCATACCTATATGCCTGGTGACGAGGTGAAAGTGCTTACCTTTGGTCAAAAAGGCACGCTGGTTAACAGAGTTTCTTCAAATGAATGGCAGGTTCAAATCGGAATTCTCAAAATGAAAGTAAAAGAAAAAGACATCGAATATATGAGTACCCCGAAACAAGTAGAAACCAAGCCGATGGCGATTGTAAAAGGTCGGGATTCATTTGTTAAACTGGAGTTAGATCTACGCGGGGAAAGGTATGAAGATGCTCTCCTTAAGGTGGAAAAATATATTGATGATGCTCTGCTATCCAGTTATCCGCGTGTTTCGATTATCCACGGGAAAGGGACTGGTGCATTAAGACAGGGAGTTCAGGAATACTTAAGAAACCATCGTCAAGTTAAAAAAATTCGGTTTGGGGAAGCCGGCGAAGGCGGATCAGGCGTAACCATCGTTGAGTTTAAATAATGTCCGGGGAGTTTTGGCAATGGACCAGTTTTGGGAGAATGAATATATCCAAATAGCTGCTTATTATAGCGTCGTGATATTATGCTTGGTTGTCTTTTTAGCTATTTTTGAAATGGTAACCAAATATAAAAATTGGGAAGAAATCAAAAAAGGTAATGTGGCTGTGGCGATGGCAACCGGAGGGAAAATTTTGGGCGTTGCCAATATCTTTCGCTATACGATTGAGCAGAATAATTCGCTGCTTTCAATGGTTGGTTGGGGGATCTATGGCTTTATACTATTAGTAGTCGGTTATTTTATCTTTGAATTTTTAACGCCAAAATTCAAAATTGACGAAGAAATCCAAAAGGATAACCGCGCAGTTGGTTTTATTTCGATGGTTATTTCAATTGGCTTATCGATTGTAATCGGTGCAGGAATTACATAAGGGGAGAATAAAAAAGTGGAGACCTTAGCTAAAGTACTTCTTGGATTATGCGGCCTATTTTTGCTAATCGGCTTGATCTATATGTTATTTTTTGCGTAACTCAAAATCATCGCTGAGACATTTCAGCGGTGATTTTTTTATTCTTACACCGCTAAACGGAAGCCTCCGCTTTTCTTACAACTTCATTGTTAATTGTATAATACTGTACTATAATAAAAGAGAAGTGTGAATTTTTATAATTATCCATATAGAAAAGGGGGATATTATGTATGAATCAAAACCGTGGCTGGCCCTGTACCCAAAAGAAATTCCCGCCACACTGGAATACACCTCAGAGCCAGTACAGCAATACTTAGTGAATTCTGCTCGAAAATTTCCAGAAAAAGTGGCCATTCATTTTATGGGAAAAGAAATTACCTACATGAAGCTTTATGAAGAAGTAATGAATTTTGCTGGCTATCTGCAGGGTAACCTAGGCATTTCCAAAGGGGACCGGGTTGCTATTATGCTTCCAAACACTCCTCAGGCTGTAATTAGTTATTTTGCGATATTAATGGCAGGCGGAATTGTTGTTCAAACCAACCCATTATATACGGAACGTGAACTTGAATACCAGATGAAAGATTCTGGCGCAAAGGCCATCATCACACTCGACATCCTCTACCCACGCGTATCTAAAGTGATGCCGCAAACAGAATTACAGCATGTAATTGTAACCGCTATCAAGAACTACTTACCATTCCCTAAAAATCTAATTTATCCCTACATCCAGAAAAAACAATATGGAATTGTCGTTAATGTTCAACACAAAGGAAGCACGCATTTACTTTCGGAAATATTAAAAATGAAGCCTCAAAAAGTGAGGAATTATGATTTCAACACTGAGGAAGATGTAGCACTCCTTCAATATACAGGAGGGACGACAGGATTTCCAAAAGGAGTTATGTTAACACATAAAAATTTAATTGCCAATACAAAGATGTGCCAGGCATGGCTTTACAAATCCAAGCCAGGTGAGGAATCAGTTCTCGGGATCATCCCGTTTTTCCACGTCTATGGAATGACAACGGTTCTTATTTTATCAGTGATGCAGGCAAATAAAATGATATTATTACCTAAATTCGATGTAGAGACCACATTAAAAACCATTCAAAAACAGCGCCCGACTCTGTTTCCAGGTGCACCGACGATTTATATTGGAATATTGAATTACCCTGATCTAAAAAAATATGATTTATCATCAATTCATTCTTGTATAAGTGGTTCAGCTGCGTTGCCAATTGAAGTACAAGAGCAGTTTGAGGCCGTAACAGGAGGGAAACTAGTTGAAGGTTATGGTTTAACGGAAGCATCTCCTGTAACACATGCGAACTTTTTATGGGATGTACCAAGGATGAAGGGAAGTATTGGTGTGCCTTGGCCTGATACTGAGGTAAAGATCGTATCGATCGAAACCGGTGAACCCGTCCCAGTAAAGGAAATAGGCGAATTTGCCATAAAAGGTCCGCAAATCATGAAAGGCTATTGGAATCGTCCAGAAGATACTAAGGAAGTCTTGCATGATGGTTGGCTGTATACAGGTGACCTTGGTTATATAGATGAACAAGGATACTTTTATGTGGTGGACCGCAAAAAGGACATGATTATTGCAGGAGGTTACAATATATATCCTAGAGAGATAGAGGAAGTATTATATGAACATCCAGATGTTCTTGAAGCAGTGGTAGCAGGTATTCCTGACCAGTACCGAGGAGAAACGGTAAAAGCATATATTGTCTTAAAAGAAGGTTCATCGGTTACCGCAGATGAAATGAACCAATTTTCAAGAAAATATCTTGCTGCATATAAAGCCCCGAGATTATATGAATTTAGAAAAGAATTGCCTAAAACAGCTGTAGGGAAAATATTAAGAAGGATGCTTGTGGAAGAAGAGAAACAAAAAATAGAAGAAGAAACCCAAAAACACGCATAAGTGCTTCCTCTTTTTTTTGACAGTTTAAGCCTGTCCCTATGTTGGGAATATGAAAAAGGTATATAGTATATCTTGACAGATATACGAATAATAACTATTATGAAAATATGAATGAATATTCATTCATATTTTCTTTTATTTAGTTAAGATCAACAGTATAAACTTTAACATAATTTTCTTCAAAGGAGGGATATAGTTGAAAAAAAATAAACCAAAATACATGCAGATTATTGATGCTGCGGTGATTGTGATCGCAGAAAATGGCTATCACCAAGCCCAGGTTTCAAAAATTGCCAAACAGGCAAGAGTGGCTGATGGAACCATTTATCTTTATTTTAAAAACAAGGAAGACATCCTTATCTCTCTCTTTGAAGAAAAAATGGGAAGTTTTATTGAAAAAATAGATACAATGATAGCAGGAAAAGGGACGGCGGCAGAGAAATTATTAATGATGATAGAAGCTCACTTTAGTATGCTTTCTGACGACCATCACATGGCGATCGTAACACAGCTGGAGTTACGGCAATCCAATAAGGAATTGCGACTCCGAATTAATGATGTTCTAAAAGGTTACCTAAAGGTAATCGAAAAGATTGTTATTGAAGGTAAAGAAACAGGAGAGTTTTCAATCGACCTCGATATTCGTCTCGCCCGGCAAATGATATTCGGTACAATCGATGAAACCGTTACATCGTGGGTGATGAATGAGGAAAAGTATGATTTGCTTGCACTGGCGTCTCCAGTCCATCGCCTCTTGATCAATGGCTGCGGAAGCCGGTAGAATTATAAAAATAGGGGGAGTTAGTTTGGAATACTTAAAATGGTCTTATCAAGACAGTATTGCCACGATCACGATTGCGCGTCCACCGGCAAATGCCCTTTCTTCAGGTCTGTTAAGGGAATTGTCGACAGTGCTAGATGAAATCGAACCAAACAGTGAAATTAGAGTCCTTGTCATTCACGGGGAAGGGCGGTTCTTCTCGGCTGGGGCCGATATTAAAGAATTTACAACGGTTTCTTCATCTGAAGGTTTTTCAAATCTTGGTAAGTTTGGACAGGATTTATTTGACCGGATGGAAAAATTTCCAAAACCGATTATTGCGGCAATCCATGGTGCGGCGCTTGGCGGTGGTCTTGAACTTGCCATGGCTTGTCACATTCGCCTTGTCAGTGAAACCGCAAAACTCGGCCTTCCGGAACTGCAACTCGGCTTAATTCCCGGATTTGCCGGTACACAACGTCTGCCGAAATATGTAGGTGTGGCAAGAGCTGCTGAAATGCTGTTCACATCTGAGCCCATTACAGGTGTTGAGGCCGTACAATATGGCTTAGCGAATCATGCCTATGTAGAGGCGGAAGTATTAGAGCAGGCGTATAAGCTCGCTGGAAAAATCGCTAAGAAAAGTCCAGGCTCTATTAAAGCTGCCATCGAATTATTAAATTATGCAAAAACAGAAGAGTTCTATGAAGGTTCGAAAAGAGAATCTGAGTTATTTGGTCAAGTTTTTGTCTCTAGCGATGGTAAAGAAGGCATTCAAGCTTTTATTGAAAAAAGGGAACCACAATTTAAAGGTGAATAAACTTATCTTTGTAGTATAATTGTAAAGGAAGCCCTTTTTTCTAGAAAATTTTCTTAATCTTTCAAACTGAGCGAATGCTCGAAATCTTATTAGGAGGGAAACCATGAATATCTATGTATTACTGAAAAGAACCTTTGATACTGAAGAAAAAATTACGATTAGCGGCGGGAAAATCAATGAGGACGGTGCTGAATTTATTATCAATCCTTATGACGAATATGCGATTGAAGAAGCCATCCAAGTTCGCGATGCTAAGGGCGGAGAAGTAACTGTCATTACTGTTGGAACGGAAGAGTCTGAAAAGCAATTACGTACAGCACTTGCGATGGGCGCTGACAAAGCGGTCCTTATTAATACAGAAGATGATGTGGAGAATGGGGATCAATTTACCACAGCAAAAATCCTTGCTGAATATTTAAAGGATAAAGATGCTGATTTAATCATTGGCGGAAATGTGGCGATTGATGGTGGCACAGGTCAGGTCGGACCACGTGTCGCGGAACTACTTAACATCCCTTACGTAACAACAATCACAAAGTTAGAAATCGACGGTAAAAATGTAACCGTTACCAGAGATGTTGAAGGCGATTCCGAAGTTATTGAAACGAGCCTTCCTCTATTAGTAACTGCACAACAAGGTCTAAATGAGCCGCGCTATCCTTCATTACCTGGGATCATGAAGGCAAAGAAGAAGCCGCTTGAGGAATTAGAATTAGACGACCTTGATCTGGAAGAAGACGATGTGGAAGCAAAAACAAAAACAATCGAAATTTATTTGCCGCCTAAAAAAGAAGCTGGCAGAGTTTTAGCCGGTGATTTGAATGATCAAGTAAAAGAACTTGTTCATCTTCTTCATACCGAAGCAAAAGTAATTTAATCGATTTTTAACAAATATGTTTTCAGGAGGTATATGGAATGTCAAGAAAAGTTTTAGTATTAGGAGAAGTGCGTGACGGTTCATTACGTAATGTATCTTTCGAAGCGATTGCAGCAGCAAAAACGGTTGCTGAGGGCGGAGAAGTGGTTGGTATTTTAGTAGGTACTTCTGTAAGCGCTTTAGGTGTGGAGTTGATCCACAACGGAGCCGACCGCGTAGTAGTTGTTGAAGATGAAAAATTAAATCTATATACTTCAGATGGATACGCTCAGGCGCTTTTAGCAGTGCTTGACCAAGAAAAACCAGAAGGGTTAGTGTTAGGTCATACCTCACTTGGCAAAGACCTATCTCCAAGAATTGCTGGAAAATTAGCATCAGGTTTAATATCAGATGCGACTGCTGTTGAGGTTGCAGGTGGAAATGTCGTGTTCACAAGACCCATCTATTCTGGGAAAGCATTTGAAAAGAAAATTATAACGGATGGCTTAATTTTTGCAACGGTCCGTCCAAATAATATTGCGCCATTGGAAAAAGATGAAAGCAGAAGCGGCGAGGTTTCTACCCTTTCTGTAGACATCAAAGACTTACGTGCCATTATTAAAGAAGTCGTTAGAAAAGCAAGCGAAGGTGTAGACCTAAGTGAAGCAAAAGTGGTTATCTCAGGAGGACGCGGTGTTAAGAGTGCGGATGGTTTTGAACCGCTTAAAGAACTTGCGAATGTCCTTGGCGGAGCGGTAGGCGCTTCACGTGGTGCCTGTGATGCCGACTATTGCGATTACTCTTTACAAATTGGTCAAACTGGTAAGGTAGTCACACCAGACCTTTACATTGCCTGCGGTATTTCTGGAGCAATTCAGCACTTAGCCGGTATGTCTAACTCAAAAGTAATTGTGGCCATTAACAAAGATCCAGAGGCTAATATCTTCAAAGTAGCTGATTACGGAATCGTAGGCGACTTGTTTGAAGTGGTTCCATTACTAACTGAAGAGTTTAAAAAATTAAAGGTACACTCATAATAAGAAAAGCGGAAGCGCCTTGTCCAGGGGCGACAGGCATAAGACGAGCCGGCGAGAAGGTTGCACTTTAACCTTCTTGACGGATTGGCTTATGACCCCGAGCCCCTAGGCGCTGTAGCTAGACAATATTAAGGCGAGCGGAAGTGGTTCCGCTCGCTTTTTTTAGGGATAATTTGAAGTGAATCAGGGGAAAATGATCGATGAAGCAATTTATTAGCTTGATTTTCCAAACGATGTTATACTTTCGGTAAGTAATTCAGTAATCATTAGGAGGGCAATATAAATGACAATTTCACACTTAACAGATCAAAACTTTTCTGCTGAAACAGGTTCAGGCCTTGTTCTCGTAGATTTTTGGGCACCATGGTGCGGACCTTGTAAAATGATAGCTCCAGTTCTTGAAGAACTTGACTTAGAAATGGGCGAAAAAGTTAAAATCACTAAACTTGATGTGGATGATAACCCGCAAACTGCAGCAAATTTCGGTGTTATGAGCATTCCAACATTATTAGTAATGAAAAATGGCGAAGTGGTAGACAAAGTAGTCGGCTTCCAACCAAAAGATGCATTAGCAAGTGTTTTAGAAAAACACGTGTAAGTATAGAAAGACAAAACCTTAGTCGGAGCCAATCCAGCTAAGGTTTTTCTTTTTTGCAAATGACTACCACTTTCATTTATGAGCCTTTTCCTTTAAAATTTTAACAGACACTATATATATAGACGAGAGTGGAGTGGCCGGAATGAATGAAATAATCAAGCAAAAACTGACGCTGTTGCCGGATCAACCGGGCTGCTACTTAATGAAAGACCGTCAGGGTACGATTATTTATGTGGGGAAGGCAAAAGTATTAAAGAATCGTGTACGTTCTTATTTCACTGGGTCACACGATGGAAAGACGCTTAGACTAGTCAATGAGATTGAGGACTTTGAATATATTGTAACCTCTTCAAATATTGAAGCACTTCTACTTGAACTCAACCTAATTAAAAAATACGATCCGAAATACAATATCATGCTGAAGGATGATAAAACCTATCCATTCATTAAGCTGACAGCTGAAAAGCATCCGAAACTCATCATTACAAGAAAAGTAAAAAAGGACAAAGGTAAATACTTTGGTCCGTACCCAAATGCGACGGCTGCCAATGAAACCAAAAAGCTTCTTGACCGAATATATCCGCTGCGAAAATGCTCAACCCTGCCTGACCGGGTCTGCTTGTACTACCATTTAGGGCAGTGCCTGGCACCATGTGTCAATGAAATTCAGGAACAACAGTATAAACAAATGACGGATGAAATTACCCGCTTTTTGAATGGTGGTTATAAGGAAATAAAAAAAGAGCTTCAGGAAAAAATGTCAGCTGCTGCTGAAGAGTTAGACTTCGAACGAGCGAAAGAGTTCCGTGATAAAATCATCCATATCGAAACGATCATGGAAAAACAGAAAATTACCATGAACGATTTTACGGATCGTGATGTATTTGGTTATGCAGTCGATAAAGGCTGGATGTGTGTGCAAGTCTTTTTTGTCCGCCAAGGGAAACTAATTGAGCGGGACGTCTCCATGTTCCCCTTCTATAATGAACCAGAGGAAGAAATACTAACTTTCCTCGGACAATTTTATTCGAAAGCTAATCACTTCAAGCCGAAGGAAATTCTGATTCAAGATGAAGTCGATTTGAGTCTGGCGGAACAACTACTTGAAGTAAAAGTGCTCCAGCCACAACGGGGGCAGAAAAAGGATATTGTCCAATTGGCGATCAAAAATGCAAAAATAGCCTTAAATGAAAAGTTTTCCTTGATCGAGAAGGATGAAGACCGCACCATTAAGGCTGTCGAGAACTTGGGTGAATTACTGGGAATTTATACGCCGCACCGGATTGAAGCATTCGATAACTCCAACATCCAAGGGACAGACCCAGTATCAGCCATGGTCGTTTTCATTGATGGAAAGGCAAATCATCGGGAATACAGGAAATATAAGATTAAAACCGTTCAAGGACCTGATGATTATGAATCCATGCGAGAAGTGACAAGAAGAAGGTATTCACGCGCCTTAAAAGAAGAACTTCCCCTCCCAGATTTAATCATCATCGATGGTGGTAAAGGCCATGTTGAAGCCGTAAGAGATGTTTTGGAAAATGAGTTAGGATTGGATATTCCACTATCGGGACTCGTCAAAGATGATAAACACAAAACTTCCCAATTGCTGTACGGCAATCCTTTGGGAATTGTTCCATTAGGCCGAAACAGCCAGGAGTTTTATTTACTGCAAAGAATTCAAGATGAGGTCCATCGCTTTGCCATTACGTTTCATCGTCAGCTTCGTGGAAAAAGTGCCTTTCAATCCTTGCTCGACGATATTCCTGGAATCGGTGAGAAAAGGAAAAAGCTATTGCTAAAACAATTTGGCTCTGTGAAAAAAATGAAAGAGGCTAGTATGGAGGAATTTACAAATATCGGAATTCCTATGAACGTAGCCGAAGAATTAATTAAAAAACTTCAATCCTAGTGATTGTAAGAAAAAATAGAACATGCTATAATAAGTGAAAATTTAATTTACTATCACTTTTACGTATTAAAGTGAAGGTAGAGGTGCGAGCTTCAAGAGTAATGGTTCTGAGAAGGATGAGCTTCTAAGACGGATCATGAAAGGGAATGTTCGCCGAAGTAAAGAAAATCTCATTTCTTTCTTTGCTGGTCCTGTATTGAATAAATGCCGGATTGTCAGGACGAATGTCTTGGAGAGCTATCTTACATTGTAGGTGCGAGAATATTTTTTCGTGTTCTAAAGCAATGAGAGGCTCTTCTCATTGCTTTTTTATTTGGAAAAATTTACACGTGTTTACTAGAAAGAAGGAGAAAACAATCATGGGGATTATTGTACAAAAATTCGGGGGAACCTCCGTTGCTAATGTAGAAAGAATACTAAATGTAGCATCCTGTGTAAAAGAAGAGACAGACCGTGGCAACAATGTAGTCGTTGTTGTTTCTGCGATGGGAAAATCAACGGATACACTTGTCGGATTAGCAAAAGAAATTTCCGCACAGCCTAATAAGCGGGAAATGGACATGCTGTTATCAACAGGAGAACAGGTAACCATTGCGTTATTGTCAATGGCCTTAAATCAGCAAGGGCTTGATGCCGTTTCTTTTACAGGCTGGCAGGCAGGAATCATCACAGAACCTGTCCATGGAAATGCCCGCATTTCGAATATTAAAACGTCTGCAATTGAAACGGAGCTCGCAACGGGTAAGGTTGTCATTGTGGCAGGATTCCAAGGAATCACGGAAGAAGGCGCAATTACGACGCTCGGTCGTGGTGGTTCTGATACGACAGCTGTGGCATTAGCGGCAGCCTTAAAGGCAGATAAATGCGATATTTATACCGATGTTACTGGGGTTTACACCACGGATCCAAGATATATCAAGAATGCTCGTAAATTATTATCTGTATCGTACGATGAAATGCTAGAGTTAGCTAATTTAGGTGCTGGCGTGCTCCATCCAAGAGCAGTAGAATTTGCTAAAAACTATCAGGTTCGGCTTGAGGTTCGCTCGAGCATGGAGAGAGTAGAAGGAACAGTTATTGAGGAGGAAGCAGCAATGGAACAAAACTTAGTAGTCCGCGGTGTCGCATTTGAAGACGAAATAACAAAAGTAACAGTATTAGGATTGGCGAATTCATTAACAAGTCTATCTACCATCTTTTCAACACTAGCGGAAAATCACCTGAATGTTGACATTATTATTCAAAGTACTACAGAGGGCGATACGGCTAATTTGTCTTTCTCTATCCATACTAATGATTTATTAGAAACATTAAAGGTATTAGAAGACAATAAAGCGGTGCTTGCTTATGAGCAGATTGATGCGGAAAATAAATTAGCGAAGGTGTCAATTGTTGGCTCAGGAATGATTTCTAATCCTGGCGTAGCAGCAAAAATGTTTGAGGTACTCGCTGCAAACAACATCCAAATTAAAATGGTCAGCACATCCGAAATCAAAGTATCAGCAGTAGTAGAAGAAAAAAATATGTTAAAAGCAGTAGAAGCCTTACACGAAGCCTTCGAACTGGCAAACAAATAAAAAAAGGGTGTCAGGCACCGAAGCGGTGCCTGACACCCCATTCCCACGTTTAGTTCTTTTCCCATTTAACAGTGAAAAGGACTTTATTTGATTTCTTTACAGGATGTTCAAAGGTTTCTGCATTGGCTTCTTTTTGTAGTTCAATTTGTTGGGCAAGGAAGCCGGCTTCGAGTTGGAAAAAGTGCTCAGCTTTTGATTTCACACGCGGGACAATAACTGGACTCATTAGTTCAAATTGGATCTCAGTTTTATTTTCTTTTATTATTTCAAGGTGGCCCCAAGAGGCTTTGGCGAAAAACTCCATAATCTGAGCAATATCAGTTAGTGGAAATTTACGTGCGAGGCTTTTTCCGGCCCAATATAAAATTTCAGGTGTATCTTTTCCTAAAATCTCAGGTAAAAGAATTTCTCTGATTAATTCATACCCGAAAAGAGATATGGATTTTGGTTCATCGGTATCTATAGTCTCAACAACAACTGTACTATCGTTCACAAGCTTCCCCTCTTTCTATCATTCTATTATATACGCTTTTTGTTAGGTGTCAGTACAGTTTTTCTAGATAAAACGAATCAATTTACATTAGTTTTTTTGTTATTTTGCAATATCTTGCCTTTTTTTCTATGATAATTATAATTCCCGATATGGTAAAAATAACAACCGTTATATCCTGGTAATTAATTGTAATTATCTATTTATTTTTAATATTAATCCAAATTATTATTGAGATTAACAAATCTATTATAATTTCAATATATTTTAAAAATTTTAATATCTATGATAGAATTGTGTATCCGTTTTCTTGACGCTCTAAGATGATGGGAGTAAAATGGACATGTCACATTATTGTCACACTGATGCTAGGTTTCATATAAGGGGATTTAAATGCTAGAAACTGAACATCATTTTTTTTAAACATTATAGGAGGGTAAATTTATGGCAGGTAATCGAGAGTTTGTTTATCGGAGATTGCATTCGTTGCTTGGGGTTATTCCAATCGGAATCTTTGTCATCCAGCATCTGATTGTAAACCACTATGCGACAGTTGGGGTAGAATCCTTCAACAAAGCTGCGAATTTTATGGGAAATCTTCCTTTTCGCTATGTGTTAGAAACTGTAATTATTTATTTACCAATTTTATTCCATGCAATCTACGGGCTGTATATTGCTTTTACAGCCAAAAACAATGCAAGCCAATATGGATTCTTTAGAAATTGGATGTTTATGCTTCAACGTGTGTCTGGTGTGATTACACTTATTTTTATCACATGGCATGTATGGGAAACAAGAGTAGCAGCGGCGTTTGGAAATGAAGTTAACTTTCAAATGATGCAAGATATTCTTTCATCACCGTTCATGTTTGCGTTTTATGTCATCGGGATTATTTCAGCAATTTTCCACTTTGCAAACGGATTGTGGTCATTCTTTGTTAGCTGGGGCATCACAGTATCTCCACGTTCTCAAGTTATTTCTACATACGTGACAATCGTTATTTTCTTAGCTCTTTCCTATGTTGGAGTAACGACTTTATTAGCTTTTGTATAACCAATTAATGATTGATCGGAATAATATTGGATTTTGGATTAAGGGAGTGAGTCACGAATGAGTAAAGGTAAGGTAATTATTGTCGGCGGCGGTTTAGCTGGCTTAATGGCAACGATTAAGGTTGCAGAAACAGGAACACCTGTAGAGTTGTTTTCTCTTGTTCCAGTTAAACGCTCTCACTCGGTTTGTGCCCAGGGTGGTATTAATGGAGCAGTAAATACCAAAGGTGAAGGCGATTCGACATGGATTCACTTTGATGACACCGTTTATGGCGGGGACTTCTTGGCTAACCAGCCGCCAGTAAAGGCGATGTGTGATGCAGCACCAGGTATTATTCACTTAATGGACCGTATGGGCGTTATGTTTAACCGTACACCAGAAGGACTATTGGACTTCCGCCGTTTCGGGGGAACACAATTTCACCGGACAGCATTTGCAGGCGCTACGACTGGTCAACAGTTGCTTTATGCTTTAGACGAACAGGTTCGCCGCGAAGAAGTAGCTGGTTTGGTAACGAAATACGAAGGCTGGGAATTCCTAGGTTCTGTCGTTGATGACGATGGTGTGTGCCGTGGAATTGTGGCTCAAAATTTAAAAACAATGGAAATTAAGTCATTCTCAGGAGATGCCGTCATCATGGCAACCGGCGGCCCTGGTATTATCTTTGGAAAATCTACAAACTCAGTTATTAATACAGGTTCAGCAGCATCGATTGTGTATCAGCAAGGTGCTTATTACGCTAACGGTGAAATGATCCAAATCCATCCAACAGCCATTCCTGGTGACGATAAGCTTCGCCTCATGAGTGAATCTGCTCGTGGTGAGGGTGGCCGTATCTGGACATATAAGGATGGGAAACCATGGTATTTCTTAGAGGAGAAATATCCAGCTTACGGAAACCTGGTACCACGTGATATCGCCACTCGCGAAATTTTTGACGTTTGTGTTAATCAAAAACTCGGAGTCAATGGCGAAAACATGGTATACCTCGATCTTTCTCATAAGGATCCACATGAATTAGATATTAAACTTGGCGGGATTATTGAAATTTATGAAAAATTCATGGGTGATGATCCCCGTAAAGTTCCAATGAAAATCTTCCCTGCTGTTCACTATTCAATGGGTGGACTTTGGGTTGATTATGACCAAATGACAAGCATCCCTGGTCTATTTGCAGCGGGTGAATGTGATTATTCTCAGCATGGTGCGAACCGTTTAGGTGCCAATTCCTTGCTTTCAGCCATTTATGGCGGAATGGTTGTAGGACCAAACGTAGTTAAATATATCAAAGGCTTGGAGAAGAGTTCCGATGCAGTTTCTTCTAGCGTATTTGACCGACATGTTAAAGAACAAGAAGATAAGTGGAATTCAATTATGTCCCTAAATGGAAATGAAAATGCTTATGTTCTTCATAAAGAGCTTGGGGAATGGATGACAGATAATGTGACGGTTGTTCGTCATAACGACAGGCTATTAAAGACAGATGAGAAAATTCAGGAACTTCTAGAACGTTACCAAAACATCAATATTAATGATACATCCAAATGGAGCAACCAAGGGGCAGCCTTTACTCGTCAACTTCAAAACATGCTGCAATTGGCTCGTGTTATTACAATTGGTGCATACAACCGGAATGAGAGCCGTGGTGCTCATTATAAGCCTGACTTCCCTAAACGTAATGATGAGGAATTCTTAAAAACGACAATGGCGAAATTTGTTGACAGTTCATCAGCACCGGCTTTCCATTATGAAGATGTTGATGTTTCATTGATCAAGCCACGCGAACGCAATTACGCAAAAAGTTAAGGGGGAGTAGGAAGAATGTCTGAAGCTAAAAAGGTTAAATTTATTATTTCACGTCAGGATAACGAAAATACTGCTCCTTACGAGGAGGAATTTGAGGTTCCTTATCGTCCGAATATGAATGTCATCTCGGCGTTAATGGAAATTCGTAAAAACCCTGTAAACACAAAAGGACAAGATTCGACCCCAGTTACTTGGGATATGAACTGTCTTGAAGAAGTTTGCGGTGCATGTTCAATGGTCATCAACGGGAAGCCTCGTCAATCCTGTTCAGCACTTGTCGACCAATTGGAGCAGCCGATTCGATTAGCTCCGATGAAAACTTTCCCAGTGGTACGTGACTTGCAGGTTGACCGGAGCAGAATGTTTGATGCCTTAAAGAAAGTGAAAGCATGGATCCCGATTGATGGTACCTATGATTTGGGCCCAGGTCCACGTATGCCTGAGACAAAACGTCAATGGGCTTATGAGCTTTCAAAATGTATGACATGTGGTGTTTGCCTTGAGGCATGCCCGAACGTAAACAGCAAATCAAACTTTATTGGGGCACAGCCGCTTTCTCAAGTTCGTCTTTTCAATGCCCATCCAACTGGTGCAATGAATAAGGCAGAAAGACTTGAAGCGATTATGGGCGACGGCGGACTTGCAAACTGTGGTAACTCACAGAACTGTGTTCAATCTTGTCCGAAAGGGATTCCGTTGACTACCTCGATTGCTGCATTAAACCGTGATACAACCATTCAAGCCTTCAGAAGCTTCTTTGGAAGTGACAACGCATAGAATTGCGGAAGACTTTTCGTTTAATTTAAATGTAATTGAAAAAACCTTCTTTTCTATCATCGAAAAGAAGGTTTTTTTGTCGTATAGGGGCAATAATTGCAATGGTTCTTTCGGTAGTGATTTGTTATACTCTTATTAATAACGTTAGTTCGTTGAAAAAGGAAGGTACATACAGGTGAAATCTAAATTTCCGCTGTTAATTATTCTTACAGGATTAATTTTAGTAGGTATTGGGCTTTGGCAATTTATAGATGTGAAAAAGCAAACACATGCTTCACTCAAGCAGGCTAAGGAACTAATTGCAGACCAGCCTGAGGATGCCCCTAAAAAGAGGGATGTAAACAGCAAGCGGCCAGAAATGGGGGAGACAGTCGGTCTTTTAGCCATTCCAAAGATCAAAGCAGAGTTAGCAATCATCGAAGGAACCGATCCCGATGATCTCGAAAAAGGTGTCGGCCATTATAAAGGAGCCTATTACCCTGGTGATCAAGGACAAATTGTTCTTTCCGGACATCGAGACACCGTGTTTCGTAAATTAGGGGAACTTGAGATTGGCGATTCACTGAAGATGGAAATGCCGTATGGATCCTATACTTATGAAATAATTGATACCAAAATTGTTAAGTCTGATGATACGAGCATTATTACGCTCCAACATAATAAAGAGGAACTAATCTTAACAACCTGTTACCCGTTTAGTTATATAGGAAATGCCCCAAAACGATACATTATTTATGCAAAGCCCAAAAACTCCTAATCGCTAGGAGTTTTTTTTTATAAAAACGAATCATCTGTTTGTAAATATAGTCACTACATTAGAACTGTTCACATAAGATATGTTGACTAAATATATACCCACCCCGTGTTCATACTGGCGAAGGCAAGGAGGGTTACAGTACTTGAAGGAGAATGTTTATAATCACAAGCCGTTACTCACCAAACGAGAAAGAGAAGTATTCGAGTTATTAGTACAAGACAAAACAACGAAAGAAATCGCTGGTGAATTATTTATAAGCGAAAAAACGGTTCGGAATCACATTTCAAATGCCATGCAAAAGCTTGGTGTAAAGGGGCGTTCTCAAGCAGTTGTAGAGCTCCTTCGAATGGGAGAGCTAGAACTTTAATTATGACCGGCATCCTCTTGGGGAGGCCGGTTTAATTTTGAATAGATAGCCATAAAAAAGGTAAGCAAACGAAATGCTTACCCTTTTGTCTGCAATGCAGATCAGCGATACTTGAAAAAAACTTTTATGCTTACTTGAAAGCAGGCATTCTAAACCAAAATTTTAGCCGAGAAGTAGTTTGACAAAATAAGAATGCTGCTCTAATCCCCATAATAATCAAGGTTGAGAATAAGCTAAAGAGAATATTCAAAGTATATCCCTCCACATTGAAGATTCGTGTTAAAAAGTAACACTAAGATTATTGTTAATCTAGGAAATAATTTTATTCGGATTGTGTGTGATAACAAATCACGAATTCGGTGCGAAATTGTCAATGAAAAGTAAATTTGTTACAAAAATTGCGAATAAATTTTCATAAATAAATTGATAATCTATTTATAGACATTTAAAATAAACCTAGGATAAAAGAAATAATGCTTTTATCTCATAAAAGGATGTTTTTCTTGGAATACAAACAAGTGCAAACAGAACTGGCGGGTTATATAGGGAGAACACTCCGTGAAAACTTCGGGAAAGGTCCCGAATCTGTTTATGTTTCCTATAATCACACGATACTGACTGTTTATTTACGTAACTTTATTTCGCCTTCTGAAACTGTTTTGTTAGGGCAGCAACAAGAAGCAATGATCCAAACAACAAGAGATTTGTTGATGCAAAAATTAATCCCTGAGTTTAAAGCCTATATTAAAATTCTGACAAGTATAGAAGTTAATGAGTTTTATTATGATTGGGGTTTACACAATAAAAGTGGATTATTTGTTTGTATAGGCTCTACCTCGACTGAAATCGAAATTAACAATGAAAAAACCTATAATTATCATGGTCAAGAATCTCTTCACCAAGAAATTAATAGAATAAGCCTTCAAGCGGAAAAAACGCCTGAAGAGGTCGTTTCCTATTTATTAAATGAAAGAACGCTGGTTGTTATTCGAAATGGAATTCTTGTGCCAATTGAGAAGGAGTTAATTCGTTTAGGGAACTTTGAGATATTAAGGATTGCGAAACGGAATCTAGAGAAGCGATTATTACATAGTAGCAGTAATTTTGAATCGATTCTACAAACGAAAGTGAATGATGTATTTGTGGATTGGGATTTTTATCGCGATAAAAGTGTAATCGTACTAATATTATCACCAACTGCATAAAGGCGGAAGTGAACTAGACAATTTCAATTGAGCTAGACATAAGCCAAGATGGGATGACTCCTATCTTGGCTTTTATTTTATGGTGGAAGGAATAGATAAATAGAGATGGGCAGTTCAATAAAAGCAGCTAATAATGGATCAATTAAAACGAATATAGAAGAGGAATTAGAAAAACGTGAAGAATCCTATCGGGATTTAGTTGACAATTCACCTGACGCCGTAATCATTGCCTATGAAGATGACATTCTTTTTATAAATGAAACGGGTGCAAAGTTATTTGGAGCATCAAACAAAGAAGAAATTCAACAAAAGAAAATAGTCGATCTCATTCATCCTGATTATCATGTGCGTATTAAAGAACGGGTGGAAATAGTTACGCGTGGGGATGCAACAGACTTTTTTGAATATAAATTGATCAGGTTAGATGGCACTGTGTTTGAGGCGGAGGTAAAAGGAATTCCCACGATATTTCAAAATAAACCAGCAAGGCATGTTATTATCAGGGATATAACTGATCGAAAAAAAACACTAGAACTATTACTAAATGCTGAGAAATTAAATGTAGCTGGCCAACTGGCAGCAGGGATTGCCCATGAAGTACGAAATCCACTCACTGCGATTAAAGGGTTTCTTCAATTAATAGAAACAAAGCTAAATGACCATAAATCTTACTTTGATATTATCCAATCGGAAATTGATAGAATAGAACTCATTCTCAGTGAGTTATTGATACTCGCAAAACCACAAGATCTAAAGTTTGAGCCTGTGCTTTTACAAACATTGATTGAAGATGTGAAAACGCTGATTGATACCCAGGCAATTATGAATAATGTGCAGATTGAATTTGTTAATGATTGTGGAAAATTAATCATCAACGGCGATAAAAATCAATTAAAACAAGTGCTTATAAATTTTTTAAAAAATGCGATTGAAGCGATGCCGAATGGCGGAGTGATCACTATTGAGCTGAAGAAGCACGATTTTAATCAAGTAAAAATGCTAATTAAAGATACAGGAAGTGGAATGACGCAACATGTATTAAAACGAGTCGGGGAACCATTTTTTACAACAAAAGAGAGCGGCACTGGATTAGGAATTATGAATTCCAAACAAATTGTTGAAAATCACCATGGGACCGTTCATTTTTGGAGCGATGAAAAAGGAACTCTAATCGAAGTGATACTGCCGATTAATGGAGATAAGATTGAAAGGACAAAACAGAGGGGGAGGGGTTTTTTGAAAAAATGGTAAATAAAATAGGCAGGAGTTTTAATAAAGACTAAAATAGGAGGGCTGAGAACAACCTTCCTATTTTTGTTGAGTATTCTATTATTCCGGTGACTTGGTATAACTATATTCTAATTCATCTGTTTTTTCGTTGTAATTGACCTGTAAATCATGTCCATTAAAAAACCACAAGTCCCTTTCTTCAACATAAAACCACATGCCCTCTGATTCGAATTTAGTTATCATATCGATTGGCTCGTTATCTACTGTGAAACCGAGCGAGAAACCTTCTTGCACAGGACTGTTTCCATAGACCTTTGGATAAAACTTCACCTTATCTCCTGTTTTTAACTCTACTTCGTCTTTAAACCACTTTAGTGCTGTCTTGCTGATTACAATTTCCATTCTTTTCTCACCTTTGGTTGATTATTCTAATTTCTATTTTATTATACTCCAAAGTGTCTCAAACTAATATTTCTAATAGTTTCAACTTGAATTTTTAGCGAAAAAAGTAGAAAATAAGGTAAGTATTTAGATATTTAATTTTTGAACAATATGTTTAAATAGATATGGTCTTGAGGAGAAGAGAAGCTTTATATAGGAGTGTTATGAGATGAAACACGAAAATTCACAAGAAGCAAATGGTGACATTGTTGCCAATATTGAGAAGGATTTACGCTACATCTCTGGGATCATCAAGCAAAAAGGAAGAGAAATGCTAAGTAATTATACGATTACTCCACCGCAATTCATTGCATTGCAGTGGCTCTTTGAAGATGGTGATATGACAATCGGGGAGCTCTCTAATAAGATGTATTTGGCATGCAGTACGACGACAGATCTTGTTGATCGAATGGAGAAAAATTTACTTGTAGAGCGGGTAAAAAATCCAAACGATCGTCGTGTTGTCAGAATTCATCTACTTGAAGAGGGCAAGCGAATCATTGATGAAGTGATTAAAAAGCGTAAAGTCTATTTAGAAGAAGTGTTGGTCAATTTCTCATCTGAAGAAATTCAACTTCTTCAAAAAAGCTTAACGAAATTGCATCAGGAAATGCGTTAAAAGAGGCGATAAGTTTGAAACAAGCAATTGGTGTTATTGATTCCGGCGTTGGCGGATTAACTGTTGCCAAAGAGGTAATCAGACAGCTTCCAAATGAGAAAATCATCTATTTGGGGGATACCGCACGTTGCCCATATGGTCCGAGAACAACAAAGGAAGTAAAGAGGTTCACTTGGGAAATGACCTCTTTTTTATTAGAAAAGAAGATTAAGATGCTCGTTATTGCCTGTAATACGGCAACAGCTGCGGCACTAGACGAGATTCGTAAGGAATTGTCCATCCCGGTCTTAGGGGTAATTAATCCTGGAGCACGGGCGGCAATCAAAAAGACAAAAAACTACCGTGTCGGAATTATCGGCACAGAGGGTACAGTAAAAAGTGGTGCTTATGAAAGAGCCTTGAAATCATTAAATAGCCGGCTTTTTGTCAAAGCACATGCTTGTCCAAAATTTGTCCCTCTTGTAGAGAGTGATGAATTTGGTGGGCCGATTGCGGAAAGAATTGTCGACGATGCCTTAAGGACGATGCAGAATCAGAACCTGGATACCCTTATTTTAGGCTGCACCCATTACCCGTTGCTTGAGCCCGTCATAAAAAATGTCATGGGTGAGTCTGTAAGCGTAATTAGCTCTGGTGATGAAACCGCTCGGGAAATAAGTGCAATCCTCCAATATAATGGGTTACTTGATTCGTGTGAAGAAGAACCAGAGCATGAATTTTACACAACCGGTTCAAGGCGGATATTTTCGAAAATCGCCTCACAATGGCTGGGGAATCCAATTAACAATGTGCAAAAGATCAAGTTATAAGTCGAGCCTTCTTTAAATAGAGGCTCGTTTTTTTTTTTGCTGAATAAACGATGATGTCCACCACTCGTGGACATTTGTGCGCGAGTGGTGCCTGACACCATTTTACCATTTTTACAATTTATTTTATTTTTTAAAATATTGTTCTATTTTTCTTGTGTAAGTCGGTCTAATTTCTCTCTAGGCTCGTATACATGTTAGTACAAACTGTCTTAGGGGGAAATAGTTATGTCTAAAAATAAAGCAAAGATCCTTATGTCGACTGTGCTTACTTCAACAGTTCTACTGTCAGGTTGTGGATTATTAGGGTCGGAAACACAAAAGAAAATTGATCCACCAAAGAGTACGACGATTGCAGATAAAACAACCAGTAAGGAACCGACGGCTAAAGAAACGGCTAAGCAAGAAAACACAGTCAAAACGGAGCTTTATCTGGTTGATAAAGATGGCTATGTTGTACCGCAAACATTGGACCTACCGAAAACAACATCAGTTGCTAAACAGGCCCTTGAATATTTAGTGGCGAATGGACCTGTTACAGATCAACTACCAAATGATTTTCGAGCAGTCCTCCCAGAGGATACGGATCTGTCTGTGAATATTGATAAAGATGGCGTCGCCACGGTTAATTTTTCAAAAGAGTTTAAGAATTACCAAGCTGAAGATGAGATGAAGATCCTCCAATCGGTCACTTGGACGCTGACTCAGTTTGATAATGTTAAAACCGTTAAGCTAAAAATGAACGGTCATGATTTAACGGAAATGCCTGTTAATGGAACACCAATAAGTGAAAACCTCTCAAGAGCCACCGGTATCAACTATGATACAGCGGATGTAACTGATATCACCAATACCAAACCAGTAACTGTCTATTTTATTGGTGGTGAAGAAGGTTCCTACTATTATGTACCTGTGACGCGCCGGGTTAGCAACACTGAGAAAGATCCCTATGTAGCTGTCGTCAATGAATTAATAAAAGGACCTAGTGAGAAATCACCACTGGTATCTGAATTTATGTCAGATGTTAAACTCCTAGAGGCGCCAAAGTACGAGGACGGACAAGTAACCTTGAACTTTAATGAGAATATTTTTGGAAGCTTTGAAGAAAAGGAAATATCACAAAATTTACTAGATGCACTCGTGCTTTCCTTAACGGAACAAGAGGGTGTTGAAAAAGTAGCTGTTCAAGTAAATGGCAAGGCAGACATCAAAAATGACAGTGGCAAAAAATTAACTGAACCAGTAACTCGACCAGAAAAAGTCAATACAGGTAGTTTTTAAAAAAAAATATTTGTTATACTATATAGTGACCAAGAAAGAGGTTGGCTTTAAGCCCGCCTCTTCTTTATTTGGTATAAGTAAAATTCATGTACCAATTTAAAAATGCTTTTCAAAGTTGAAGGAGGTAGTATTTGTGCGTTTTGATGGAAGAGAGCCGCTCCAACTAAGGCCCATACATATTGAACCAAATTATTTAATGCACCCTGAAGGTTCTGTCCTAATTTCTGTTGGTAATACGAAAGTAATTTGTGCTGCAAGTATTGAAGAGAGAGTTCCTCATTTTATGAGAGGGGAAGGCAAAGGCTGGATTACTGCCGAGTATTCGATGCTGCCAAGGGCGACAGAAACAAGAAACATACGCGAATCATCAAAAGGGAAGGTCTCTGGCCGGACAATGGAAATTCAACGATTAATCGGGCGTGCCCTTAGAGCAGTTGTCGATTTAGGGGCGTTAGGTGAAAAAACCGTTTGGATCGATTGTGACGTGATCCAAGCGGATGGCGGGACACGCACAGCCTCGATCACCGGTGCATTTGTGGCGATGACCCTCGCTTTAAATTCTTTAGCAGAGAAAAAGTCGTTTGCAAGGTTTCCAATTACGGATTATTTAGCGGCAACAAGTGTGGGGATTTTACAAAATAACCAAACTGTTCTTGACTTAAATTATGCCGAAGATTCTAAGGCACAGGTCGATATGAATGTGGTCATGACTGGAACTGGCGAATTTGTTGAACTGCAGGGAACGGGCGAGGAATCAACATTCTCCTACGAGCAGCTTCAAGGTCTGCTTAGTGCTGCTCAAACTGGGCTTACGGACCTATTTGAACGACAAAAAGAGGTTCTAGGTGAAGAGATTACCCGAAAAATCGAATCACGAAGACAAAAATAAGGGGCGATTGTGAGTGAAAGAAGTTATTATTGCGACGAAAAATCCTGGAAAGGCGAGGGAATTTGAGCATATCTTTGCATCAAGAGGGATCGAAGTCCGAACCTTGCTTGATTTTCCTGAAATCCCGGACGTAGACGAAACGGGCTCAACCTTTGAAGAAAATGCGATCTTGAAGGCGGAAGCTGTCTCCCAAGCACTTGGTAAAATGGTGATTGGCGACGATTCTGGCTTAATGGTGGACGCGCTTGAAGGAAGACCAGGAATCTATTCAGCACGCTATGCTGGGGAACAAAAAAATGACCAGAACAATACAGATAAAGTCATGTCAGAATTAAAAGGACTTCCACAGGAAAAGCGTTCCGCACGATTTTACTGTGCTTTAGCTGTCGCCGTTCCAGGTCAAGAAACCATAACGGTGTCAGGCACCTGTGAAGGTCGTATTCTTGAAGAACAAAGAGGTACCAATGGATTTGGCTATGATCCTGTTTTTTATGTGCCTGAGAAAGGTCTAGCCATGGCCGAATTATCATCAGATGAAAAAAATAAAATCAGCCATCGTGCGAATGCGTTGAAGAAGCTCGATGTGGTCTTGGATTCTATTTTAGAAAGAGCGGAGAAGTAATGAGCAAGGTTTTAGTGGTTAGTGATAGCCATGGGTTGACGAAAGAACTCAATGTTTTAAGAGAAAGGCATTCTGAAGATGTTGATTTAATGATCCATTGTGGCGATTCGGAATTGATGCCTGATGATCAAGCGATATCTGGTTATATAACGGTAAGGGGAAATTGTGATTTCGGCAGCGGATATCCGTTAGAGACAATAGTCGAGGCGGCGGGGAAGAAATTCTTCGTTACTCATGGGCATCTTTATTCAGTAAAATCTTCTTTGATGAATATTAAATATAAAGCACAGGAAGTAAACGCCGATATCGTCTGTTTTGGCCACTCGCATGTCCTTGGTGCGGAAGTGATAGATGGTACCTTATTTTTAAATCCAGGTAGCATTCGTTTGCCAAGGGAACGCTTAGAAAAAACCTATGTTATTCTTGATTTGCAGGATGAGAAAGTTAAGATGTCAGTGTTTGAAGCGGATGGACGGGAAATTCCAGAGCTTGCCCGTGAATTTGCCCTTCGATAAATGAGAGGGAGATTTCCTCTCCCTTTTATTTTTTTAAAAAAATAATAGAAAGTCTGTTGACTTTTTGTTATTACGGTAATATAATAAATCTTGTCTTAAACAACTTATATGTCCCAGTAGCTCAGCTGGATAGAGCAACGCCCTTCTAAGGCGTGGGTCGGGAGTTCGAATCTCTCCTGGGACGCTATACTACATAGTAGAAAAAAACTCACTTTTATAAGTGAGTTTTTTTCTGTTTATTAGTTGTTAAAACAAATTTATAGTTCTATATGACCGTAAAGTGTTGCAGCTATGTTTACGGTCACTTAAAGGAGCTCTATGTGACTGTAAAGGTGATGGGACTTAGATTCCGGTCACATAAAGGGGATCTATGTAACCGTAAGGGTGATGAGACCAAGTTTAAGGTCACGTATATTCAAATTCAACGAATAGAAATCAGTCACCATTGCTGGTGAGTTTTTTTTTGCCCTCTATTTATGCTAAACTATTTTCCAAGACTATCATAAGGACGGATTTTATGAAAAAACGGGAACCTGTGAAAAGAATAGATAATGTGATCTTTTTTCCCGGACTTGAAAAAAGATTAACTGACAAAGGTCTGGAAAACCTTGAAAAGAAAAAATTCAACGAAGCGATAAACCTTTTGGAAGAAGCCAGAGAACATGATCCTGACAATGACGAAATCTTGATTGGTTTGGTTCTGGCTTATTTTGAAGCATCTTCTTTTCAAAAAGCAAAAGCACTTGCCAAAGAAATGCTTCATAAAGGAATTGGGGACTATTTGCAAATGGTCGATCTCTATTTGACGGTCCTGATCCAGCTTCATGAATACCAGGAAATTGTAGCAACAATTGAAGTCTTATTAGAAGAAAAAGAGATTCCGCCTGAAAAATATGACCACTTTTTAACCATCCTGCAATTCAGCCGGAGAATGGCAGAAAACCGTCAACCAGACCCAGATCCAGACACAGAATCAAATACATATGACATCACCCCTGAGAAAACAAACGTTTATGAATTAAACCTTTTTTCGATTGATAATCTAAACGAACAAATGCTCCTCGTTTCGAGCTTGGCTGAGAAAAACATTCGCCCCTATCTCCCTGAGATTGCCGAATATTTAGCAGCAGAAGCAGGTCATCCATTCCTTAAAACAATCCTGTTATCTCTTTTAAAAGAACAGGAAATTGATAGAGAATTATCTGTCATGAAATTTGAGATGGAGAAAAAAGTTATTCCAACACATCTTCCAGAAGTTAGGGAAGAACCAAGATTGAAAGAGGTAAAGGCCTTATTAGAGGCTCGATTGGAAAGTGAAAATCCCGTTCTTTTTGAAAACAGCTTCAGAATGGCAGAGCGAAATTTTTTTATAAGCTATCCTCTCGAATTGCAGCCGAAAAGCACTGCTGCTTGGGCTGCAGCTTTTCACCACTTGGCCGAATATTACCTTGGCATGGACACAGAGCTACATTACTTGTCCGGAGAATATGAAGTTCAAGTGGAGGAAATAGAAGAAGCTATCGCGATGATTGAGGTAATTGAGAAAATTTCTTATCCTAATATATAGGCTTCGCTGTTGAAAGAAAACAAACCTATGTTATAATGTAGTGGTTGCATTGTGTAAAAAACACATTTAAAAGAAGGATAATAGCTTGATGGACAAGTTATTTCCAAACTCAAATTCGTTACGAATGATATGAGAATAGATTGTTGGAGGGAAAATGTATGTCAACAAAATGGGAAAAATTAGAAGGTAACCGTGGCGTTCTTACGGTTGAAGTAAGTGCGGAAAAAGTAAATGAAGGACTAACTGCGGCTTTTAACAAAGTTGTTAAGCAAGTAAATGTTCCAGGCTTCCGTAAAGGAAAAATGCCTCGTCAAATGTTTGAAAAGCGTTTTGGTGTAGAATCACTTTATCAAGATGCATTAGATATTCTTCTTCCAGAAGCATACGGAAGTGCAATTGACGAAACAGGCATCGAGCCAATCGACCGTCCAGATATCGACATCGAGCAAATGGAAAAAGGCAAAGAACTTATCTTCAAAGCTACTGTTCAAGTAAAGCCTGAAGTAACATTAGGCGAATACAAAGGCTTAGAAGTAGAAGCACTCGATACAAACGTTACTGACGAAGACGTTGCTAACGAACTAAAAACTCTTCAAGAGCGTCAAGCTGAGCTTGTAGTTAAAGAAGAAGGCACAATTGAAAATGGTGATACTGTAGTTCTAGATTTCGAAGGATTCGTTGATGGCGAAGCGTTCGAAGGTGGAAAAGCTGAAAACCATTCACTTGAAATTGGTTCAGGATCTTTCATCCCTGGCTTTGAAGAGCAATTAGTAGGTTTAGCTACTGGCGAATCTAAAGACGTGGAAGTAACATTCCCTGAAGAATATCATGCAGCTGAGCTTGCTGGTAAACCTGCAGTATTCAAAGTAACGATTCATGAGATTAAAGGTAAAGAACTTCCTGCATTAGATGACGAGTTTGCTAAAGATGTGGATGATGAAGTTGAAACATTAGACGCACTTAAAGAGAAAATCAAAACTCGTTTAGAAAACAGCAAAAAGCACGAAGCTGAGCATCATTTACGTGATACAGTTGTTGAAAAAGCTGCTGCAAATGCAGAAGTGGAAATTCCAGATGTAATGGTCAACAGCGAAGTAAATCGTATGCTTCAAGAATTCGAACAACGCTTACAAATGCAAGGTATGAACCTTGAACTTTACTTCCAATTCTCAGGTCAAGACGAAAATGCTTTACGTGAGCAAATGAAAGAAGAAGCTGTAATTCGCGTTCGTACGAACTTAACATTAGAAGCGATTGCTAAGGCTGAAAACCTTGAAGTAACTGACGAAGAAGTTGATGCAGAACTTGAGAATATGGCTGGAATGTACAACATGACCGTTGATAGCATTAAACAAGCATTAGGCGGACTTGAAGGTATCAAATCAGACCTTAAACTTAAAAAAGCAGTTGACTTTATTGTTGAAAACAAGAAGTAATGTTTAAAATATTGCAAGGCACGATTTGAATCGTGCCTTGTTTTATACATTTTTCAATTACATATTATAATAAGAAGTGGGAACATTTTTAACAATGGGCAGGAAAACAAGTTAGACATAGCGAATAAACAATAAATAATTTCCAGACAGGTTTGAGATTTATTTTCCTCATATTGGTTAAGATTAATGAGTACATAAGTTTTTAAAATGAATCACACTTTACAAAATGAGAGTTCTGAAAAACATATTTACCCTAAGCTTTTTATTTCCAGTCCATTGGCTTTATGTGTTACAATGCTTCATACATACTATTCAATTATTAGAAAAAGACTCGAATTTTGGTTGTGTGATTCGCAAGAACCACTAGGATTTTAACACGTTTTAAGGGGTGAAAGGATTGTTTAAATTTAATGATGAAAAAGGACAATTAAAGTGTTCCTTCTGTGGTAAAACGCAGGACCAAGTTCGTAAACTGGTTGCCGGGCCAGGAGTTTACATATGTGACGAATGTATTGAACTTTGCACCGAAATCGTTGAGGAAGAACTTGGAACAGAAGAAGAAGTAGAATTTAAAGATGTACCAAAGCCAAAAGAAATTTGTGAAATTCTTGATGAATATGTTATTGGTCAAGATCAAGCAAAGAAGTCTCTTTCTGTTGCAGTTTACAATCACTATAAGCGCATCAATTCTAATAGCAAAATAGATGATGTTGAGCTTGCAAAGAGTAATATTTGTATGATTGGACCAACAGGAAGCGGTAAAACTTTACTAGCCCAAACACTGGCACGTATTCTGAATGTACCTTTTGCGATTGCGGATGCAACTTCCCTTACCGAAGCTGGATATGTTGGGGAAGATGTTGAAAACATTTTATTAAAATTAATTCAATCTGCTGATTATGATGTTGAAAAAGCAGAAAAAGGAATTATTTATATTGATGAAATTGATAAGATCGCACGTAAATCCGAAAATCCTTCGATTACAAGGGATGTTTCTGGTGAAGGTGTTCAACAAGCATTATTAAAAATTCTTGAAGGTACGGTTGCAAGTGTTCCACCACAAGGGGGAAGAAAACACCCGCATCAAGAATTTATCCAAATCGATACAACGAATATTCTATTTATCTGCGGCGGAGCATTTGACGGGATTGAACCGATTATTAAGCGTCGTTTAGGCCAAAAAGTAATTGGTTTTGGTTCAGATATTAAGCAGCAGGAAGTGGGACAGAAAGAACTTCTTTCAAAAGTATTACCTGAAGACTTATTACGTTTTGGATTAATTCCTGAATTTATTGGGCGTCTTCCTGTAATCGCAAGTCTTGAGCAATTAGACGAAGCAGCATTAATTGAAATTTTAACTAAACCAAAAAATGCGCTTGTTAAACAATATCAAAAAATGCTTGAAATCGACGAGGTTGAACTTCAATTTGAAGAAGGCGCATTGACTGAAATTGCCAAAAAGGCAATTGAACGCAAAACCGGCGCCCGTGGTTTACGTTCGATTATTGAAGGAATTATGCTCGATGTTATGTTTGACCTTCCTTCACGTGATGACATTACAAAGTGTGTCATTACTAAAGAAACGGTCATTAACAATAGTGTTCCAAAACTTCTTTTAGAAGATGGAACTGTTGTTGCTGAAGAAAAATCTGCATAAAATTATCGAAGACTCGGCTTAGGCCGGGTCTTTTCTAGTTATATCGTCTCTCCGAACAGTTTCTTACAATTTGTGGTTTATTCCACCCGCCTGCAGGAAATACTTATTAATATATATTTAGTAATAAGTTGAAATGCAGGAGGGAAATGTATGAGTTGGACGGGGATTGCCTTATTTATACAGCTATTTTTCGGAATCATCATTGGGCTGTATTTTTGGAATTTGCTGAGGAATCAGCGGACACAAAAAGTATCCATTGATCGGGAATCCCGGAAGGAAATGGAGCAGCTTCGCAAAATGAGATCCATTTCACTTACAGAACCATTAGCTGAAAAAGTTCGGCCTACAAGCTTTCAAGACATTGTCGGCCAAGAAGATGGAATCAAATCATTAAAAGCAGCACTATGTGGACCAAACCCGCAGCATGTGATCATTTATGGACCGCCAGGAATTGGAAAAACAGCAGCTGCACGCCTCGTATTAGAAGAAGCGAAAAAAAATCGTAAATCACCATTTAAACCTGAATCTGTGTTTATCGAACTAGACGCAACAACGGCACGATTTGATGAAAGAGGTATAGCCGACCCCTTAATTGGTTCCGTTCATGACCCAATCTATCAAGGTGCTGGAGCCATGGGACAAGCAGGAATTCCACAGCCGAAGCAAGGGGCAGTTACCAACGCCCATGGCGGTGTCTTGTTTATCGATGAAATCGGAGAATTACATCCGATTCAAATGAATAAGCTGTTAAAAGTATTAGAGGATCGCAAGGTCTTCCTGGAAAGTGCGTATTACCACGAAGAAAATAACCAAATCCCAACGCATATCCATGATATTTTTAAAAATGGACTTCCAGCTGATTTCCGTTTAATCGGCGCGACAACAAGAACGCCGAGTGAAATCCCGCCTGCGATTCGATCGCGCTGTATGGAGGTATTCTTTAGGGACTTAAATCAGGAAGAAATTGTGGAAATTGCCAATAATGCCGCGAAAAAAGTTAACCTTCAAATAAGCGAACTTGGTGTGAATACCATCGCAAACTATGCAAGAAATGGCCGTGAAACGGTGAATTTGATTCAAATCGCGGCAGGATTAGCGATTACGGAAGACCGTAATTTTATCAAGGATGAAGATATTGAGTGGGTCATTCATGCTAGTCAAATGTCACCAAGAATGGAAAGAAGGATTAATGATATTTCTCATGTCGGACTTATCAATGGACTGGCAGTCTATGGTCCGAATTCAGGTGCATTACTAGAAATAGAAGTGACTGTGATCCCAGCAAAAGATAAAGGATCGATCAATATTACTGGAATCGTAGATGAAGAAAGTATTGGCGGACAAGGGAAATCGATTCGTCGGAAGAGTATGGCTCGCGGTTCGATTGAAAACGTGATTACTGTTTTACGATCAATGGGTGTACCAGCAAATGACTATGATATCCATGTGAATTTCCCAGGTGGTGTTCCCATTGATGGACCATCCGCCGGAATCGCAATGGCGACGGGGATTTATTCCGCTATTTATAAAATTCCAATCGATAACACCGTGGCAATGACAGGAGAAATAAGCATTCATGGAAATGTAAAGCCGATTGGCGGTGTCTATCCAAAGGTGAAGGCTGCGAAAAAAGCAGGAGTAAAAACGGTGATCATCCCAGAAGAAAACATGCAGACAATCCTTAAAGAAATTGACGGGATCAATATTATTCCCGTTACCCATCTACACGAAGTATTTGAGATTGCCCTAGTAAATGACTATCAGAAAATGGATGCAATCCCTGCATCGATTGAACTATCAAAAAAAGAAAGTATCTAACGAAAAACTTCGGTTTGTGGTTCAATAGGCAAACCGAAGTTTTTTATTGCATATTATTTCATGTGAGAATTCTAACAGGAACAGAGAAAGAATTCTTTATGTTTGGGGAAAATAAAGTCATGCTGAAAATGAGGTTTCATACACCTTCTCTAAAAATAGACACTTAAAAATAAATAGGATAGAATTGTACAAAGACCATTCTGATTTTACAGTAAAAAAATGATTTGCATGTGGAGGTGCAGTATTTTGACGAAAAAGAACGAATTGATCGTCCCCCTCCTGCCGCTTCGAGGATTGCTCGTCTATCCGACTATGGTCCTTCATTTAGATGTAGGACGGGAACGATCAGTACAAGCACTTGAAAAAGCAATGGTAGATGACCATTTAATATTCTTAACCACTCAAAAGGAAGTTTCGATTGATGACCCTTCTGAGGAGGATTTATACACGATTGGAACGTTAACGAAAGTTAAACAAATGCTTAAACTGCCAAACGGTACGATAAGAGTATTGGTTGAAGGATTAAATCGCGGGGAAATCGTTTCATTTCATGATGAAGAAGACCACTATGCTGTAACGATTATTACCCACGAAGACCCGGATACGAAAGATGTCGAAGACCAAGCCTTAATGAGAACGATGCTTGATTATTTCGAGCAATACATAAAATTATCGAAAAAAATCTCTGCAGAAACTTATGCTTCCGTTGCAGATATTGAAGAACCTGGCAGAATGGCGGATATCATCTCCTCCCATTTACCAATCAAGCTGAAGGAAAAGCAAGAAATCCTTGAAACGACAGATATTAAAGAACGAGTAAACAAAGTAATTGACACCATTCATAACGAAAAAGAAGTCCTGAATTTAGAAAAAAAGATTGGTCAGCGTGTCAAGCGTTCCATGGAAAGGACGCAAAAGGAGTATTATTTGCGTGAGCAAATGAAGGCGATCCAAAAGGAATTAGGCGATAAGGAAGGCAAAACTGGCGAAATTGCCGAACTGACCAAAAAAGTGGAGCAAGCAGGTATGCCCGAACATGTCCTTAAAGCCGCACAAAAGGAACTTGAACGTTATGAAAAGGTGCCGGCCAGTTCAGCAGAAAGTGCCGTTATTCGCAACTATATCGACTGGCTTATTTCCATCCCATGGTCGAATAAAACAGAGGATGACATTGATATCCTCCGGGCTGAAAAGATTTTAAATCAGGACCATTACGGACTTGAAAAAGTGAAGGAACGCGTCCTCGAATATTTAGCTGTTCAGAAGCTGACGAATTCGTTAAAAGGGCCAATCCTTTGTCTTGCAGGACCTCCTGGGGTTGGGAAAACAAGCCTTGCACGTTCGATTGCGACATCGCTCAATCGAAATTTTGTCCGCGTTTCACTTGGCGGCGTGCGCGATGAATCAGAAGTTCGTGGACATCGCAGAACCTATGTTGGGGCAATGCCAGGGCGAATCATCCAAGGAATGAAAAAAGCGGGTACAATTAACCCGGTCTTTTTACTCGATGAAATCGATAAAATGTCAAGTGATTTCCGTGGCGATCCATCAAGCGCCATGCTTGAAGTACTCGATCCTGAACAAAATAGTAACTTTAGCGACCATTATATAGAAGAAACCTATGATCTTTCCAAGGTTATGTTTATTGCGACTGCCAATAACCTATCAACGATTCCTGGTCCGCTTTTGGACCGAATGGAAATTATCACGATTGCGGGCTACACGGAGCTTGAAAAAGTCCATATTTGCCGGGATCATTTACTTCCAAAGCAGATTAAAGAAAATGGTCTTTCCAAAGGTATTCTTAAGGTCCGCGATGATGCGATTCTAAAAGTTGTTCGTTACTACACACGTGAAGCAGGGGTTCGAAGTTTAGAGCGTCAGATGGCAACACTTTGCCGGAAAACGGCAAAAATCATTGTTTCCGGTGAAAAGAAGCGTGTGATCATTACCGAAAAGAATATTGAAGAGTTTTTAGGAAAAACAAGATTCCACTATGGGATGGCCGAGGCCGAAGATCAGGTCGGAGTGGCAACTGGGTTAGCCTATACAACGGTGGGTGGAGACACTCTTCAGATTGAAGTTTCCTTAGCACCAGGTAAAGGGAAACTTGTGTTAACCGGAAAGCTTGGCGACGTAATGAAGGAATCAGCACAAGCGGCGTTTAGCTATATCCGATCCAAAGCCAAGGAACTAGGGATTGATGAGGATTTCCATGAAAAATATGATATCCACATTCACGTTCCAGAAGGTGCTGTTCCTAAGGATGGACCATCGGCCGGTATTACCATGGCAACGGCACTTGTATCAGCCTTGTCGGGCAGAGCCATTCGCCGAGAAGTAGGAATGACCGGAGAGATTACTTTAAGAGGCAGAGTTCTTCCAATTGGCGGTTTAAAAGAAAAAACACTTAGTGCCCATCGAGCGGGCTTAACAAAAATTATTCTTCCAAAGGATAATGAAAAAGATATTGATGATATTCCTGAAAGCGTTAGGAATGAACTGGATTTTGTCCTCGTTTCCCATGTGGACGAAGTCTTGAAGCATGCCCTGTTGGAAGGTGAAGTGAAATGAAGGTAGTCAGCTCAGAGATTGTCATCAGTGCAGTAAAGCCAGAACAATACCCGGAAACAGATTTACCTGAATTTGCGCTTGCAGGTCGTTCCAATGTCGGTAAGTCTTCTTTTATCAATAAAATGCTGAACCGAAAAGGTTTGGCGAGAATATCCTCCAAGCCAGGAAAAACACAAACGCTTAATTTCTATTTAATTAACGAAATGCTGCATTTTGTCGATGTTCCTGGTTATGGATACGCAAAGGTTTCAAAAACTGAACGGGCCGCATGGGGAAGAATGATTGAAACGTATTTTACATCGCGGGAGCAATTAAAAGCGGCGGTTCAAATCGTTGATCTTAGACATCCACCCTCAAAGGATGATGTCATGATGTATGATTTCTTAAAGCATCACGAAATTCCCTGTGTCATCATTGCTACCAAGGCAGATAAAATCCCTAAAGGGAAATGGCAAAAGCATTTAAAAATAGTAAGAGAAACCTTAGACCTTGATAAAAATGACCAAATGGTTCTTTTCTCATCGGAAACTGGTTTAGGAAAAGACGAGGCATGGTCTGTTCTACAGAGTTTCATGTAAAAAATAAACGCCTGGCGCTTATGCCCAGGCGTTATTTTTTCTTCTTTAGGAGAAAATAAAAACCAACCACAATAAGTAGAGCGGGCCAAAATTTCCACACAAAACTCATTCCGTTTTGAAGTAAATCGAAATAGGCAGTAATTTTATCATAAAATAAGAGAAGGATAGCTAAAATAAGAAAGAGAAATGCTTGGAATAATCCAGAATTCGTCTTTTGAAATCGTAGAAAAAATCCGATTGAAATGATTAAAATTAACATACCAATATTGTTGCTAGGCCAAAAGGACACCTTACCGACAAGATGGAAGTGAAGTCCAAATCCAGCCATAATGACCCCAGGAAGAATTGCCTCAAACTCTTTAGCAGAATACCCTTGACCTAAAAAGGCAATTCCAACAATCATAAGTAAGGTCGGCCATGTGAAAAATTGTTGGAAAATAGTGATTCCTGATTGCTGCAATAAGAAGTAAGCTCCAAAGCCTATAAGAATGATCCCAGGAAAAATTCGTTGATTCTTCATTAAAAACACCGCTTCCAGTAAGGTTCACTTGAATATCGTCCATTTTTTTGGTACTGTACATAAGAAAGTATTTTAATTAAATATTTATGGGTATTAAAATGTCTAAAGGAAACTTTGCTAATATGGCCCTATCGGGAAGATCTTTACTCGACTTTACTTAAATATATTACCATATAGTTTCGTTTTCTGTTCACATTTTTCGAGCAAAAGTCGAAATTGCTCATGATATAATCATACTAGTTAAGTTGCAATATCTATTGGGGGTGTCCTTACAAATGCATACATTAGTGATCGGTATTAACTATAAAACTGCCCCTGTGGAAATTCGTGAGCGGTTGTCATTTAATGAAGCCGATCTTGCGGAGGCCATAAAAAAATTATATACAAAAAAAAGCATCCTAGAAAATATTATCTTGTCTACATGTAATCGTACGGAAATTTATGCGGTTGTGGATCAATTACATACAGGCCGCTATTATATTAAAGAATTTCTGTCAGAATGGTTCGGGATAGAACAAAAAGAATTTTCTCCGTTTTTATTTGTGTATGAAGACGATGGCGCAGTGGATCATTTATTTAACGTTACCTGTGGACTTAATTCCATGGTTTTAGGAGAAACACAAATCCTTGGCCAGGTTCGTACGAGCTTTATGCTAGCGCAGGAAGTTGGAACTACGGGGACCGTATTTAACCACTTATTTAAACAAGCAATTACCGTTGCCAAACGCGCACATTCAGAAACGGATATTGGTGCTAATGCTGTATCTGTCAGCTATGCAGCAGTGGAATTGGCGAAGAAGATTTTTGGTTCACTTGCCAATAAACATGTGTTAATTTTTGGCGCAGGAAAAATGGGTGAATTAGCTGCCCAAAACCTGAACGGTAATGGTGTGAAGAAAGTTACAGTTATAAATCGGACCTATGAAAAAGCACAAGACTTAGCTAATCGTTTCAGCGGCAAAGCAAGAACCATAGCTGAATTAGAGAAATCATTGGCGGAAGCTGATATTCTGATCAGTTCAACCGGTGCAAAAGACTTTGTTATTTCAAAAGAAATGATGGTCAAGGTCGAGAAAAAACGCAAGGGTAAGCCGTTATTTATGGTGGACATTGCTGTACCACGCGACTTGGATCCTAGAATATCTGAACTTGAAAATGTCTTTTTATACGATATCGACGATTTAGAGGGGATTGTTGAGGCTAACCTGCAAGAACGTAAGAAGGCGGCTGAAAAAATCATGCTCATGATTGAAAAAGAAATCGTAGAGTTCAAGCAATGGCTAGGAATGCTAGGGGTTATCCCGGTTATCTCGGCGCTTAGAGAAAAAGCACATGTAATCCAATCGGAAACCATGGTTAGTTTGGAGAGAAAGCTGCCAAATTTATCAGAGCGTGATCTAAAAGTGTTAAATAAACATACAAAAAGTATCATCAACCAGCTCTTAAAAGACCCTATATTACAAGCGAAAGAATTGGCTGCGCGACCAGATGCAAATCAAGCAATGGATCTTTTCATGAAGATCTTTAATATTGAAGAGCTTGTTGAGGAACAACATTCGAAAGCAGCCGAAACCAATCAAATACCGGTTACAATACCGCAGGCTTCCTTTCAGTCATAAGGGGTACGTTCTATGTTTAATGTCTTTATGACAAGGCTTCATGAATTAACCGTTGTTCTATATGCCTTCAGTGTGTTGTTATATTTTTTCGATTTTCTACATCATAACCGGAAGGCAAACCGTATTGCTTTCTGGTTACTTGCATTTGTATGGGTTTTGCAAACCGTCTTTCTCGGAATCTATATGTATAAAACAGGCAGATTCCCTGTGTTAACTATTTTCGAGGGACTCTATTTTTATGCCTGGATATTAGTCACATTGTCAATTGGTATAAATCATTTATTACGAGTCGATTTTATCGTCTTTTTCACGAATATACTTGGCTTTACGGTCATGGCGATTCATACGTTTGCCCCGATGCAATATAGTTCGCATATCATGGCGAAGCAGCTTGTTTCTGAACTGCTTTTGATTCATATTACGATGGCGATCCTCTCATATGGGGCCTTTTCATTATCATTCGTTTTTTCTGCATTATATCTGCTTCAATATGATTTATTAAAAAGGAAAAAATGGGGAACCAGACTCATACGACTGGCTGACTTAGATAAGCTTGAAAAATCATCCTACATATTGGCCGTAATCGGTGTTCCGATGCTTCTGCTCAGTCTCATATTAGGATTGCAGTGGGCCTTTCTTAAGGTACCCGGAATGCCATGGTATGATATGAAAATCATCGGCTCATTTCTGTTATTAACCGTCTATAGTATTCTTTTATATCTTCGTATTGTGAAAAATCTATCGGGAAGAAAATTAGCGATTTGGAATACAGCTGCCTTTTTAATTGTTTTAATTAACTTTTTCTTATTTGGTCAATTATCATCTTTTCATTTATGGTATGCGTAGCGCATAACCTCAGGAGGTCGCAAACATGAGAAAAATAATTGTAGGTTCTAGACGAAGCAAATTGGCATTAACACAAACCAATTGGGTGATGGACCAGCTAAAAAAGTTGGACCCTCGCTTTGATTTTGAAGTAAAAGAAATCATCACAAAAGGGGATCAAATCCTTGACGTTACCCTTTCGAAAGTTGGCGGCAAAGGACTTTTTGTAAAAGAAATTGAGCAAGCAATGCTTGATAAAGAGATTGATATGGCCGTTCATAGTATGAAAGACATGCCAGCTGTCTTACCAGAAGGACTTACAATTGGCTGCATTCCTTTTCGTGAGGACCACCGTGATGCGCTCATTTCAAGAGGTCATGTAAAATTAAAAGATTTAAAACCAGGTGCTATTATCGGGACAAGCAGTCTTCGCCGTAGTGCACAGCTATTAGCAGCCCGTCCAGATTTAGAGATTAAATGGATCCGAGGGAATGTGGATACAAGATTAGCAAAATTAGAAACAGAAGAATACGATGCGATTATTTTAGCCGCAGCTGGCCTTTACCGTCTTGGCTGGGCTTCTGACGTAGTCACCGAATTCCTCGATGCCGATCTATGCATTCCTGCTGTCGGTCAAGGGGCATTGTCAATCGAATGCCGTGAAGATGATAAAGAACTTCTCGAACTCTTTGAAAAATTCACTTGCAAGAAAACGGATAGAGCAGTTCGTGCAGAGCGTGCCTTCCTTCAAAAAATGGAAGGCGGGTGTCAGGTACCAATTGCTGGCTTCGCCTATGTAGCTGAAAATGATGAAATTGTCCTAAATGTTTTAGTTGCTTCACCAGAAGGACATGAAATCATTAAAGAAGAAGTTAGAGGACAAAATCCAGAAGAGCTTGGTGTTCAGGCAGCTGACTTATTAACTCAAAAAGGCGGGAAAGACCTAATTGATAAGGTAAAGCGGGAGCTCGAAGGTCAATGATCGAATCGTTACCTTTGCTTGATAAAACTGTTCTTATTCCAAGAGGAGAAAATCAAGCAAAATCCTTTTCACAACTTGTAGAAAGGTATGGAGGGATTCCAATCGAAATCCCTCTTATTGCCTTTCGTCCGATAGAAAAAAATCAGCGCCTTCACGAAGCTTTGCTGGTTCTTGATACATATGACTGGATTATTTTTACGAGTAACATAACCGTTGAAACCTTCTTTTCTTTTTTAAAAAAGGAAGGGGTTAGCAAAGCGTTTCCGAAAATCGCTGTTATTGGCAAAAAGACAGCAGAGGTTTTGATGGAAAGAGGGCTATCTCCAGAGTTCGTCCCGTCAGCTTATGTTGCGGAAACGTTTGTTGCGGAATTTATCCCATTGATTGATAGGGATTCACGGGTGCTCGTTCCAAAAGGAAACCTTGCCCGAGAATATATCGCCAGATCCTTAACAGGGGCCGGTGCCGTGGTCGATGAGGTTGTGATCTACGAAACCTATATGCCTGATGAAAGCCGCCTGAGGCTGGCTAATATGCTAGCAGATAACCAACTGGATATCCTCACGTTTACGAGCCCTTCAACGGTTGACCATCTAATGGATGTCGTGAAGGAGTATCGATTGGATGAGCAGCTGAAAAATTGCATCATTGGCTGTATCGGTCCGGTTACCGAGAAGAAATTACGTGCTTATGGATTAATGGTCCATGCCTCACCAAAAGAGTACACCGTAAAAGAAATGATTAACAGTACGATTGCCTATTTAGATATGGAGGAATAATAAATGGAACTTCAATTTAAACGTCATCGCCGCTTACGCTCAAGTGCGAGCATGCGCTCACTTGTTAGAGAAAATCACTTAAAAGCGGAGGACTTTATTTATCCGTTATTTATTTATGAAGGTGAGAATATTCGCAATGAGGTCTCATCCATGCCTGGTGTATACCAAGTATCGATGGATTATTTAGAAGCAGAAATGGAAGATATCGTTGCCCATGGCATTAAATCCGTTCTCTTATTTGGAATTCCAAAAACGAAAGATGCATGTGGTGAGCAAGCATTTCATGACCATGGGATTGTCCAGGTTGCGACCCGTTTTATCAAAGAAAAATTCCCAGAAATCATTGTCGTTGCTGATACATGTCTTTGTGAGTATACAAGCCATGGGCACTGCGGAGTAGTTGAAGGGGAGAAGGTTCTAAACGATGAATCACTTGAATTGCTTGTAAAAACTGCCGTGGCTCAAGCGAAAGCAGGTGCAGACATTATTGCGCCATCTAACATGATGGACGGCTTTGTTGCAGCGATCCGTGCGGGACTGGACGAAGCTGGCTTTACAGAGATTCCGATCATGTCTTATGCGGTAAAATATGCATCAGCATTCTACGGACCTTTCCGTGAAGCTGCTGAAGGCGCGCCGCAATTTGGCGATCGCAAGACCTATCAAATGGACCCTGCTAACCGGATGGAAGCCTTTAGAGAAGCAGAATCCGATGTGGAGGAAGGTGCCGACTTCTTAATCGTGAAGCCAGGTATGCCATACCTTGACATTGTTCGTGATATGAAAAATACCTTTAATTTACCGATTGTTATTTACAACGTAAGCGGAGAATATGCAATGGTTAAAGCCGCTGCCCAAAACGGCTGGATTGATGAGAAAAACACAGTTCTTGAAATGTTAATGGGTATGAAACGTGCAGGAGCTGACCTTATTATTACTTATGCTGCCAAAGATGCAGTTCGCTGGTTAAAAGAAGACCAATAATTTGAAAAGAGGGAACAGAATGCGTTCTTATACGAAGTCGATTGAAGCATTTAAAGAAGCCCAAACCATCATGCCTGGCGGAGTGAATAGCCCGGTTCGTGCTTTTAAATCCGTGAATATGGACCCGATTTTTATGGAAAGAGGAAAGGGTTCTAAAATTTATGATATAGATGGCAATGAATACATTGACTACGTTCTTTCATGGGGGCCGCTCATCCTCGGCCATACGAATGACCGTGTGGTAGAAGGCTTAAAAAAGGTTGCTGAACTTGGGACAAGTTTCGGTGCACCTACTTTAATGGAAAATAAACTAGCTAATCTTGTCATTGAACGGGTACCATCGATCGAAGTCATTCGGATGGTATCTTCAGGAACAGAAGCAACGATGAGTGCCCTTCGTTTAGCAAGAGGCTATACGGGCCGTAACAAGATTTTGAAATTTGAAGGCTGTTACCATGGTCATGGGGACTCCCTTTTGATTAAGGCGGGCTCAGGCGTGGCCACACTCGGTTTACCTGACAGCCCTGGAGTTCCAGAAGGCGTAGCGAAAAATACGATCACAGTGCCTTACAATGACCTTGAGAGCGTGAATTTTGCGTTCGAACAATTTGGCGACGATATCGCGTGTATTATCGTTGAACCCGTGGCCGGTAATATGGGACTAGTACCACCACTGCCAGGATTCTTAGAAGGTCTGCGTGAAGTTACTTCAGCTAACGGCGCATTGCTTATTTTTGATGAAGTAATGACTGGCTTCCGTGTAGGCTACAATTGTGCACAAGGCTATTTCAATATCACTCCTGATATTACATGTCTTGGTAAAGTAATCGGCGGCGGTCTTCCTGTTGGTGCTTACGGCGGTAAAGCGGAAATCATGCAGCAAATTGCTCCAAGCGGTCCAATTTATCAAGCAGGTACCCTGTCTGGTAACCCACTGGCAATGACCGCCGGCTATGAAACGTTAAGCCAATTAACACCAGCTCATTATGAAGAGTTTATTCGTAAGGGCGACTTACTGGAAAAAGGCTTTAAGGCTGCAGCTGAAAAATATGATATTCCAATAACATTTAACCGTGCAGGTTCGATGATTGGTTTCTTCTTTACCAATGAAGCTGTCATTAATTATGAGGTAGCAAGATCATCCAATTTGGAATTCTTCGCAGCGTATTATCGCGAAATGGCTCTTCAAGGAATCTTCTTGCCGCCTTCACAATTTGAAGGGTTGTTCTTATCTACGGAGCATTCCGATGAGGATATTGAAAAGACAATCCGTGCAGTGGAGATTGCATTCTCGAAGCTTAAATAAGATGGTTCCCGGCACCCACTTTTATGGTGGGTGTTTTTTTGTGTGGTTAGAAACTTAATAAGTTGAGCCAGTCCGGGGACTGGCTTTTATAGCATTCGAGGATAGTTCAAAAATGGGGTTTTGCGGAATAAGTCTGAGTTTGGCGGAATAAATGTAAGGGTTCGCGGAATTAGTCCGAGTTTAGCGGAATAAATATGAAATTCGGCGGAAATCCCACGCAACTTGGCGGAATCCACCCTATCCATACTCACCATCTCCAACCCCCAACCCCCAACCCCCAATCAGCTC
>NZ_NUOW01000016.1:0-176246 GCF_002584635.1 Bacillus sp. AFS031507
GAGCAACAGGAGCAACAGGAGCAACAGGACCAGCCGGAGCAACAGGAGCAACAGGACCTGCCGGAGCAACAGGAGCAACGGGACCTGCTGGAGCAACAGGAGCGACTGGAACTCCTGGAGCTGGTGCTATAATTCCATTTGCATCAGGTACTCCAGTTGAACTGACTAGTGTTTTAGGTGGAGCACTTAATACTGGAGCTCTCATTGGGTTTGGAAGTTCTTTTGAAGGTGTTTCTTTAGGTGGAGGAACAATTACTCTAAGTCCTGGTATCGGGGGCGTTCTTGACTTCGCATTTGTGGCTCCTCGTGCCGGTACTGTATCATCAATATCTGCATTCTTTAGTACGACAGTGGCAGCAATTATAGGTACACCTGTTACTGTTATGGCAGAATTATATACGGCACCTGCAGCTAGCAATACCTTTTCCCCATCAGGCGCTTTTGTACTTTTATCCCCAGCTTTAGGACCAATAATTAACCTTTTAGATGTTTCTACTGGTACTGCTGCAACGGCACTCCCGGTTGCTACAGGGGATAAATTATTAATGGTTTTCTCTATAAATACAGCAGTTTCTGTTCTCACTGCTCTTGTAGGTTTTGCAAGCGCGGGTATTGTAATCGATTAATCTTATTTTGTTAAGAATCTTCGAATTCAAGACATCGGTTACCTTTTAACAAAATCGAATATAAAATTATCATCTCCCATAACAATTTATTAAAAAAACGGGAAGGATTATTTAAGTAAATCCTTTTTTATTATCACTGGCTTGTCTTCTTTTCCATTAATATTTTAGTAAGAATTTTTATTCTTTCTAATAGGTTTTGTATTGTTACAAAACTAAATTATATAATATGAAGAACCATTAGTTGGCTGAAAAAACAATTATTAATAATAGTCCAGCCAATCTACAGATCTCACTCTTTATTCGGCAAAGAGATAATCCAGTGAATCAGGATGGGACAAGCTCATTTACTCTTAATCCTGATAAACTCAAACGATTACCCATGGGGATACTGAAATCATCTTCCTAAATGGTATATTATTGTTTACTATTTTCGAAGGGGACCTCTATAGCAGTTTGTAACCGTAAGCGGAAGTGAGCCGGATGATCTACTCAATACTAACAATGTTATAACTATCTCGAAAGAACTAACCGACTACGTCATATCTGGCAGCGACACCTCGCTTTAAGTGCAGCTAATAATGGAGCAACTATTTCAGATCACAGATTATTATGATTTAGAGGGATTACAAGAAGCAGGATCCATTTAAGGGATTCCTGCTTTTTTGTCGTTATTAGATGAAGTTAATCTTAATTATTATAGATCCGAGCTAAAAAAGAAAGAAACTAATCAAAAGCTTGAATAGTAGGGGGCAAAGCCATGGATTAAATGGAGTTTCCATGTTCTGTTGTACAAATTTGAAACATGGAAATTTTTTCTCTTTCAATATAACTTTAAAGGACGATTATGGTTGGCATAATCGTCCTCTTTTATGCTTTCCTTATTTAAGCGCCTTGCTAACCTTTAGCTTCTTTCCTTTAATCGTTGCATTCTCCATCGCCTGTAAGACGAGTGAGCCCTTGCCATTAAGAATATCTACATAGGTCATTTGATCCTGGATGGTGATAATGCCAATATCATCGGCTGTGACTCCTGGGATTTTTGCGATCGTTCCAACAAAGTCAACCGCGCGCATCTTCTTCTTTTTTCCACCGTTGAAATGGAGTTTCGTGATGCCTTGGTTAATCCGGGCCGTTTTATTATTTCTCACGACACGTCTGCCGCTGATTTTTTCCTCGAAGGCTTCTTTTGCTCTAGCCACTTCAGCCGGTTTTGGAGCCTCCATTTTAGGAATCTCAAAGCCAATATATCTTTCAATTGCTCGGACAAATTTTCCTTCATACGGTGTGGCGAACGTAATCGCTTTTCCTTCATTACCCGCACGACCGGTTCTTCCTGTTCGGTGGACATAGCTTTCTTTTTCCATAGGGACGTCATAATTGATGACCAGTGTTACATTATCAATATCAATTCCTCGTGCGGCAACATCCGTTGCGATGAGGTAGCGAAAATTCCCCATTTTGAAGCCATCCATAACCGCAAATCGATCTTGCTGTTCCAAGCCACCATGGAGTCGTTCACAAGAATAATTGGAGCTTTCCAATTCCGAATACACGGTATCGACATGTTCTTTTGTTCGGCAAAAAATAAGACAGCTGTCTGGATTTTCAACGACCGTCACATCTTTGAGAAGCGATAGCTTGTCTTCTTCTTTTCCTTCAATTAACAGATGCTCAATCGTATCTGTCGTGACTCCAGTAGAGGCAATCTCGACATTCACAGGATTGTTCATATATTTATGGCATAGGTTTTCAACATCCTTTGGTAAGGTAGCCGAGAATACCATCGTGACTCTGTCTGAAGGAAGTTCTTTTATAATGGCTTCCACTTCGTCGATAAAACCCATATTCAGCATCTCATCCGCTTCATCAATAATAAGATACTTTATTTCGTCTAGAACGAGGGTTTCTCTGTCGATATGGTCCATAACACGTCCCGGAGTACCTACCACGACATGCGTTTTTTGCTGCAATTCTTCTTTTTGTTTCGAAAAGGGTTCTTTTCCATAAACGGCCATCGCCTTAATCCGCTTAAATCGGCCGATATTCGTTACATCTTCGCGAACCTGAACAGCAAGCTCTCTTGTTGGAGTAAGAATTAAGGCCTGAGGCTTTCTTTCTTCCCACTCCATCATGTCACAAATAGGAATCGCAAAGGAGGCAGTCTTGCCGCTGCCTGTTTGCGACTTCACGACCAAGTCCTGATTATTCAACGCTAATGGAATGACTTCCGTTTGAACGTCGGTAGGAGTGTCGTATTTTAAAATAGCAAGTGCTCTTGTGATTTCTTCACTTAAATTATAATCCGTAAAACTTTTTTCGCTCATGTATTAACCTCGTTTATTTGTATTATCCGGCTTATCTATAGGATTTCTCGCAAAGAAATATCGTATGCATAATCTGAATATGCTCCATTATACTTGATATATTGTAAAAAACGAACAGTGACTAGCACTGTTCGCACCATTAATTCAAAAAGAAGAAGCAGAAACCATGAAAATGATTTCTGCTTCTTCTGTAAAAGTGGCGTAATGGGGGAGACGTTAGTGACAATATATAGTAACTTCTAATATTAGGTTATTAATGGCAGTTGAAAGGCTATCGACTAATCTACTTAATACTAGAAGCTCCTACTAATGATTCTGGTGTCATACCGGATACTAAAAGGCTGATTTTTGCGTAACCGATATTTTTGATTTCAGAAAAAGTTTGTTTCAATACTTGGGAATTTTGGTCATCTTTTAATTTTTGTAATTCCTTTTTATACAAGCGCAGAACAGATCCGTACACAAAATTAGGGGTATTTTGACCAGGATCCTCATCCATAATTAAACATCCCATGTATTGATATTTAAATTGGAATGCTCGGGTAAGATTCACAACATCCAATAGTTTTTTAAAAAGATTTGGATAGTCTTTTTGAAATTTCTCAAGGGCTTCGTTGGCTGCTTTTAATTCATCAATACTAGATAATGTTATCATCATAAATTCTTCCTCCTCTTAATTGTCCCAAGGTTTTTCTAGTGAAATAAACTCAGCTAATTCTTTACTTTTTTGTCTTTTTAATTTACGAATTTCTGCTCTTTCTTTGCCTGTTGTGTAGAGGAATTCTTCTTCCTCGGTTTCAGGGATAATACTTGGAACTTCAACAGGCCGCTTATTTTCATCTAAAGCTACAAAAGTCAAAAATGCCGTAGCTGCAATGCGGCGCTCGCCATTCATCATATCTTCAGCGATAACTTTACAAAAAACTTCCATAGAAGTTCTACCTGTATATGTTACAAATGATTCGACACAGACTGAATCAGTTTGATGGATAGGGCATAAGAAGTCGATATGGTCAGTAGATGCAGTTACGCATTCTTTAACTCGGGAATGCCTGCGGGCTGATAACGTTGCTGCATCATCCAGTTTTTTCATCAAAACGCCGCCAAACAATGTATTGTAATTATTTAAATCACATGATAATACTTGAGCTGTATTAATAATGCGGCTTTCTTTCGCTTTTTTTGCTTTCATTAAGTTGCGCTTCCTTTCATGATTGGATTCTAGCTATTTAATACTATATCCACGTGTTAAAAGGTGTTTTCTTGCCTGAAACAAGTGTACGCCGCATTGTGGAGTTAGTAAAATGGTTATATTTTATCTATAGCATAGCTTTTATCTATGTAAATGCTTTCAATTATGCATTATATAAATAGTGGATTTTTAGATAATAAAAGACGGTTCCATTAATATGAACCGTCTGACTAGTATAGGGCATATAATATTAATCTAGAAATCCCTTTGTGAGCTGTTCTTTAGTGAACTTCAGCCATTCTTTTGCAGCATAGGAGAAGTATTGATCTTTGCTCCAAATAATGGCTAGGTTCCAACTGATGGACGGGTTTACTACTTTAACTGACTTTATATTTTTATTTAGATTATTGCAAATACTCTCCGGCAAAAGGGAAATTCCAAGTTTGAACGAAACCATTTCTTCAATAAAAGACTGCTGTGAACTTTCAGATATAATGTGTGGATTAAAGCCCACATTGTTACAAGAATGAATAATTCGATCGTTTAAGACAAAGTCCTTATTAAACAAAATAAAGGATTCGTTAGCCAATTCAGCTAACTGGACTTCCTCTCTTTCTGCTAGTGGGTGTGATGGGTGAAGGATGAGCTTTAGGTCTTCTTCCATAAAAGAGAAATGGTTGAAGAGTTCGTTCTTAGTCGGAAGAACAATGATTCCAACATCCAGAAGATTTTTGCCCACATCTTCTTCTATTTTCTTTGAACCATCTTCTACTAATTGAAAAGTAATCCCAGGGTACTTTTCGTGGAAGCTGCCAACAATTTTGAGGAAATCGTGCGCATTAAATATGGGAGGTAATCCAATACGAATATGCCCCTTTTTTAATCCTGTAAGGTTGTCCAATTCCGTTTCTAAATTTTTAAATGCTTTGTCAATTAACTTTGCTTGTTCCAATATGATTAGACCTGCATCGGTCAAGGCTAATTGCTTACGGGAACGATCAAAAAGAGCAACGCCCAACTCCGACTCAAGGTTTTTAATCATTTTACTAATGGTTGGTTGGGTAATAAATAAATGATCAGCTGCTCGGGAAAAACTGTTGAAATTCGACACTTCAATAAAATATTGTAAATGTTTGATATCCAATATGTACACCTGCTTGTAATTGATTTTTAGGATGGATATATCTATAAAGTTTCTTGAAATAGATTATATTATCACAAAGCCACCATCTTTTATAACAGACAAAAATTAGTAACGCAAATTGCATTTTTGAAAAAAATATCATGAAATGTGACATTTGTCATACCCTGTACATGACACCTGCTACTAACATGGACAAATTCCTTCGTTTATACTTTGGTTAATAACGAAATGAAGGAAGGGAATTCAAATAAAATGACCTTACAAAATACGAAAACTTTAAAAAAACAAGTTGCTCCCTTTGAAAAATCAACGACAAAAGAAAGTGTATGGCAGATCATTAACACGGTCGTACCATTTATTGGCTTGTGGTACCTTGCCTATTTAAGCCTATCCGTTTCCTATTGGTTAGCATTAGTTCCAATTGTGGTAGCCGCAGGATTTTTAACGAGGATTTTCATCATCTTTCATGATTGTACCCATCATTCATTCTTTAAAAGCCGCCGGGCTAACAGAATCGTTGGAACTGCGATGGGTGTGTTAACGGTTTTCCCGTTTGATCAATGGGGACATGAGCATTCTGTCCATCATGCGACAAGTGGTAACTTGGATAAACGCGGAACAGGTGATATTTGGACACTTACAGTAGATGAATATTTAGCAGCACCACTTAGACTTCGTCTAGCCTACCGTTTTTACCGTAATCCATTGGTCATGCTTGGATTAGGTCCGATTTATGTGTTCCTTCTTAAAAATCGATTTAACCGCAAAGGTGCAAAACAGAAGGAACGTAACAACACTTATTTAACGAATGTTCTAATCGTTGCTTTGATTGCCTTGCTTTGTTGGGCAATCGGATGGCAGGCGTTTCTACTAGTACAAGGTTCAATTTTTATGATTTCCGGAGCTGCTGGTATTTGGTTGTTTTACGTACAGCACACTTTTGAAGATTCTTATTTTGAAGAGGACAAAGAGTGGGAATATGTAAAAGCGGCAGTAGAGGGTAGCTCTTTCTATAAGCTTCCAAAAGTTTTGCAATGGCTTACTGGGAATATTGGTTTCCACCATGTTCATCATTTAAGCCCACGGGTGCCTAACTATAAATTGGAGGAAGCACATAATAATACGCCTCCGTTACAAAACGTACCAACCATTTCTCTTGCTACAAGCTTAAAGTCAATACGTTTCCGTTTGTGGGATGAGGAAAGAAAGAATTTTGTGAGCTTTAGAGAAGTCAAAGCTTTAGCTAAAAAGAGGTTTTCCGTACAAGTTAAACCTGAAATCTAACTAGATCAATAAAGGCTTGCTCCCCTTAATTTAAGGGGAGTTGTTACTTACATAACACTGACAGATAAGGAGGGAACTTATATGATTCGAATTGTTATTGCTGAGGATCAGGAAATGCTGCTAGGGGCGATTGGTTCTCTCCTCAATTTGGAAGAGGATATGGAAGTAGTCGGGCAGGCGAGCAATGGGGAAGAGGCCCTTGCACTAGTGCACCGGTTGCAGCCGGATGTTTGTATCATGGATATTGAGATGCCTGAAATGAGCGGTCTTGAGGCAGCTGAGTCTTTAAAGGCATTTGGTTGTAAGGTTATAATCCTAACAACCTTTGCCAGGAGTGGGTATTATGGGAGGGCCTTACAAGCGGATGTAAGCGGCTATTTATTGAAGGATAGCCCGAGTGAGGAATTAGCAGGATCGATTCGCAGCATCATCAATGGACAGCGAATATACTGCCCCGAACTAATCGATGAAGACTCAAACCAAAACGAACAGAACATCGAAGAGTTCCAACCGCTAGCCGAGAGAAAGACAAAAATTAGCACAGTCAGAAATTACCTGACAACCATCCTAGATAGAATAAAATTACCAACAGGTTAAAAAATAAGGTGTCAGGCACCATGTGAAATCTTCACATGGTGCCTGACACCATTTTTTTGTTTTAAATTTCAATAATAATAGGGAGGATCATTGGCTTTCTCTTTGTTTGGGTGAATACATATTGTCCGACTGATTTTTTTATGTTTTGTTTGATTACATTCCATTGCCGGATATTCTCACTTTGCAGGTCATTTATGGTTTTCTTAGCAAGGCGGTTAATCTCTTTTAGAAGTTCATCCGAATTTCTTGCGTACACGAAACCACGTGTAATGGTATCAGGTCCGGATATAATCCTTCGGTCACCTTTATTAATGGTTATTACAATTACGAGCATGCCATCCTCAGAAAGCTGTTTACGGTCTCGTAGCACAATGTCCCCGACATCGCCAACGCCCATCCCGTCCACATAGGTATCTCCTGCTGGAATCGACCGAGTCTGACGGGCCACCTGGTTTTCAACATCGACGACATCACCATTTTTGATAATGAAGGTATTTCCCTTCTCAACTCCAACGGACTCGGCTAACAACCGGTGGTGATGCAGCATTCGATATTCACCGTGAATCGGAATGAAATAGGTCGGCTTCATTAAGGTAAGCATCAGTTTTAAATCTTCCTGATAGCCATGACCGGACACATGCATACCCGTTGAACTTCCGGATCCATAGATAACTTTGGCGCCCAGTTGAAATAAATTGTCAATGATCCGAGAAACGTCCTTTTCATTTCCCGGTATTGGAGATGCTGCTAAAATAACCGTGTCTCCAGGATAAACGGATACATCGCGGAAATTTCCGCTAGCGAGACGAGCAAGGGCAGCCATTTGCTCCCCTTGACTACCCGTACAAAGGATGACCACCTTTTCAGGAGAAAGTCGATCAACTTCGCGTGGTTCAATGATCATCCCATCAGGAATGGTTAAATAACCACGCTCAATCGCAACTGAGACCACATTTACCATACTCCGGCCAAGGAGCGCGATCTTTCGATTGGCCTTTATCGCCGCGGCAACCACTTGTTGAACACGATTCACATTCGATGCAAAAGTGGAGATAAAGATTTTCCCGTCAGCTTTCATAAAGGCCTCATCCAAATTGTCACCAATCATTTGCTCAGACGGTGTTAGTCCCTTACGCTCAGCATTGGTACTTTCAGATAATAAAACTAACACACCTTGCTGACCAATATCGGCCATTTTATGAATATCTGAATGTTGATTATTCACAGGTGTTAAGTCAAATTTGAAGTCACCGGTATGAACGACATTACCTTCAGGTGTATGAAAGACAATACCGAGACAATCAGGAATACTATGGCTTACCCTGAAAAAGGATACAGTGGTTTCTCCAAACTCAAGTTTTGAATTAGAATCAATCGTCATGAGCTTCGTGTTTCCGTGAAGTCGATGCTCGTCAATTTTTAATTCAATTAGCCCAAGTGTAAAATGGGTAGCGTAGATAGGGATATTCAATTTTCTTAAGATATAAGGAATACCGCCAATATGATCTTCGTGCCCATGGGTCACAATTAGAGCACGGATCTTCTCCTGATTTTCTTCCAAGTAAGTAATATCGGGGATAATCAAATCAATTCCTAACAAACTTTCATCTGGAAATTTACCGCCGCAGTCAACTATAAAGATATCTTCAGCGTATTGAACCACATACATATTTTTACCGATTTCATTTATGCCGCCTAAAGAGAAAATGGATAATGTACTATCATTCGTTCGCAAAGTAAAATCCTCCTTAACCCAAGTAAATAAGAATAGTATGCCCCTTTGGATTTACTTTATCGGAAGGAGAGAGGTAAAACTTTTGTCGACCACCAAAAAAAACTGCCACAAACCCTGTTTTATTGAGGTTTGTGGCAGCTTGTTTTTATCGGTGGATTAATTATATTAATACTTTAACATTGCTCGCTGGTAGAACACCTTGTAGTGCTCTTTGCTCTTCGGTGGTTAATGGGAGCAATGGCAGGCGAAGACCTCCAACGTTCACTCCATTCATATTCAATGCGGCTTTTACCGGTGCTGGGTTTGGTGCTGCAAATAATGCTTTCATAATCGGGAGAAGACGGCGATGGGCACTAGCTGCATTTTGGACATTCCCATTTTTAAAATGATTAATCATTTCTTGTATTTCATTACCAATGACATGGGAAGCAACGGAAACCACTCCAGCTCCACCAATGGCTAAAACCGGCAATGCTAAGCCATCATCACCACTATAAAGGGTAAAATCACTTGGTGCTTGGCTAATAATTTCAGCCATAGCATCTAAGTTACCGCTTGCTTCTTTTAAGGCGACAATATTTGGAATCTGTGAAAGTCGAACAATGGTCTCTACCGACAGGTTGACCACACTTCGGCCGGGGATATTATAAAGCATAATCGGTAATGGTGTAGATTCAGCAATCGCTTTGAAGTGCTGATACATGCCCTCTTGGGATGGTTTGTTGTAATAAGGAGCAACAAGCATAATCCCATCGACGCCTGTTTCTTCAGCCAGCTTTGTTAGGCTGATGGAAGCTCTCGTGTTATTGGAGCCAGTTCCAGCGATAACCGGAACTCTTCCATTGACAGCCTCGACAACAAATTTAAATAAAGCGACTTTTTCTTCCGTTGTTAATGTAGGAGATTCTCCGGTTGTACCAGCAACTACGATTCCATCGGTACCATTTTCAATTAAATAATCAACAAGTGTTCTAGTCGCGTTAAAATCTATTTCACCATTTTGATCAAATGGTGTAACCATAGCGGTTAAAACTTGGCCAAAATTCATCATTTCTCACCCTTTAATTAAAATTTTTTTTAAAATTTAGAGGTGGGTAAGGCCATTCATAATTTAACGCAAAAAAGCAACAACGAGGGTTCGCTGTTGCAGTAGAAACATAAAAAAAATAAGTTCCCGTGCGTAAGATAGCCCTCCATATAGTTTCCTATATGACAGTTCTGTATTTTTTCAATAGCAGAACCAGCTTCAAGACCAATGAGATTCATTGAAGCTTCGGCAAATTCCCCTTTTCACAATCATCATTGGACCTCATTATCCTCCTATTGTGTACTCATGGTCTTTGCGCCTCTATCCTCACTTCAAAAAACGTGAAGTAAGAAAATATTTAATTGATAGTAAATATATCAGAATATTCCCTTTGGTTCAAGGGCAATTGGAACTTTATTTTAAAATTCATACTATATTTCTGCCGTTTCTAAACTCAGTTTATCCTTTTCAACTTCTAAGGCAGATACAATATAAGCAAACCCGTTCATAACAAAATAAATAACATTAGATTGGACCCGTTCCTTTTCTCCCAAATAAGTATTTATGATAATACTGAAGGAAAAAAAGACAACAAATGATAATGCAATTTTATTAAAAATTATCATGTCTACCGACCCCTTTAATTAGGATTCTTATGCTTATCATATTTGCTATAAACCGGTTTTATGCGTGCCTTCGTTTGGCCGGTTACCTGAAGTCAATTAGGGTCGGGGGTTGGTCCAGTCATAATCGTCCTTCCTGAACGTTCTTTCTTGCCGTGTAAAAAATAGTAAAGAATTGAGGTTGCCAGAGCGACAATACCTAAGATGACATACAGGTTGCTAAAGCCGGTTAATGGAATAATAAATCCAAGGATATATGGACCGAATCCAAGTCCTGCATCAAGAAAGATAAAGAAAGTCGATGTCGCCAAACCCATCCGATGGGGAGGCGTTACTTTAACGGCCACTGCCTGGGTGCTTGACTGCATGTTACCGAAACCAAGGCCAATTAGAACACCTGCTAGCAATAAAGTAATGCTGATACTAGCTGAACTTAACAGAAACAAGCCGACTGCTAAGAGGACAAAGCCCGGATACATAATAAAGTTTGCACCCTTCAGGTCCATTAAGCGGCCTGTGATCGGGCGTGATATCAATACTGCGATAGAATAGACTAGGAAGAAGAAACTCGCCGTACTAACTAAGTCAATTTCGATCGCATAGAAGTTAATAAAAGATAGAACGCTGGAATAACAAAAAGCTACTACCAGTGTAATGACAGCGATGGGCAGTGCCTTTGGCTCAATATAGTTGGAAAGCTTAAACCCTTTTACTTCAGCTGTTTTTACAGATACAACTAACGGAGGCACATCAACAAAGAATGCTGTGATTAAACTAATTACCCCTAAAGCAAGGGAGAATATAAAAATCATTTGGAAATCTGTATGTTGGGTCATATAGAGTCCGATGAATGGCCCGATAGCAGTAGCGAGTGTCGCACTCATGCTGAAGTAGCCGATCCCTTCCGCTTTTCGAGCAGCCGGGATAATCTGGGCCACAATCGTACCTGTAGCAGTCCCCACCATTCCCCCTGCAATCCCGTGGAGTAAGCGGGTAATAAGCAGGAAGGTAATCCCGAAGTTCACAAAATACAAAAGAAGCGTCAAAATAAATAAAATTATACCAATGAATAACGTTTTCTTTCGGCCAATTGACTCAATAAACCGGCCAATCACCAACCGGCCAATTAAAGACCCGACAATAAATATTCCTGTTACAAGCCCTGCTTGACTTGTAGAAGCACCAAATTCATCGACTGCATAAACACCGATGATTACGATTAATAAATAAAAGACTAAAGTTACGAAAAAATTGACCGTGGAAACAATGGTGAAATCCTTTGTCCACAGTTTAGCTCTAGGTTGAGTCACTTATTAAAACCCCTTATTTAATAATATTTTTACGAATTTCCCCCATAATGCGGATGGCCTCGAGCTGTTCATGCTCTGAGATGCCTTTTAAAATGTCCGTTTCATACTGATCAATCGTCACACGGACTTCCGTATATACTTTTCTCCCAAGCTCTGTCAGCTGTGTTCTCTTTTCACGTTTATCATTGCTCGGAACCTGCTCGACATAGCCCAATTCTTCCAAGCGGTTCATGGTCCGGGTGACAGTGGGCTTCTCTACATATAAATAATGAGAGAGTTCCACTAGCGTTGCTGAGCCATTATTGAATAAGTAGTAAAAAATCGACCATTGCGCTCTATGGAGATGATGCTCGGCGAGATGGATATTAAGTTTATTCTCGAACGGCCGGTACAACATCAGTAATTGGTGGAAAAATTTTTGAGAAGTATTTATTTGAAACACCCCTTGTTAAATGGTTAGTTAGAGTAATAATTACCCTGGGTAACTATTATAGTATAACAGAAATGATAATAAAATGTCTAATGTTAGAGGTGGGGTGATACTAATCAAACGTTTGATTGGGACGGGATGAGGCATTGGTGTATATGGATTTTTGGGGTAAAGACTTTTTCTGGATAATATAATCAAACGATTGATTAAAAGGGCCTGAGTCCTTGGTGTATAAGGTTTTTATGAGGTGGGTAATTTTTTATGAAAAAAAACTAATCAAACGTTTAATTAAAAAGAGTAGAAAATTTACCTGAAAAAATTAATCAAACGTTTGATTAAATGTGGATGAAGCCTTGGTATTGCTCTATTTTTCCCTATTAGTTATTTCGATACAAATACAGACCAAATCCTAAGGTATCTCTGCCCCATGTCAAATAGGTCCGGCGCCATGTGCGAATTCGCTGCAGCATCGCTTCACAATCGGGGTCATCTGGATTTTCAAGACAATAATTCTCGACTGACATCGAATAAAGCCATTCGTAATCATCCCAGTCATCTTCATTAGCAACATAAGACCAAAGTGGGATTAAACCTAATTCTTCACCAGCCTTAACGGTATCCGCATGGCTTTTACATTCCGACTCGTCTGCACCGCCAAGCGCCTCTAAATATTCAGGACTGGGAGTCTGCTTCCAATAGCCTTCACCTATTAAAATGTGGCCATTTTTCTTTACAAGACGTTTTAGTGTTTTTAGTGTAGGCTCCAGTCCGCCCAAGGCATGGGTAGATCCGATACAAATCCCAAAATCATACCCGTCTGGATCACATCTCTCAACCGCCGTGCGAGCATCTTCCACGATAAACTCAATACTGCCTTCAGGAATTCTAGTGCTTGCATTCCGCTTCCCTTCCTCAATGGACCCGTCATACAATTCTATTGCAGTGGAGGTAACCTGGTAGTTTTCCACCAACCGAATTAACAATTCGCATTTACCAGCCCCTATATCAATCACCTTATCTGATGCTTTAGGCGATACAATTCCGAGCATCTTCATAATTTTTGCCTTGCTGATTGGATTACTAAATGCATGATTACGATGGGCAATAGCTGAAAATTTGTTTCTATCCATAGATAATGTCTCCTTTTCTACTACAAGTGGATGTGGATTCTACCTAACGCTTTCCTATTTCATTTATTATCTTTATCCCTTGAATGTCAACATATTAATGTAATCTTTTTGTTATTGAAGACATCGAACCCTTTGAAGTTTATTTTCAACTATATTAAACCAAGCACTCGATTGGGAAGTAATTGTGCCCTTGAGTGCGGAAAAATAAGGTCAGCGGTAACAATTAGGGAGTAATCGTGCCCTTGAGTGCGGAAAAATAAGGTCAGCGGTAACAATTAGGGAGTAATTGTGCCCTTGAGTTCGGAAAAATAGGGTCAGCGGTAACAATTAGGGAGTAATTGTGCTCCTGAGCGCGGAAAATTAGAAATAAGGTAACGATTATTTGCATTACCCTTCACTATCTTATTTAATAAAAGCGAGTCATAAAAATTTTAATAAGAATGAGGTAATTCATTTGAAAGCACTTATGTTTAAAACATTTGGCGGCCCGGAAGTCCTCGAATATGGTGATATTGCGGAACCTGTGATTGGTCCGGACGAAATACTGCTAAGCATGAAAGCAATTGGTCTGAATTTTGCCGATATATATAGAAGAAAAGGAAACTATCATCTAGCCGGAGAGCCACCCTATATCTTAGGGTATGAAGGGGCCGGAATCGTAGCAAAGACGGGATCCAATGTCCATGGTATCAGCATTGGTGACCGGATGGCATTTGCCGATGTACCTTATGCAAATGCCGAGCAAGTAGCCGTTCCAGTTGAAAAAGCTATACCAGTGCCAGACACCATTTCATTTGCAGATGCGGCATCCGTATTGCTTCAAGGATTAACGGCTCATTATTTAACGAAGGATAGCTATGCGGTGAAAAAGAATGATACCGTGTTGGTGCATGCTGCAGCAGGCGGTGTGGGGCAGCTTCTTGTTCAAATTGTAAAATTACTTGGAGGCACGGCAATTGGCTTAACTTCTTCCTTTGAAAAAAGAGCTGCTGCAGTAAAGGCGGGTGCGGACCAAGTCTTTTTATATAAGGATAATTGGAAGGAACAAGTGCTCGAGGAGACGAATGGCAAGGGCGTAGATGTGGTCTACGAATCAGTAGGTTCTACTCTTCAAGATAGCTTTGAGGTTACTCGCACCGGTGGAACGGTCGTATTTTACGGAATGGCAGGGGGCGACCCAGCATTGGTTGACCCGAGAATGTTAATGGATACATCAAAAACCCTCACAGGCGGGGACCTATGGAATGTGCTGACGTCCCGAGAAGAACGAATAGCTCGTTCAAATGAGCTGTTTCGGTGGATGGAGGCAGGAAAATTAGTAGTTTCAGAACCAACAGTCTTCCCGTTGCAGGATGGCCAAGAAGCACACCGCTATCTAGAAGGCCGTAAGAGCATGGGGAAAATTTTATTAATTCCATAAAGAGAAGGTGTTGTTCTTGTGCACCAAACTGGCTTTCGCAATCGGAACTGGCGTCAAAAGGAGCACTATGATGCCCGTCAACCGTGAAAAAGGACGGTAATGGTAACCATAAGGAGTACAATGATTTCCTTTACCTGCAATTTCTAATGTAATTTAATCAGAAGCACCTCAAACGAGAGCCTCTACAATTGTGGGAAAGCTGTAATCTTTTGAGGTACCCACATAGGAAAAGACGAATATAAAAACAACTATAAAAGCAGTGTGTTTCTCAGATGAATCACACTGTTTTTTGCGCGTTATATAGGAAGATTATGTTAAATTTTTAAGTTTTAAAATTCCTTTTCGGTCTTTCAAAGCTGTAAGAATCTAAGCCTTTCATGATTGAGGGATATCCTGCTTTATTGTTTTTTCTTTTTCCAATAAACAGTATTGTATGACTTGTGTGTGTCACATTTGGGCCTCCACTCATATACTAAGTTTGAAAAAAGATTAGTTGTATGACATATGTGCACTTTCAAAATATTGTTAAAAGGGGTAGAAAAAATGAATCACAAATGGATATTAGCGATTGATGCCGGCGCATACGAGGTGAAAGGAAGAACAAGGGACGATGTGTTTAAGTTTAGGTCAACCATTGGACCTTACCGCCATCTTCATTTGGTGAATGCAGATAGCAGCCAAATGGAAGCCGGCGACTACATCGTCGAGTACGGGGACGAGAAGCTGTTTGTGGGGAATATCGCATGGCGGGAATGTCATGCAATAAGAGAGCCGAGAGATATTTCAAAGGCGCACGAAGAAACAAAGATCAGGGTACTGGTGGCAGTTCATCAGTATGGTAAAACGGAAGGGAACTGTGTAGTGATTGGGCAGCCGATCCGTGGAATGGTGAATAAAGACAGGGAAAGTATGGAGACCATGCTGAAAGGGGAACACACGATCACGGTAAACAATGTTAGGAAGACGTTTAACATCGAGGAAGTAAAAGTCGCTCCTGAAGGGTCTGGGGCATACTTCAGCATGGAAGACAGGCCGGAGGACATTGCGAACATCATCGACGCTGGAAGTGGTACCTTCAACTATCTAAGAGTGGAAGATGGCTACTTTATTGACAGGAAAAGCGGGACCCTTGCTTTCGGTGCTGAAACAGACATGGAAATGACAGAAAAACAAATGGCAGTAGCCATCCTGGCGGAACTTCGGGGAAAGTGGAACTTATACGAACCGACCTATCTTTGCGGAGGAATTGCTGAATATCTTCTGCCATATATTAAGGAGCATTTTAGTAATATCAAGCTAATCAGACCCGTCCTCTACCGGACAAACGGACACAAAGCATACAGTCCGCAATATGCCAATGCTTTCGGATTTTATTCTATGGGGAAAGTGGTCTTTGTTGATGAATGAACTGAATCGAAAGATCAAGTCCGTCCCTTTCAACCTCGATGACCCTTATGAAAGAGAGCTTCTAGAACATTGTAACCAGTACATTCACTTTGCGACATATATCAAACGCCTGATCCAACGAGATATGGAACAGGGTGTCGGATACATTCGTAAAGAATATGAAAAGGTAGAAATGAAACTAGAAAAATCTATCGACAAGTCGAAGTTGAAAAGCTTCGGTCTCTAACTCCTATATGGGGTCTTTTTTTTTGGATGCTATACTTAGGGGTTCCATACCTTTTACCTTTTCTACATTTTCCTCAAAGTAATTTGAATCCATTTTAAGGTGTCAGGCACCAGAGTAGATTATCTATTTTTTAAGGTGTCAGGCACCACAATGGATTATCAATTTAAGAAAAAAAGTTTTTCTTGCAAAAGCGCTTTCACTGGGTTTATAATATGAATAAATCGATTTACTAAACCGATTTACTAAAACGGTTTATTGGAAATACTTTTTAAAAAGGAGTCTTCGTTATGCAAAATGTAATTGTCCCGATAAATGCTTTTGATAGATTTGAAGTGTTGAAGAAGGGGCAAACTTCATTCATTAGACTCATTGCCGAGTCCGGTGCTTTTGGAATTGAGATTCGCCGTGAATTATTGTCGGAGCAGGATCCGCCACTGGATAGTATGAGAAAAGAAATTGAACAATATCAACTTTTTACCGTGTACTCGGCTCCGATTGAGCTATGGAAAAGGGATCACGGTTTAAATGAAAAGGAATTAAACGAGATCTTTCATGAGGGAATAGCACTTGGAGCTAAATGGATAAAAGTATCACTAGGGCATTTTCATAAAGGTCAATCAAGTGTCAGGGAGCTCGATGCTTTTTTGAACCAGCACCAAGGAATTCAATTGCTAGTTGAAAATGACCAGACTCTTCATGGCGGAAATATCAATCAATTAACGTCCTTTTTTGAAAGCGCCTCCGAGCAGGACGCACCAGTAAAAATGACATTTGACGCAGGGAACTGGTATTATTCCGGTCAGGATGTGGACGAAGCATTAAGTAAGCTGTCACCCTATGTCCATTATCTGCATTTGAAACAGGTAGAAGATGATCATGGCGAGTTCATCACGGTGCCTCTTCAAAAAGATGGGAGTCAAAGTTGGGAGAAGGTTATGAAAAGTTTGCCATCTGAAATCGTAAAGGCGCTTGAGTTTCCTATCGAGCCAAAGGAGAAAACAAAAGAGTTTATTCAGATGATAACAGAAAGTGAGGCTTTATCATGCAACAGTTAGATGTGATTACATTTGGAGAAGCGATGGCAATGTTTATGGCTAATCATCCGGGTTCCTTACACGAAGTTGACCAATTTACCCGGGAGCTTGCCGGTGCAGAAACCAATGTGGCAATTGGGCTTGCCAGGCTGGGCCTTCGCTCGGGTTGGGCAAGTAAAGTCGGAAATGATGCCTTTGGAAAATTTATTATCGAAAGGCTCAAAAATGAAAACGTTGACATTGACCATGTGTTGATCGACAAAAATTATCCGACTGGATTTCAATTGAAGTCAATGGTAGTAGAAGGCGACCCAGAGGTCCAATATTTCCGCAAGGGTTCGGCAGCGAGCCATCTAACTAGCGAAGATTTTAATGAAGAGTATTTTCAAGCGGCAAGGCACTTGCATATGACAGGGATACCTTTAGCCCTCTCTGAAAGTGCAAGAGCCTTTGCAAGACACGCTCTATCATTTATGAAAAAGAATGGGAAAAAGATTTCCTTTGACCCGAATTTAAGGCCGACTCTTTGGAAATCACAAGAAGAAATGGTGAAGGAAATTAATGAAGCGGCGTTCCTAGCTGATTACGTGTTACCGGGAATCGCTGAGGGTGAAATCTTAACCGGTTTCAAGGAGCCGCGTGAAATCGCTTCCTTTTACTTGGAAAGGGGTGTAGAGCTTGTCGTCATTAAGCTTGGTGCAGAGGGAGCATTTTATAAAACAGCAACAGAAGAAGGAACCGTTCGCGGTTTCCATGTCGAAAAGGTTGTTGATACCGTTGGTGCGGGCGATGGCTTTGCAGTAGGGGTAATCAGTGGAATACTCGAAGGTCTCCACGTTCATGATGCGATTTCTAGGGGAAATGCAATTGGTTCGTTAGCAGTTCAATCACCCGGTGATAACGATGGCTATCCAACCAAAGAAGAGTTAGCAAAATATATAGAAAAAAACTTACAGGGAGTGAAATAACATGAAACAAACGATTGCCAAACAACGATGGTTACGTCTGATTCCGATTGCTTTTATCACTTACAGTCTTGCCTACCTTGACCGTGCTAACTATGGATTCGGTGCAGCTTCAGGATTAGCGGAGGACCTTCACATTACAGCAGGTACTTCTTCCTTACTTGGGTCGCTATTCTTCTTAGGTTATTTCTTTTTCCAAGTGCCTGGTGCTGCTTTTGCCGAGAAAAAGAGTGCAAAAGTCCTTATTTTCTGGTCATTGATAGCCTGGGGGTTATTAGCTTCTTTCACAGGTATGATCACCAATATTAAATTATTATTTGTGATTCGCTTTGCCCTTGGGGTAGTGGAAAGTGCGGTAATGCCGTCCATGCTAGTACTTTTAAGTAACTGGTTCACGAAAGCAGAGCGTTCTCGTGCGAATACGTTCTTAATTTTAGGAAATCCTGCAACCGTATTGTGGATGTCCATTGTTTCTGGTTATTTAGTTAACTCTGTGGGCTGGAGATGGATGTTTATTGCCGAAGGTCTTCCTGCCGTGATTTGGGCATTTATTTGGTGGAAAGTTGTCAATGACAAACCAAGAGAGGCAAAATGGTTAACCGAACAAGAAAAGAATGATTTTGAACAACAATTAGCAAAAGAACAAGAAGGCATTAAGCCGGTTAAAAATTACGGTGAAGCTTTTAAATCGAAACCAGTTATTTTGTTAAGTGCTCAATATTTCCTTTGGAGCATTGGTGTATATGGGTTTGTCATGTGGCTTCCTTCTATTATTAAAGCAGCGCCAAATATGGATATTGTAAAAACAGGCTGGTTGTCATCTGTCCCTTATATTTTAGCCATTATTCTTATGTTAGTAGCTTCTTATTTCTCTGATAAAACATTGAACCGAAACGCCTTTGTTTGGCCATTCCTATTAATTGGTTCAGTCGCATTTTATGCCTCTTATGCCATTGGAACGGACCATTTCTGGATTTCATTTGTCTTATTAGTCATTGCCGGTGGTGCGATGTATGCTCCCTATGGTCCATTCTTTGCGATCATTCCTGAAATCCTCCCTCGTAACGTAGCAGGCGGCGCGATGGCCCTTATTAACAGCATGGGTGCGTTAGGATCGTTTGTTGGCTCTTATATCGTAGGATACTTAAATGATTCTACAGGTGGATTCGGTGCTTCTTATATTTTCATGGCAGGATCGCTTTTCCTTTCCGCAATCTTAACTATTTGGGCGGTAAAAGCGGCAAAAAAGGAAAGTAAGAAACCAGCTGATGCAAAGATAAGTGCATAAAAAACTGTCAACAGCTTTGGGATTTCTCCAAGGCTGTTACTAATTTAAATAAAATAGAGAGAAGAGGAGTTTTTAAAATGGGAGTAGAAGAAATTAAAAAACGGGCGGTTGTTGCGGTCATTCGGGGGGCTAATATGGAAACCATCATTCCAATGGCTCATGCCCTTAAAGATGGCGGAGTCACAGCGCTTGAAATTACGATGGAAACCCCAAAAGCATTAGCGATTATTGAAAAAGCGGCCGATGTGTTTGGTGATGAGATTTTTGTAGGGGCCGGAACGGTTTTGGACGCTGAGACTGCCCGTGCAGCCATTTTGTCGGGAGCAAAGTTTGTTTTTTCACCGACTGTACGGAAGGAAACAATCGAGATGACGAAACGGTATGGGGTCATTAGTGTCCCAGGTGCATTTACCGCAACCGAAATTCTAACTGCCTATGAGTATGGTGCCGATGTAATTAAAGTATTCCCTGCAGGAAGTGTAGGGCCTGGTTATTTTAAAAATCTAGCGGGTCCGCTGCCGCATATTCCGTTAATGCCGACAGGCGGGATTGATATGGAAAATGCCAAGGATTATATCCGTGCTGGAGCGGTTGCTGTGGGTGTCGGAAGTTCGTTGGTTGATTCGAAAAAGGCATTAACCGATGAGTATCTAAGGTTGATAACCGAGAATGCAAGGAAGTTAATGGAAGAAGTCCAGTCAGCGCGGTAAGCAGAAGGAGGATGACCATAAGTGGCGAGTACTTGGTTATAAACAAGTGCTTTGTCATTTAGGGGGTCATCCTCCTTTCGTTTACATGTGGGCGACTTTGAATCGATCATTACTGGATAATTAGTAGATTTGCCGCTAAAATGAAGTCAGTGAACCAAGAGGAAAGAGGAAGATAGGCATGGAAAAAGTAACAATGGCCGATGTAGCAAAAGCGGCAGGCGTGTCAAAAAGTACCGTTTCTCAATACTTAAATAAGCGATTTGAATATATGGGGGAAAAAACCAAGCTTAAAATTGAAGCAGCGATTGAAGAACTTGGCTACCAACCCAATTTTATCGCAAGAAGTCTAAAGCAAAAGCGGACCTCTATGGTTGGAATCATTGTTGCCAATATTACGCATTTTTTTTCAACTGAAATCAGCCGTGCCATTGAGGATTTTTGTCATCAACATGATTTGCATGCCATCGTCTGTAACGCGGATGATGATCCCGAAAAAGAGAAGAAATATATTGAAATGTTGAGAGCAAAGCAGGTAGATGGTCTGATCATTTTTCCTACTGGACAAAATAATGATTTATATAAAACCATGGTGCGTCAAGGCTATCCTGTTGTGTTTGTAGATAGAAGAGTCGAGAATCTTGATGTGTTTTCAGTAATTACGGATAATACTCATTCCACTTCCATGGCCGTGAAAAGTTTCATTGAGAGGGGCCATCAAAATATAGCCTTTGCGGTACAGCCACTTACAGTTAGTCCCCGAATAGATAGACTGGAGGGCTATAATAGGGCATTAACGGATGCAGGTATAAAGGTTAATCCAGATTTCATTATAGAAGCTAGTATTACGGAGATGAAAAGCAAATTAGAAAAGCTTTTTTCATTAGAGGTTAAACCAACAGCAATCTTTGCAGCAAATGATCGTGTTTTTCTCGCGGTTGCAGAATTTATTAAGGAAAAGGGAATTAAGCTAGGGAAAGAGCTTGAGTTGATAGTATTTGATAATATTCCATTTGCTCATTTACTAGAGGACCCCATTTCCTTCATTAGTCAGCCGGCATCAGAAATGGGACACAAGGCTGCAGAGCTGTTATTTGAACAGATTAATAAAGAAAACACTTCTCCGGGAGTGTTTGTTTTTCCTAGCAAGTTGGTGTAGAAACGATTCATTAGTGCCTGACACCAAAACTGGTTCGGGCACACTTTGTTCATTGAAAAACGCTTACAAATGAAGTATAATTAATTCATAAACCGATTTAGTAAACCGATTTATCTAAACCCCATGTAAAGGAGTTTGATTATGAAAATACAACTTGCTTTGGATCGGATGGAAATAGCTGAAGCCATCGAATTAACAAGGAAAGTAGAGGATTCCATTGATTGGATTGAGGTGGGTACATCACTAATCAAAGAATTCGGTGTGGCCAGCATAAAAGAGATGAAACAAGCATTTCCAAATAAACAAATAGTAGCTGATATAAAAACGATTGATAATGCCCGTTATGAATTTGAACTGTGTTTTGATGCTGGGGCAGATGTTGCTACCGTCATGGGAGTCTCTCCCCTTGTAACAATTGATACCTGTCTGGAAGTAGCCCATCGTTATCAAAAAAAGGTCATGATTGATCTGTTAAATACGTCTGATCAACAAAAAAGAGAATTACGGAAATACAAGGACGCCATATTTTGCGAGCACGTGAGTAAGGACCAACAAGAAGAATTAGGCAGTCAAAATCATGGCACAAAGCAAAGTGATTTTTCAGAATTTCAGGTAGCGGCAGCTGGTGGGATTACCCTAGATTCGATGGAAGACCTCGTACGGTCTTTAAACCCATCGGTTGTGATTATTGGCTCAGCGATTACGAAAGCGGATAATCCGTCGGCGGCAGCAGCACAGTTTAAACAACTTATTTTACAAACGGAGGGGAAATAAAACATGTTAGTCATTCCTACTATATTAAAAGAGGTAGAAACGGTCCTTAGCCAAGTCGAAGAGGAGCAGCTTCAAGAGTTAGCGATTCAATTGCAAAAAGCAAAGCGGATTTTTGTCATTGGGGAAGGCCGGTCCGGGTTAATGGCAAAATCATTTGCGATGCGTTTAATGCATTTGGGAGCAACGGTCTTTGTTGTAGGAGAAACGATCACTCCGTCCATTGCTGAAGGTGACCTTTTAGTGGCGATTTCAGGTTCAGGTACAACGAAAAATGTGGTTTGGACGGCTGAAAAAACGCATTCACTTGGCTGTTCTGTAATGGCGTTAACCACAAACCCAGAGTCTCCATTAGCTATGGCGGCAACGCAGATTCTTCATGTACCCGCAGCGACAAAATATCGGCGCGAGAATGAGTTAAAAACGATCCAACCGCTTGGATCTTTATTCGATCAATGCGCTCATATACTATTTGATACCTTATGCCTGCTTTTCAGCAAGCTAAACGAAGTAGATCACACCCTAGCTTTCGGCCGACATAGCAATTTAGAATAGGAAAAATGGATGGTGCCTGACACCAATTCGGTCATCCCCGAATTGGTGTCAGGCACTCTTTTTTTGAAAGTGTTTTAAAACCTATTATAACCGCCTAGACTAGAAACCCACGTATGTATTAGAATAACAGGGATGAATGGAGGAAACAAACATATGTCTAATTTGCCAAATTGCCCTAAATGTAATTCCGGATACACGTACGAGGATGGAAGTCTTTTTGTTTGCCCGGAATGTGCTCATGAATGGAATGTAGAATCAGATACAGAGAATGAAGACCAAAATATTGTTAAAGATTCAAATGGAAATGTTTTAACCGATGGGGACTCTATCACAGTCATCAAGGACCTGAAAGTAAAAGGAAGTTCATCAGTCTTGAAAGCAGGTACAAAGGTAAAAAATATCCGTTTAGTTGATGGAGATCATAATATTGGTTGTAAAATTGATGGTTTTGGTGCGATGAGCTTAAAGTCTGAATTTGTTAAGAAGTTATAGTGGCTAATAATGAAAACAGCTAGGTATAAAGCCTAGCTGTTTTCATAGAGAAAAATACATACTGGTCTCGTTTAAAGGTGCAAACCAATCCAAAGGGGGAATTGTGATGGAAAAGGTACTTATATTTGGTGCAAGCGGACTTGTAGGAAGAGCTTTACTCGATGAATTTAAAGATCGATTTGACCTTTACGGAACATATTCTTCTTCGTTAACCAGTCTTCCTAATGAGAAGCAGTTCCAATTGGAAGTTCAGCAAATCGATAAGTTGAAGGAAATTATAAGATCAATTAAGCCAGACATTGTGATTTCTTGCCTAAGAGGAGATTTTGATCCGCAGTTGAAGTTTCATAAAGAATTGGCCCTAGAATTACAACATACTAGCAGCCGGGTGTATTACTTTTCTACGACAAATGTATTTGATGGGGACTTTTCAAGACCTCACACAGAAACAGATCTGCCTATTGCTGAATCAGATTATGGGAAATTCAAAATTGCATGTGAAAATATGCTAAAAGAAGTTTTGGATGATCGGGTGATGATGATCCGAATCCCAGCGATTTGGGGGAAGAATTCCCCAAGATTGAATTTAATTAAGGAAAGCATAAAAAATAATAAAGTGATAGATGTCTATAGCAATTTGGTATGTAACAATCTTTTGGATGTTCAGTTAGCAAAACAACTACAATACATTATTGAACATAAGCTAAAAGGGATCGTTCACTTAGGTACGAAGGATAGCATGGCGCAGGGACAATTTTTTGAACAGGTCATAAGTAAACTTGAAAGTGATCAGAGCATATTACGCTATCAATCATATCAGGATAAAGACGTCACTTATTATTTTCAATTAACTTCAAATCGCGAGGATCTCCCAGTTTCTTTGCAAGGTACGAACAAGGATATTATTGATTACTTGGTTTTATAAAAATGTTAAAGAGCTTGGGTTATTCCAAGCTCTGTTTCCTTACTTGATAGATGACTTTAGAAATTCCCCATTTCCACTTGATAGTTTTTATCGGTAAGAACTTTATGCAGCTGGTCAATATGATCGTGATTTTTTGTTTCGACTGAAATTTCAATTTGGGCATAGCCAGGATAAATATCCTTGCCAATCCGGTGGAGATTAACGGATTGAACGTTGGCGTCTAATTCGGTTATCGAGCTTAATACTCGTTGAAGTTCACCTGGTTTGTCTTTTAAGGTAATCGTAAAATTGGCATATCTTCCAGACTCAACCAAGCCCCGTTCAATTATTCTTGAAATAAAATTCATATCGACGTTTCCGCCGCTTAACACAGCAACCACTTTTTTCTCCTTAATATTCAATTTTTCATAAAGTAAGGAAGCAAGTGAGACGGCGCCCGACCCCTCAACTAAAAGCTTATTCCTCTCCAAAACCATTAGCATGGTCCTGGCAATTTCCATTTCATCGACGCAAAAAACATCATCCACGTATTTTTGAACGATTTCAAAGGGCCTCAACCCTGGTTTTTTAACGGCAATTCCATCAGCCATTGTAGGGGTGGAGTCAACCATTACAGGTTTATTTTCAAACAAGGACTGCTTCATACTTGGGCAGGCAAGGGCTTGAACGCCGTAAACAGAAATATGAGGATTTTTTTCCTTTACTGCCATAGCAACACCAGCAATGAGTCCGCCACCGCCAATTGGGCAAATAACCGCCTCAACATCTGGAAGCTGGTCGAGGATTTCTAATCCGACCGTACCTTGTCCTGTCATGATAGCCTCATCGTCAAAAGCATGAATAAAGGTCGCATCGAGTTCCTCTTTCAGTTTTAATGCATAGGAGAGAGCATCATCGAATGTAGCCCCCTCTAAAATTACTTCAGCCCCATATTGTTTTGTGGCTAGGATTTTACTAAGTGGAGCGCCTTTAGGCATCACAATTTTGCATGGTACACCTAGCATTTGACTCGAATACGCTACTCCTTGAGCATGGTTTCCAGCAGAGGCAGCGATTACTCCCTTTGTCAGTTCTTCCTTTGAGAGCGAATTGAGCTTATTGTAAGAGCCCCTTACTTTAAAGGAGCCTGTTTTTTGAAGATTTTCAAGCTTTAAATAAACTTCATTGTGAGCGAGATGACTAAATGTTTTGGAAAAATCAAGGGGTGTCATATGGACAATTTCCTTCATTTTATCCCGTGCAATGATGATATCATCGATGTTCAAAGTTACTCCTCCTACATACACATGGTCTTTTACTTAGGATGTACCGGGAAAAGTAAACTATGTCCAATTTCACAAAGTGCTTAACGACTACGGTTCATTCTGTTACATCTGTTGACATTGGTTGCATTTTTAATTATTATATGTTTAAATATTTAAACATTTAAACGTTTAAACATAAAAATTAGAAAACACTTAAATAGAAAAAAATATTGGAGGAACATAAGTGATGAAGACGGCATTGATTACAGGGGCAACAAGCGGTTTAGGATATGAGTTTGTAAAACTGTTCGCAAATGATGGTTACAATCTTGTCCTAGTTGCTAGGAACGGAAAAAAACTGGAGGAAATCAAGCGAACTTTTACGAATATAGAAGTTACTGTCATCCCTAAGGATTTGAGTGTCCTTGGTGCTCCTAAAGAGGTATTTGAAAAACTTGAAAATCTAGGAATTGACATAGATGTGCTGGTTAATAATGCCGGTTTCGGACTAATGGGTAAGTTTGATGAACTGGATATCCAAAAAGAATTAAATATGATTCAATTAAACATATCCGCACTGACTGAATTAACTTATTACTGTTTACAAAAAATGAAACAAAGGAACAGCGGCAAAATTTTAAATGTTGCTAGTACTGCGGCATTCCAACCTGGTCCACTAATGGCTGTGTATTATGCAACGAAGGCTTTTGTCCTCTCGTTTTCAGAAGCACTTGTTGAAGAGCTATCCGGCAGCTCCATTACTGTAACAACTCTTTGTCCAGGTGCAACGAAAACTAATTTTGGTTCTGTTGCGAGTGTCGAGGGCACGAAAATGTTCAGCAAGGCAATGGCTTCAGATCTAGTAGCAAAAAGCGGTTATGAAGCATTGATGAGGGGGAAACGTGTAATTATTACGGGAGGATTAAATAAGGCAGGTGCACTTGGAGCTAAATTTATGCCAAGAAACATTGCGGCTAAAATAGCCAAGTATGTCGCAGGGGATAAGTAATTACTAGGTTTTGAAAAAGGAGATAATCTTTTTATGGCACAGCAAGCTATTGATGTATTTAGAGCATGTATACCGTTATTTACCGCACTTAGTGATCCAGCAAGGCAGGATATTATCCTTTTGCTGGCAGAGCATGAGCGGTTAAGTGTTAATGAAATTGCCGAACAGTCTAACCTGTCGCGCCCGGCAATTTCCCATCATTTAAAAATTATGCGCGACAATCATCTTGTGGAAATTGAACAAAAAGGTACACAGCGCTATTATTCACTTTCTTTAAATCAAAGTGTAAAACAATTGAAGCAGCTGATAAATATCGTTGAGAGTGAGTGTATTCTTTAGCTCATTCTTTTCTTTATTTTATCCATGTTGGAGTCCCTACTAAAATTTTCTTTCTATGATAGGGTGAACCGTGCCATAAGTAAATGAGGTTTTTGGGTTGAAATTTTTGGTGATTGCAATTAGAGAATTTGATACCACACTCAGCACATGTGGAATGTGTCTCGCAACTCATTTTAAACCTAATCAGTAATATTGTCTAAGAGCTATTTCTCTAATATCTTTCCAATCGGCTTATAAATCGCATCAATTATTTGAGTCGGGCCGGGCATGTCGGGAAAATGAAGCAACAGGACGGCAATCACCCACCCTGTTACTGCAAGGGTGACAAAGGCCGCCCTTTCTTTTTTCTCCGTTGGTTTCATTTGGGGCCATTCATATAGTGCGATAAGAGTAAAGATAGTTGTTATTCCTAACAATGCTCCCCATTTCATTTTTTCTTCACCTCATCTTCCGGTAATCCTTGCGGGGTTGTAGACAGGCCGGGCCTGCGTACTGTAGCCTTCATATCAAAGGTCACTTCCACCGAAGGAAAGATCTCATCCCAATCCTTTTTGGCCTTTTTCCATTCTTGTGGGTATTTCCGGTGAAATTCCTCAGAGAAGCCCAAAATATCGACCTTCAGCTCTTTCTGTACTTTTTCTAATGTTTGGCTTATGCGATATTTAAGGTCTTTTTCCAAATCCTTTTGAAGCATTTGAGTGAATTTCGGAGTCGTTAGGTCTAAATCGGTTCCGTTAAGGATTATATCATCCTCCGTGATAACTTTTACCTTCATCTTCCATTTTCCGTACTTTATCTCTGGGATCAGCTCAGTGTTCGCACGAAGCAGCCTATAGGACACATTCCCCTTTCCCTCTTTCGACTTAATGGTGACAGTAGCCTGCTTTATCTCGTTTCTAGTCCACAGTACACCCCTTGTCAGCTTATCACTGATTTGGCCAATCATCTTATCCCTCTTAAAAATTGCGGTCTGATTAATATACGAAACCGTCTGCAGCGGTTCTAACCCTTTTGCGGCAGGATCGATAGTGACCATTGGAACGGCCGCTGCCTGCGCGTCCCCGCTTAACATTTGTAATACATCCTTCAAGGTGATGTCCATCAAAACTTTCGATGCCGCTATTTCCCTAAGCACTTCCGAAGAGCTGCTTTCCAAAGGAGGAAGTAAGGCCATTATATCCTTGGCTTTCCCCTTAGCGACAAACACATTGCTCCGCAGGCGAGTTTGGGGAGTTCGTGCCAGGAAATCAAGAGGCTCACGTATGCCTGCTTTGGCCAGTTTCTCCCCAATCACAATCACTTTTGTGTGCCCCCAGAAAACTTCGCGCGGAATTTTTTCCTGTAAGTTCGAGATGGCATCGGCAATTGTCTTTCCTTTTCCACTTCTTATTATGGTTTCGGGGGGACTACCACCGCTACCACCGCCACCACCGCCACCAGCACCCAAAGCTTTGGGAATATATATTTCTGCGGTAAGCTCAATCGTGTTTTCATTCTTTTTGTCAATCCCTACTCCGGTGATTAGCGTTACATCATTGACTTCGGTACGATCCCAGCAGCCGGCTAGAAGCAAGTTGTTCGCAAAAAAGAAGAAAAACAATAGCATCTTTTTCATCCCACGGTCTCCCCTTTTTCCAGCAGCTTTCCTTTGGTGTGAATATGATCATCGCACCAAGAATTTTTATTGGATGACCTTTTCCTTGGATAAAATAGATTCAGACGATCGATCATTACTCATCTCCTCGTATTGGATCAGGTTTCTGCTCTGGAGCTTGGCGGTACTTATTATAATCACCCGTTAAATGAGGGCGGGTATTCATCATCCACCAAGGGGCCCGTATCAGGACGTCTTTCATATCGCGGAATTTCATCGGGGCCAATGGTTCCAAATAAGGAACACCAAAAGACTTTAATGTGCTTAAGTGGATAAGGATGAAAATGATCCCCAGCATCACGCCCAGCAATCCCAACATACCTGCCAGAAAGATGATGGGAAAGCGTAGCATCCGCAGGGCAATTCCAGCGGTATAACGAGGAACCGTAAAGGAGGCGATCCCTGTTATGGCTACGACCATAACCATCGGGGCCGACACTATACCTGCTTGAACCGCCGCTTGGCCAATGACGAGTGCCCCGACAATGCTTACAGCCGCTCCCACCTGCTTAGGAAGCCTGATTCCTGCCTCCCGCAGTGCTTCGAACGTGAATTCCATGATCAGAGCCTCAACCAGTGCCGGAAAAGGAATTCGCTCGCGAGAGGAAGCAGCGTTCAATAGTAGCGTTGTAGGTACCATCTCATGATGAAAAGTCAGTAGGGCCACATAGAGCGACGGGAGCAGCAAGGAAAGCAGCACGAAAAAATAACGTAGCCAGCGGATCACAGTCCCAATTAAGAAGCGCTGATAATAGTCTTCGCTTGATTGGAGCAATGAAAAGAGCGTTGTCGGTGCGATCAGGGCAAACGGAGTCCCGTCTACCAAAATGACGACCTTTCCTTCCAAAAGGCTTGATGCAGCCACATCCGCCCGCTCGGTATTCAATACTTGTGGGAACGGAGAGAAAGGGTTGTCTTCGATCATTTCCTCGATATATCCGCTTTCCAATACACTGTCGATATTGATTCGCTGAATCCTTTGGGTCATTTCCTCGATCAGGGTTAAATCGGCGATCCCTTCGATATAGGCCAAGACGATTTCGGTCTGACTGTAGCGACCTACTTTCATTGATTTCATCTTTAATTGTGGACTTCTAAGCTTTCTACGTAAGAGCGAGGTATTTACTCCAATCGTTTCCGTAAACCCATCCCGCGGTCCGCGTACAACCGATTCTGCTGATGGTTCTTCAATGGACCGTTTCTCCCATTTTGCCAGTCCTAAAGAAATCCCAAGGGTTTCGTGCTCGAAAAGAAGAACCGGATTGCCGATGGATATGGATTCGATACAATCGGGAAAAGTTTTGATTTCTTTCACCTTCGAGACCGAAAGCTTTCTTTCCAGCAATTCATTTATGCTGCCCGTTTTTTCGGCGGTATCCCGCATAAGGGGGGATAGCACATTGTCATCGATCTCTTCAATATTGGATAGTCCTTCAATATAGACCAAAACCGCCTTTGTTGTTCCGTTAACCAAAAATGTTCGAAAATTGACATCGGAGCAATCGGCGTAAATGGAACGCAGTATTTGTACATTTTCTTGCAAATTTGAAGAAATAGGCTCTTTCTGTTGCTCGGGAACGTGAGAAATTGCTTTTGATATCCCGTCTTTCTTGACCCATTTTCGGGATTTTCGAATCAACATGATATACCTCTTTCCTTTCAAAACAACGACTCTTCATCAATGCATAGGCTGAAATTTTCTACTCTACCAATGATAACTTATCTTTGTCTATTTCTCAGACTTGAGGGTAAAGTTCACTATCTCTTTTATGATTCTGCTTTTTTTGCAAATATCTGATACCGCCAATCTTATAGATTACTTTGTAGGTAATCTAGCTTAGTGCCCAGGTAGATAGCGATGTTTCTGATCGAATACTTGTCCATACTGAATACATTTTTAGTATGGTCGTATGGACAAGTATTATTAATCAGGATTAAAAAATATCAAAGTATTGGAGGACAAGATCGGACTTAATAATGTGTGTTGGTCTTGTCGGAAGACACTTTCAGACGAAGAAAAAGTGTTCTTCTTATTCGATGAATGTTTTCCGGACTTTTGAACAACCTCTTATATATGAACTGTTGGGGAAGGACAAGTAAATGAGGTGAAAGAAGAGTGTTAGAGAAAGGGAAGATTTCACCGCTTCAAATGGCAATTATTATGTATCCAATGGTTGTAGCAACTGGAGATCTACTATTACCCAGGATAGTAGCCATACACGCAGGACGCGATTTGTGGATTTCAACGATGATCGGTTCAGTTACCGGTTTTATTCTCGTATATATTACATTTAAGTTACACGAGCGATACCTTGGGGAAACAATCATCCAATATAGTGAAAAAATTGTTGGCAGATTATGCGGGAAAATCTTCGGTTTCTTTTTTATCTTCATATGTATATATGGCGATGGTATTATAACAAGACAATACGCTGAATTTGTCGTAGGTAGCTTTATGCCAAAAACCCCACTGATGGTTGTGATAGCCAGTATGATTTTTGCTTGTGCTCTTGCCGTACGAGGCGGCATAGAAGGAATCGCAAGAATTGCACAGCTATTCATCCCTATCATATTAATACTTTGGGTGATAATAATTCTCCTACTTCTTCCCGATATGGAAATCAAGAATATTTTTCCCATAATGGAAAATGGAATGAAACCTGTCTTTAGAGGAGCAATTCCTCTATTTGGTTGGTTTGACAACGTTGTGATTCTCGCTATGCTTCTCCCGTTTTTATCTAATTCAGATAAAGGAATGAAATGGGGAGTCATTTCTTTATGTATTGTCTTACTGACCTTGTTAGCTCTCAATATCACTACCCTGTTCATATTTGGAGGGATCACAGCCACTTTTACTTATCCGGTCATGTCTGCTGTTCGGTACATTAGTATAGCCGATTTTTTAGAACATATAGAGTCCATTGTTATGGCTATATGGGTTGCCGGGGCATTTATTAAAATATCCATCTTTTATTATATAATCGTAATCGGTACTTCCCAATGGTTAGGTCTTAGTAACTATCGCCCAATTGTCTTTCCGATGGGCATTTACATTATAATATGTAGTATTTGGGTAGCTCCAAATCTTCAAGTATTTTCTCATTTTTTAGGGACAACATATATCCCCTTTAATATAACCATGGCATTTGTCTTTCCGTTATTATTATTCATCATTGCTTTTACTCGAAAAAGAGAGGTTTCAACATGATACAATCCCTGTTAGCAGGTAGCAGCAAATAAACTTTTAAATCTTATCCAAAAACGTTCGCTCACTTTCAGTGAATGTTTCCCGGACTTTTTGAACAATCTCTTATAGACGAAACCGTTGTTTTACGATCAACTCATCACGCAAGGCGAAATTTTTCTTGTTGTCCGAATTTAGCTTTTCAGAAAATGTGGTATATGGGACAAAGCCGATGTTCAATTGCCTGATAACACTAAGGTATGTGCAGTTTCAAAGACCGGATTCCACGAGCGAAAATGATCATCTTAGAGTTGTGTATGTACTACTTTTACCATAAATTTACAAATTTACACTTTTCATCGAAGCCTGACTCGTCCTTGATCGTATCCAGCTAAATGACATTAATAAAGCATTCGACAGCTTCCATGACTGCAATTGCATCAACGTTGGCAGAACAGTGGTTGAGTTTTCATCACAAGAACAAAAGGAACTAGCAGATACGTCTGACAGTCTATTAACTATATAAAATAAGAAAACAGACCGTCTCATGGCCAGACGGTCTGTTCTTTTATTCATCCTTTTTTAATGCATCTCGTTCTGCCATTAATTTTACAATAATTTCTTCTATAAAAATAAAGAATACAGTTCGAGTTTTTTCATAAGGTAACAATTTTCCATTTTGAGCAGATTTGGTTAAGTAAAATATATTATCTACTTGTAAAGTTTGAGAATTGTCATATTCCTCCAAAATCAACAATATTTCAGCCCCTTTAGACTTTGCTCCGTTGAAAAGGTTTTCAAAAGAGGCGAATTTGCCGGTTACGGAAAAAACAATTAAAAGCGTGTCCTCATCCACTAAATGCTTCGCATGATCTTCTCCCTGGCTCACTAAAATATGTTTTCCAGAAACAAGAGCAAGCTTATAAGCAAAGTATTCTACACAAATAAAGGATGGACCCAATCCAAATAGCACAATTCTGTTGTACTTCTTATAAAGAGTTAAAAACTCATCCACTAATGTAGGGTCAAAATTATCTATAAAGTGTTTTAATCGTTCAAGCTCACTTGAAGTTTTTTTGTCTTCCTGAATGATTGGCTGACCGCCAAAAAATTGTTTATATTGTTTAAAACTTTCAAACCCAAGTTTTCTTACAAGTTTGGATACTTTTGAAGAAGACACATTACAATACTCAGCGGCCTCTAATATTTTTAAATGATCCTTTTCTTTAATAATTTCAGAAAGTTTATTATGAACCGAAAGCTCCAGCTCATTTAATTTATTTAAATTAATATTTATGGTCTTTCCCTCTCTTCTCATTTTAGTGCTTAATGAAAGTATACCATAGTGGAAAATTTTCCACAATATAATTTTTTTTTAAAAAAAATAGAAAATTTTCTTAAGAATCCGTTTACATTTGGAGGTATTTATAGTAAATTAACGTTGTAAATAATAAAAAACATCTAAGAGGAGGGTTAACATGACTACTCATAAAACCGATATAAAAGATTTCTCAATGAATTTTTTTAGCTTAAAAGGAAAAGTAGCCATTATCACTGGAGGAAATTCAGGATTGGGGCAAGGCTTTGCCTTAGCACTGGCAAAAGCAGGGGCAGACATTTTTGCAGTCAGCATCGCTGATGACAATGGTGAAACGAAAAACATGATTGAAGCAGAAGGCGTCCGGTACCATTTGATGATTGCAGACGTTACTCAAGAGGATGCTTGTAAAAAAATTGCAGAAGAATGTATCAATACATTTGGAAAAATAGATATCCTCATGAACAACGCAGGCATTTGTATCAATGAACCAGATGTGACGAAGTTTACTCGACTTCAATGGGATAAAATGGTCTCAATCAATTTAACTGCAGCGTTTGAATTATCTCATGAAGTGGCGAAATATATGATTCCACAAAAAAGCGGGAAGATCATTAATACCTGTTCCTTGTTTTCCTACCTTGGAGGTCAATGGTCACCTGCATATGCGGCAACGAAACACGGTTTAGCAGGCTTCACAAAAGCATATTGTGATGAATTAGCTCAATTCAATATTCAAGTAAACGGTATTGCACCTGGCTATTTTGCTACTGCCGTTACTGTAGAGACTAGAGCGAATCCTGAAGCCAATCAACGAATTTTAGATCATATTCCTGCCAATAGATGGGGTAATATCTCAGATTTAATGGGTACAGTTGTATATCTAGCTTCAAACGCTTCCAATTATGTAAATGGAACTCTCGTGAATGTTGATGGCGGATACTTAGTACGATAACAAAATATAGAAATCGATAAAAGGAGAAATGCTGCGATGACGAATGAACAATTATTAAAAGAAGAAACTACGAAGATTAAAGAACAATTGTTAAAAGAATTAGAGGTAATTATTTCAATCGAACAAATAATTACCGATCATGAAGCATTATATGATGCATCTTCTGACCGATATAAAAAATATGCAAAAGCTAAAAAGGTCCTTGACGTTCCAATGCCAATGGCGATAGTATATCCACACTCTACAGAAGAAGTACAGGCACTTCTGCAGTTCTGTAATGAACACAAGATCAATGTGATTCCTCGTAGTGGAAAAACAGCTACAGAAGGCGGTCTGGAAAACTGGAAAGAAATCGCTATGGTTATCGATGGGTCAAGAATGAATAATATCATTAAAATCGATCCATATAACATGCAAGCAACTGTCCAAGCAGGTGTAAAACTACAAACATTGGAAGATGAGCTGCGTAAAATTGGTTACACAACTGGTCACTCTCCACAGTCTAAACCAGTTGCACAATTTGGTGGATTATTGGCAACAAGAAGTATTGGACAATTCTCCACTTTATACGGTGCGATTGAAGATATGGTTGTTGGATTAGAATGTGTATTTCCAAACGGTTACATTTCTCGAATCAAAAATGTTCCAAGAAGAGCTGGAGGACCGGATATTCGACACATTGTTATCGGCAATGAAGGAACATTATGTTATATCACAGAAGTTACGGTGAAAATTTTTAAATACTATCCTAAAAACAATGTGTTCCATGGTTATTTATTAAAAGATGTTGATACGGGTATTAAAGTTTTAAGAGAAGTGATTACAAACGGCTTTAGACCATCTGTGGCACGTGTTTATTCTGAAGAAGACGCAAGACAACATTTCTCTCATTTCTATAAAGACAAATGTGTGTTGATTTTTATGACAGAAGGGCCAGCTGGTATTGTTAAGGCAACGAATGAAGGAATTGAAGAAGCGGTTGCTAAATTCCAAGATGGAATCGTTGAAAAAGTTGAAGACCAATTAATCGAAAATTGGTTTAATAATTTGAATTGGACGCAGGGACACATTGATCGTGAATTCCAAACAATGGTTGATCATCATAAGCATGATGGTTTTACAACGGAAGTATCAGCTGACTGGGAAAACATTACAAAGATTTATCACAATGTAATGAAAAGAGTTATGGAAGAGTTTGACAGAATTGAAGATATAACCATGCTTGGTGGACACTCATCCCATAGTTATCTAAATGGAACCAATATGTACTTTGTTTATAACTACAATATTAATTGTGCACCAGAGGATGAAATGAGAATTTATCATCATCCAATCCATTCCATTATTATTGAAGAAACATTGAAACTTGGCGGTTCCATGTGCCATCACCATGGTATTGGAAAATATCGTACCGAGTGGACAGAAGAAGAGCATGGATCTGCTTACTATATGTTAGAAAAATTAAAAGAAGCTTTTGACCCTAATGGAATCATGAATTTTGGTACAATCTTCCCTCAAGAAGAGGGCAAAAAATATATAAAAGGTTAATAAAAGGTGATTATATGAGCGGGTATGTAATGGGGATTGATAATGGCTCGCAAAGTACAAAAGTAGCCATTTATGATGTTGAAGGTAATGAAGTTGCTTTCGGATCTTTTCAATTAAAAGAAACTCTATCACCTGAGCCAGGGGTTGTCATCCATCCCGAAGATGATTTATGGGACAGTGTGTACGGAGCTATTAAAAATTGTCTAGCCCATTTTACTGGCAATCCTAAAGACATTGCTGGAATTGGACTTTGTACCATTAGATGTTGTCGTGTTTTATTAAAGGAAGAGGGCCATCTAGCTTATCCTGTGATAAGCTGGATGGATTCCAGACTTAACGAACCATATGTACATTCTGATGATCAAGTAAAGTATGTGACGACTACCTCTGGTTATCTAGGCTTTCGGTTGACAGGGGAATTTAAAGACACTGCTTCCAATTATGAAGTTCACTGGCCATTGGACCGTGAAACGTTGGATTGGTCGAAAGACGAGGAAGTATTTGAGGCAAATGGATTGCAAAGAGACATGGTATTTGATCTTGTAAAACCAGGCGAAAAGCTGGGAATGCTGAGACAAGAATTGGTCGAGGAGTTTGGTTTCCATCATGATATACCAGTAGTAGCGACAGCTAACGATAAAGCTGTAGAGGCGCTGGGTTCCGGAATTAAGGACGAAGGTACCATCATGATCTCACTTGGAACATTCATTTCGTCCATGCTGTTACGAAATGAATTTAAGGAAAATGCCCTTAATTTCTTTCCAACGCTTGCATGTATTCCATTTAAATATGTTTATGAATCAAATGGAATAAGACGTGGTATGTGGACCGTGAGTTGGTTTAAAAAGCTGATTGGTGAAGAACTCGTTACAGAAGCAAGAAAACTAGGTGTATTGGAAGAGGAATACTTGAATATGAAAGCACAAGATGTTCCAGTCGGCAGTGACGGTCTGATTACCATTTTAGACTGGTTATCGACACCATCTATACCATATCGAAAAGGTGTCATGATTGGTTTTGATCAGCGCCATACAAAATACCATATATACCGTTCAATTTTGGAAGCGATTGCTTTTAATATTAAAAACAATATTGATGATATGTTAGAGGAAATAGACGTACAGTTAAATGATTTAGTCGTAATAGGCGGGGGCTCCAAAAGTGATGTGATAATGCAAATTATTGCGGATCTTTTTGGACTGCCAGTTCACAGACGTGCAGGCAGCAGTAGTGCGTGTTTAGGAGCTGCTATATGTGTCTGCCAACATCTATCGATTTACAAAGATTTTTATGAGGCTGCAAGTAAAATGGTTAAAACTCAACAAACGTTTATACCGAACCAAAAAAATCATGTACTCTACAATACCATTAACGATACTGTCGTTAAAAAGGTGAGAGTTCATACCGATGAAATTTTAAAACTATCTTATCCCATTTTTAGTTAAGAAAAGAGTGATTTTGTGGCAGAGAAAAATTATAAAAGGTATTTTCAATTTTTCCTCATTGTTTTAGCAGCAGGATCGATATTTCCACTTATCTATTTAAAAACAAATTATCAAGAAACGATTTTGGAAGTATACGGAATAACTCTTAAACAATTAAATGGCATTTTTTCCGTTTTAGGTGTGGCTTATCTTGTGGGATACTCTCCAAGTGGCTGGCTTGCTGATCGATTTTCCGCAAAAAAACTTTTATTCATTTCACTTTTGGTTTGTGGACTTACCGGACTATGGTTTGCTCAAGTTCCGAGCTATTCAATGGTTTTGGTGATATTTGGTATTTGGGGATTTTTTTCAGTATTCACCTTTTGGGCAGCTCATTTAAAACTTGTAAAGTTAATTTCTAAAAAGGAAGAAGAAGGAAGATTTTTTGGTGCTTTAGATGGTGGCCGTGGATTAGTAGAGGCCATATTAGCAAGTATCGCATTATTTATTTTTACAAACGTTTTGGGAGACAGTACAGAATTGGTTCATAAGAAAGAAGCGTTACAATTTGTGGTTTACATGTACTCTGCTGCGCTTATTTTGGTATCCGTACTCATTTTATTTTTTGTTAAAGAAGACAAATCTTCTATTAAAAAAGAATCTTCTTCTAAAGCGGCAGAAACCAGTAAAAAAATTAATGTGAACGATTTCAAACAACTATTCAGTAATAAGTTCATATGGCTTCTAGGCGGCATCATATTTATGTCTTATATTGTGACCTGGGCCGTATATTATCAGGGTGGATTTTTACAAACGAACATCAAAATTGATGCCGCAACTGTAGGTGAAGTGACTGTATTAATGCTTTGGATGCGGCCGATTGGCGGGTTGTTAGGCGGATTTTTAGGTGATAAATTTGGGAAAAGCAGTATCCTCATGATCGCCTTAGGGTTAGCTGCCACTTTTTTAATTGCTATATCAATCTTACCAATTACGATGCCTCTCATTTACTTTAAAATCCAAGTCGTCATGATAGGTTTAATGATTTATACCATTAGAGGTCTTTACTGGTCGTTACTTGGAGATTGTAAGGTAGATGAAAAGATACTCGGTCTAACGATTGGAGTTGTATCCTTTATAGGCTATACACCTGATATTTTAATGCCTATCGTCAATATTGTATTGTTTAAAACATACGGACCTAACGGTGGATATAATGGATACTTCATCTTCTGTGCCTGCGCGGCTATCCTCGCTATCTTCATGACGTTAATCTTTAGAAAGTCAGTAAAGAAGGAAGCTAGAAAATCAATTAAACCAGATGAACTCATTGCAAAAAATGCATAATAGATTATTGTGATAAGGGTGCTCAAAGATCGTGACATCAAACGATTTTTGAGTCACCCTTTTCTATTAGCGGGGAGCAACTTGATCTAATCAAACGTTTGATTAGTCTTTTCAAATAAAAAAGTTGGATATTTTTTTAATTAAAATAATTTGAATATTAGTATAATAGGTGGAGATATTGTAATCATGCTATTTAAAAAGTTGGAGGTCAGATGAAGTTTTTACTTTTTATCCGTGGAATACTACATTCTATTTCTAAAAGTATCACCAAAAAATATCTTATCTGGTTTTCTATTATTCTTATTATCCCGATACTCATCATCTTTCAAATCATTATTGGTTACGCAAATTGGCTTATTGAAGAAGATATTTTAAAAAAGAATATGCTAAGTACCGATGCGTTGGCAGAACGTATTAATTCTGAATTATCGGATGTCGTCTTACAGCTGCAGTTAATTGCAGGAAATGATGAAGAATCCGAAATAAGCAACTCCAAAATGTACAATCGTGCAGAACGTATCATTTCTAGAAGTGCTATTGTACAATCCATTTATTTTATCGATAAAAGCCATCAGGTCCTTTTTGAAGCTCCCTTTTCACCAAATCTTAAATCACAATATTATTTTTATCCCGAATTTAATAAGACACGTGTTAGCAATAACTATGTGGTTTCCAATATGGTTAAAAATTTTCATGGAAAGAAAGTTGTAATCGTCTCGGTTCCAGTTATTGATGGGAAAAAGGGGTTAAAAGGTGTATTGGTGGCAGAAATCAGTAGAGAATATCTTTCCTCTATTATCAAAGGCATAAGTACCACACGAAGTGGATTTAGCTTTATTCTAGACAAAAATGGATATGTTATCTCCTCAACAAATGTACGAGATATAGGGAAGAATTTTTCAGTTCATCCTGCTGCATTAAGATTATCAAAGGGCCTTTCAGGGTTTATTAGGGAAGATATATCAGGAGAAACAAGTATCCTTTCTTATAAAGCACTTTGGGATCAATGGGGACTAGTGTTAGGGGTTCCTGAAAAGGTGGCTTTCCAGCCTATATTTAAACTTTCTATTGCCTTAACGTTAAGCTTTATAGGAATACTTACCTTATCTATCTTTTTAATTGTTTTAGGTACGAAAAAACTTCTTACTCCGATTGTCCGGTTAACTCAATTAGCTAGTCATTTCGATGAAAAACAGTCGATAGAAGAATTGAAGAGGGTAAAAGTTGACTCTCAGGATGAATTGGGAATATTGATGAAAAAGATGATTGATTTAGGGATTAGCAACATTGAGAAAAAGAAGATACTCGAGGAAAAGGAAAGGTATTTATATGACGTCATTGAAGGCATTCCATATGCCATACTCACTCTAGATAATGATGGCATCATTACTCATCCTAATATTAATTTTGAACGACTAACAGGCATTTCTCGTGAGGAACTTAAGGGAAAACATACGTCTTCATTACCGCTTAAATACGGGCAAGCTGATTTTCTATCATTAAATAGTTTACATATAGACAATCCCATTGAAGAAATGGAAACCTACATTATTGATGCCGATCGTCGAAAAAGGATTGTTAAAGTGGTTACTTCTAAATTTTATAATGAAAGAAAGGAGAGTATTGGTTATATTTCAGTTCTCCAGGATATTTCACAACTAAAGTTATTCGAGGAACAGATTAGACAAAGTGAAAAACTTGCCTCCATTGGACAAGTTACAACTGGTATTGCTCATGAATTGAAAAATCCGCTTGCAATACTGTTAAGTTCTGCTGAATTGTTAAAAAAGGTATTACACGAACCTGCAAATGATGAACTGGTCGATATGCTGTCAAACGATATATATGATGAAGTAAAACGTATGAGTGGGATTGTAAGTGAATTTTTATCCTTTACAAGAATGAAAAATGAAGAAGAAAAATGGACAGAAATGAACCAATTAGTTGATAAAGTTCTTCATCTACTTCGAATTAAATTGAATGAAGCAAAAGTAGATGTATTAAAAGAATACCAAGTTAATAGTAGAAAAATCAAAGTTAAGCCCGAAAAACTAATGCAAGTGTTTCTTAATTTAATTTTAAATAGTATTGAAGCAATGCCTACAGGGGGAATATTGCAAATACATATTTATGAAAAAAACTCGGAAGGCCAGGAGTGGCTGGTTGTGGAAATTAAAGATTGCGGTCAGGGAATTTCTAAACATGATCTTGATTGGCTATTTAATCCTTTCTTTTCGACCAAGCCAAATGGCTCTGGGCTTGGATTAACAATAGCCAAGGATATCGTTAATGAACATAACGGGGAGATGGAGATCCAAAGTACGATTCATGCAGGAACATCTATTCAATGCAAGTTTCCAATCACTACAAAAATAGGAATATAGGGGGGACTAATTATGAGCTATTCTGTATTAGTTGTAGATGATGAAGTGAAATTATGTAGGAATATAAGCTTGTGGCTTAAAAGTGAAGGCTTTATCGCTCATCAAGCCCATACAGGACAAGATGCCATCGATTTGCTTAAGAGGGAGCCGATCGATGTTATGATTCTGGATTATATGTTATCAGATATGACTGGACAAGATGTCTTAAAGAAAGTAAAGGAAGGGTCTCCAAATATATCTGTTATTATGTTGACAGCTTATGGGAATGTGGAGAGCGCTGTAAACTCTATGAAATTAGGGGCTACAGACTATCTGAATAAACCAGTTGAATTGGCTATTTTAAAGGAGATTGTCGCAAAGATTTGCGAAAACAAGCAAGTAAAACAAGAAAATCAGTTGTTAAAATATCAAGCTAGACAAAACTGGTCCCAGGAAGAACTGATTTATGAAAATAAGAAAATGAAATCTATCTTCTATTTCCTTGAAAAAGTAGTAGATACTGATGCAAGTATTCTACTTCTTGGTGAGAGTGGTGTGGGAAAAACAGCAATGGCGAAGTGGATTCATAAGAGAGGCAAAAGAAGTGAGAAGCCGTTTGTATCCATCAATTGTGCTGCAATACCTGAGAATCTGTTAGAAAGTGAATTATTTGGATATCAAAAAGGAGCATTTACAGGTGCAACCGAAACAAGAGTGGGTAAATTTGAATCGGCAGATAAGGGTACGATATTTCTAGATGAAATAGGAGAAATTTCTTTAGCGATGCAAGCTAAGCTTCTCCATGTTATTGAGGAGAAAAGCTTTATGAGACTGGGGAGTAATACTTACCGTAAAGTTGATGTACGGATTATTTCAGCCACCAATAAGGATATCAAACAGTTGGTTAATGAAGGGAAGTTTCGCAAAGATCTATATTATCGATTAAACTTAGTCGAGGTTGAAATCCCCCCTTTACGAGAACGAAAGGAAGATATTCCGATTATCATTAAACAATCTATTGAAACGTTAAATTTGAAATATACTAAAGATGTAAGTATTTCCGAAGATATGATCCAATTACTTTCCTCGTATGAATGGACTGGGAACATCCGTGAGATGTTGAATGTCTTAGAACGGTTACATATATTGAAAATGAATGGAAAAATTGAAGAATCGGACTTAAACCGAGAGTTATTTTATTTCAGTGAAAACCTGGATCAAAAAGATGACCCCCTGTTTAGCCTGTCAGAGGTCAATTTAAAAAAAGCTTTAGAAAATGTGGAAGAGCAATTAATTAAGAAAGCGTTGGAAGCAACGAAAGGAAACCGTTCTAAGGCTGCGGATATGCTTGGAATCGCTAGGCATACACTTGTTTATAAAATCAAGAAAATACAAATGGGGACAGAGAAGTGAGGGCAGGTATCTCCATGAGCAGAACGGTTATATTCATGGTCCTTGTCCAGCTCATTTTTATTCTGGCTTCGTGTGAAAAGGAGGAGAAAGAAATAACACGTAGTTCACCGGAATCCTCAGCCAAGCCAGAAATAACCATTGGCTCTAAATCTCCAACCGAGCAGCGGATGCTTATGAAAATGACATCTTTACTATTAAGTGAAAATGGATTTTCTGTCAATGAGATTAGCTTTAGAGGCAGCTTAAACATTCGTGCTGCCCTCGAAGAAGGAATCATCGATCAATATTGGGAGTACCCTAATACGGCAAGGGTGTTTTATCATCATCATCCACCGATATATGATTCAAAATTAGCTCTTCAAAGTGTTTCTAAAGAGGATGAAAAAAAGGGTGTGAAATGGCTTAAAAGTCTAGACCTAAATAGTACGTGGGCAATTCTTATAAAAAGTGAACTGGCAAAGCAAAACAGAATAAAGAAGATTAGTGATTTTGTCCAATATGCTAACAAACACGATATTAAATTGGCCACTAATGAGGAATTTTTGGTTCGAAAAGATGGTTTGGAACATGTACAACAAATCTATCATTTTGCAATCGATAAAAAAAATATTATTTCCGTCGAGTCTATGCTCCTGCCCCAAGCAGTAAAAGACTCCAGAGTAGATGCTGCCGTTGGGGTCGCACCGGATAGCCATATAAAAGAATACAATTTAACTATATTGGAAGATGATAAGCATGTTTTTCCCCCATATAATCCTACGCCGGTGGTAGATAATGAAACATTAGAACGTTATCCGAAAATATCAAAGCTGCTCAATCGCCTAGTTGAAAAGATAAATGAGAAGAATTTTATGGAAATGATAGATCAAGTCGAAATGGAACATAAAGATGTTTCGGTTGTAGCACAGGAATTTTTGATTGACACTGGATTGATAAAGAGTAAATAAGAAGGAATTGAAAAGAAAGAGCATCTTTTTAGATGTTCTTTTTTTTGAGACTTTATAAGTTACTGTACAAAAATTCTCTACCAAATTAGAGAATTTTTGTACAGTTTCGCCCTGAAAGGATTGGCAAAACTGCTAATATTCAACCTTTTTATCCCGCTATTACGGTTGGCATGGTTCTTGCAATATTACTTAGTAAATCAATTCATCAAAAGAGGGGGTAAAGATGTGATCCGTTTTGAAAATGTAAACAAAGTGTATGGGGATGTACAAACGCTATTCAATCTTAGTTTTGAGGTTCAAAAAGGAGAGTTAGTAGCTCTTATTGGACCAAGTGGATGTGGGAAAACAACTACGTTGCGGATGATTAATCGCCTTATTGATCCTAATTCTGGAAAGATATTGATTGATGGTCAGGATATTTCTAAAACAGACCCGGTCGAACTACGGCGAAATATTGGCTATGTCATTCAACAAGTTGGTTTGTTGCCACACATGACCATCGGAAAAAATATCGGATTAGTTCCAAAATTAAAGGGAAAGAAGTTAGAGGAATACTCCAATAGAATTGACGAATTGCTGCACATGGTTGGATTGGAGCCTAAGATTTTTCGGAATCGGTACCCATCCGAATTAAGTGGTGGCCAGCAACAACGTGTAGGGGTTATAAGAGCATTGGCTGCAGAGCCTCCTATTATTTTAATGGATGAACCATTTAGTGCATTGGATCCAATTTCTCGTGAACAACTACAAGAAGAACTAGTTCGATTGCAGAAGGAGATCAATAAAACAATCGTTTTTGTAACCCATGACATTGATGAGGCTTTAAAGATTTCTGATCGAATTGTCATCATGAACGAAGGAAGAATTGTTCAATTCGATACTTCAACAGCAATCATTAAAAAGCCAGCCAATTCTTTTGTTAAAGGGTTTATTGGAGAAAAGCGATTAAATGCAGGAATGTCCCTTTTTGCAAAATTGTAATTCTGATCGTTTTGCAAAGCTTGACCGGCTGATTTGTTTTTAACAAAGAGACAGGGTTTGTTCGTAATGAAAGCGCTTTAAATTAAAGGAGGTATTCATGTGACTCAACAATCAAATCTATTCACTAGTTTATTAGAAATCTATACGGATCGCTGGGATATGATTTTAGTGAGTATAGGGCAACACATCTACATCTCACTCCTCTCGATCATCATTGCCCTATTCATCTCTATTCCTTTGGGAATTTACCTCAGTAGAAATAAGAAATTGGCTGATAGCATCATAGGGGTTGCAGGTGTATTTCAAACGATACCTAGTATTGCCTTATTCGGTTTTCTAATGCCGTTTGTAGGGATTGGAGTGAAACCTACAGTGATAGCCTTGGTTCTCTATGCATTAGCCCCCATCATCCGAAATGTATATACGGGAATTGTGGAAGTGAATCAATCTGTCGTCGATGCAGGTCGTGGCATGGGGATGACTAGCTGGCAAATTTTATGGATTATTGAGATTCCACTTGCTCTTCCGGTTATTATGGCCGGAATCCGAACTGCAACTGTATGGACCATTGGTATTACTACGATTGCGGCATTTATTGGAGCTGGAGGATTAGGGGAAATCATATTCCGTGGTGTAGCTTTGATGCGTCCTGAATTAGTGTTAGCGGGAGCTATTCCGGCAGCATTTTTAGCAATCCTAACAGAATTCTTATTAAAGAAACTGGAAAGAAAAGTTACTCCTTTTAACCAGAAGAGCCATACGAAGAAAGTGAAACAGAATGATTCCAATAAAAAAGACAAAGTTGCATAAACAAAAATTATATAAAAGGAGAATATAAGATGAAGAAAATTTGGTTGATGATTATTTCAATATTTATCGTGCTTTTAGCTGCATGCTCGAGTAACTCATCACAAACCTCTGGTGGTTCAAAAGAAAAACTCGATTTAGTGGTAGCAAGCAAAAACTTCACAGAGCAGTATCTGCTTGCCCAAATTATGGGTCAACTACTTCAGAATAAAACGGATCACAACATTACCATTAAAGAAGGAGGCTTTGCAACCTCCGCTGTACTAAATCAAGGCTTAAAAGATGGGGATTTACAAGTAGTAGCTGATTATACAGGAACAGGGTATATGAATGTACTGAAAAACACATTACAACCAAATGATACGCCTGAATCAGTTTATGAGAAGACGAAAAAAGGGTATGAAAAAGAATTAGGACTTACTTGGCTAAAGCCTTTCGGATTCAACAATACGTTTACTTTAGTTATGAAAGAAGATATGGCAAAAAAGCTAAACATCAAAACATACTCAGATTTGGTCCCCCATGCAGATAAACTTGTTATTGGGATGGACCCAGCTTTCTATGATCGTGTAGACGGATATAAACCATTAGCAAAAATGTACGGATTTAAGTTTAAAGATCATAAAGAGATGGATATGGCATTAGGCTTTTCCGCAGCTGCTGAAGGAAATATTGATGTTTATATAACGTATATTACAGCTGGAAACATACCTGCCCTTCATTTAGTTCCTTTAAAAGATGATAAAGGGTATTTCCCTCCATATTTTGCTGCTCCAATTGTTTCGAAAGATCTTGTGAAGAAACACCCAGAAATAGCTGACGTCCTAAACCAACTTTCAGGGAAGCTTGATGATAAAACGATGGCGGAATTGAATGCCAAAGTAGATGAGGATAAGAAAAATACGACTGATGTAGCCAAGGAATTCCTAGAAAAAAACGGTTTGATTAACAAATAAATTAAGGTGAGGAGCACATAAAAATGAAGATTACTTCCATTGAAATTAAACAGTATTTAAAACCACTGGAGCCGCCATTCAAAGCGGCATGGGACCCTCAGCCAAGGAAGAACTTTGCTTCAACTGTCGTTTACGTTCATACAGATGAAGGCATCACAGGAGTTGGCTCGGGCGATTTGTTAATGGGATTAGAAGGTCATGAGAATTTATTTATTGGGCAAGATCCGTTTGCTATTGAACGACATGCACAGGTTATAGACAATATCAACTTCCATTATGGCCGCTGCTGGCCACTTGATTTAGCCCTTTGGGATTTAATGGGGAAAGCGACAGGGCAGCCTGTGTATAAATTACTAGGTGGCAAATCGAATAAAATTCTTGCTTACGCATCAACTGGTGAAATCGTAACTCCTGAAGAACGAGCTGAGCGTGCACTACGATTTGTGGATCAAGGATTTAAGGCGATGAAAATTCGTTTTCATCACGAAGATGTAAAGGATGATATAAAAGTCGTTGAAGCTGTAAGAAAAGCCGTTGGCGATAAACTTGAGATTATGGTCGATGCTAACCAGGGATGGAAGATGCCATGGGACGTTGAACGTACATGGGATTTGAAAATGGCGTTCCAAGTAGCGAAAGAGCTGGAACAGTTAAATGTTTTCTGGCTTGAGGAGCCCCTCCCATCACACCAATTTGAATTAATGGCAAAATTGCGTGACATGACTGGAATCCGTATTGCAGGTGGAGAAATGAATCGTAACTGGTACGATTTTAGAGAAATGAATAAAGTGAATGCTCTTGACGTATACCAACCAGATGTTGCCCTGTCAGGGGGAATTACACAAGTGAAGAAAATTGCTGAGCTTGTACAGGGAAGCGGCGCATGGTTTAGTCCGCATACCTGGTCAAACGGAATCGGGTTACTTGCAAACCTGCATCTTGCAGCAGCCGTTAGTCATTGTCCGTACTTGGAGTTCCCGTATGACCCGCCGGCATGGTCCACCGACCGTCGTGACTATATCCAAAAAGAACACTTAATGATCGATTCTGAGGGCTATTTAGTTGCTCCTGAAAAACCTGGTCTAGGTATTGAATTAGATGAAGATGCATTGAAAAAATATGAAATTAAACATTTTTATGTTGGTGAAAGTTCGACCGTCATCGTTTAATAGGTGAATAATCGAGAAACAAAGAATCTTCCAGTGAATACAGGTTAAATCTGAATTTGCAGGGAGATTCTTATCTTATAACAGAAAATATCGGGTGGAAAATATGTTATTGACAATATGCACAATCTTTTTACTGCAGATTTGTTATGTCTCGTTATTAACCATTCGCATGATCCTGACAGTAAAGGGCTACCGATATGTTGCTGCGGTTGTAAGTTGTATCGATATAATGATTTATGTGATTGGACTTAAGCTTGTCCTTGATAACCTGGATAAACCCATAAACCTTTTAGTTTATTGTTTAAGTTATGGAATCGGTATACTTATAGGAATAAAAATCGAAGAATGGCTGGCACTTGGATTCGTCACTGTTCAGGTTACTACAAATGGAAATAATGCAGATATGGCTGCAGGGCTTCGTCAAAAAGGCTACGGTGTAACAGGCTGGCTGGCTGAGGGGTTGGAAGGTGAGAGGTTCATACTTACCATTATAATCGCCAGAAAGCTGCAATCCCGGTTATATCAAGATATATTATTAGCAGACCCGAAAGCTTTTATTGTCAGTTACGAACCAAAGTACTTCAGGGGTGGTTTTTTAAAAAGCAACCGCTACAGGATAAGCTGAATTCTTGTCTACTCTTAGAATACGAGAATTATAAACATAAAAAGAAGCCAGGCTTTTGAGCTTGGCTTCTTTTTATCTCTTGATTCATTTCGTTAATAAACCTTTTACTTAACGAAAGACCTTTTATTTCTTATTTTTAGTATGACTTGCTTCACTAAGCGATAGTGACTTCGTTTCTGGAGCCCACGCGTAGGATACGACAGCTCCGATAACAAGTACGCCGGTGATTAAAAGCATGGTAGATTGTACCCCTATATTGGCAATCCCTATTGGAAGCAAGAATGTACCAATCGCCGAACCAAATCGACTTACAGCCGTTGCAAGTCCGACACCAGAAGAACGAATTTCGGTCGGGAAACTTTCAGCAGGAAACACACCAACTAGATTACTAACAGCCGACATAATCAGAGTAAAGACCGCAAAAGAAAGAATCATCGGTACTTTGGCACCGCTAGGTAAAAAGCTAAGAAGAGCGAGTGTAATGATCAATACGATAAAAGAATTGATCAAAAATCCTCTCCGAGAAAATTTAATCGTGAACCAAATACCTAAAAGGGCACCAACGATAAGAAGTCCATTTAATAGTAAATCTGTTCCAAACCCTTCGCTTAGTCCGATTGCTTTCAAAATATCAGGCAGGAACGTGTAAATAGTGAAATAAGGGATAACGAGGCAAACAAAGAATATACAATTGAATGCAGTACGTTTTCTTAATTCCTTACTAAATAATGTGGCAAAACTGTTTTTTACTTGCATTGGTGCTTCATCATCAAGAATGATATTTGGACCGACATGTTTTTGGACAATGGCAAGAGCCTCTTCTTTTCGCCCTTTATTAATGAGCCATCTAGGTGACTCAGGTGTACCCATTCGGGCGAATAATATAATGACAGCTGGAATGGCTGATGAGGCCAACATCCAGCGCCAAGCATCAGGAGAAGAATCAGTGAATAATATTCCAATCAAGTTTGCTGCTACATAACCAAACGTCCAGATGACGCTAAATGACCCTAATAATACTCCGCGATGTTTACGAGGCGAAAATTCAGCTAGCATCGTATGTCCAACGCTGTAATCGCCGCCAAGCCCGATACCAATCAAAATTCTGCATAAGGCAAGCTCTAAAGGGCTGGTAACAAAAAACTGTAAAACAGATGCAGCCGTTATGACGATAAAACTGAATACAAATATCTTCTGCCTGCCTACATAATCAGATACCCATCCTAAAACGAGGCTGCCAAGGAAAAGACCAATGAGAGCAGAACTTCCAATCAGCCCGACCCAGAAAGGGGATAAATGCATTTGAGGTGTCAGTAATGAAAGGGCAAATCCGATAATTCCTAAAATATATCCGTCAGTGAAATGAGCACCGAATGTCAGACCCGCAATTTTGATATGAAATTTGTTTAAGGGAGCGTCATCTAACTTAATTGTATTTCTATTATTGGTACTTACCATCTTTAAATTTTCCAAAGTAAAACCTCCTCCATAATTTGTTCCGTCTTAAGGATACTTATAGCCTAATCTACATGTATGAAACTGCTTATAGAGGAAAGCGATTTCATTTTGGGTGACACAAGGATTGTTCTTATTGTGAACTTATTGTCCATTATGTGAATGTTGTTTAATTATCATCTATTATTTTAGTTATTGTCAAACTATTTTTTAAATTTGTTGTAGAATCGATTACACACAAAAAAAAGAGGATAGCATCGTAAAATGGTATCCTGTTTTTTTTATCCAAATGTTTTTTTAGATTAGTCTAACTGTTCTTCGATCTTTTTTGCTGCTTCCAGCATTCGATTACGTAATGCCAAAGTGGCTTCCTCTGGCAGGCGGAAACTTGGGCCGCCGACCGTAACAAATGCGACTAAATTCTTCTTCTTATCGAAGATAGGAGCTGAAATCGCATTTTCACTTTCATCTAGTTCGCCAATCGCTGTTCCCACCTTTTGAACACGGATATTAAGCAGTTCCTTACGCAGTTCTTCGGGATCTGTAATTGTATACTTGGAATACGATTTAAGCGGCTGCTCTAAAAAAATATCCAACTCCTTCTCGGACAGCAAGCTTAACCATATTTTTCCGTTAGATGTGCAATGTAAAGGTGAAATCGTATTGGAATAGTCTCTTAATCTTACACTATGATCGGTGTCTATTTGATCAATCGTGAGTGTTCCGTCATACTTCGGAACACTAAGCAGGACAGTTTCACCGATTTCTCCTTTTAATTCTTCCAATGTCCGGTAGGCCCTTCGTTTGAGTGACCCATATGGATCACCAGTTTGCGTACTCAAAATATGAATGGCATATCCGAGTTGATACCCCTTTGATACAGGGTCTTTTTCAACAAATCCTTGATTTTCGAGACTTCCGATCAAACGCCAAGCTGTGGTACGGTTCAAATCCGCTTGTTTGGCCAGATCGCCCACCGAAATGGGTGTCGCACTTTCCCCAATCAGCTTTAGGAGCATCAACGCACGGTCAACGGCTTGTACAGAAGAATTATCTTTATTTATCGATTGTTTTGATGTGATTTGATTATTATTTTCCATGTTTTTATTATAACGTAATCAAATCATTAAATGTCAATTCACCCTTTCTGAAAAAATTTTGAAAATTGTATTGATTCCTATTTTTTTCGATCGTATAATAACCATATGTTCTTTATGTGAACTTGATGTTCGTAATACGAACATTATGATGAACATGGTCTTCATGGAATAGAGGCTATGGAGATTATGTCGCATTTTGCCTTAAAAAGTATGGTGGGAGGGATTTCAATTAGCCAGGAAAACAAGTTAGGAACACGGACAGAAGCTGACCACTTCGGCAAAATTAATATTCCTCAATCCGCATTATACGGAATCCAAACCATGAGAACGGTACAAAATCTTTCTTTTTCGGGCCAGCCATTAAAAAATTATCCCGAATATATAGTGTCTTTAGCAAGAGTGAAAAAAGCGGCAGCATTGGCGAATCTGGAAGCCAATGTTTTCGATGATTCTATTGGAATCGCTATTTTAAAGGCTTGTGATCAATTAATACAAGGGAATTACCAGGACCAGTTCATTGTCGATATTCTGCATGGCGGCGGCGGCATTGGTACCAATATGAATGTGAATGAAGTATTAGCCAATTTAGCGAATCAAAATTTGGGAGGTTCTACAGGCACATACATGCCTGTTCATCCTGTAGACCATGTAAATGCTTCCCAATCCACTTCGGATGTATGCCATACAGCTATCCGTCTGGCGATTGTCCGTTGTTTTGATCGATTGGACCGACATTTGATCAAGATGCAAGATGCCCTTGAGAAAAAATCACAAGAGTTTATGGGTGTTACGACAATCTCCAGGACCTGTTTACAGGATGCAATGAGGGTACAGCTTGGTGAAGTTTTCAGTGGATATGCATCTTTATTGAAAAGGCGTCACCGTTCATTAAAAGAAGCAATCCTTTCGTTACAGACCGTTAACCTTGGTGGGACGGTTATTGGAAATGGCGTTGGGGCACCTGAAAAATATAAAGCAGTGATCATGAAGAAGCTCCGTGAAGTATCGAATATGAATGTGACCTTACGTGATAATTTATTTGATGCTGCACAAAACATCGATGACTTAGCACATGTGTCAAATCAATTGAGCTTATTAGCAACATCACTCATCAAAGTGGCGAAGGATTTAAGATTACTTTCATCAGGGCCCGAAGCCGGGTTTTCTGAAATTACATTGCCATCCGTTCAGGCAGGTTCTTCTTTTTTTCCAGGAAAAGTGAATCCGGTTATCCCTGAAACAATGATACAAAGCTGTTTTCAAGTCCTTGGGTGTGACCGGGCAGTTCAAGCTGCATTGGAACATGGTGAACTTGACTTAAATGTATTTGAAGGTTTAGCAGGTGCCAATATCTTAAATGGATTACACATGCTGACGAACTCTGCTCATTCCTTTACAGAACAATGCTTAAAGGATATAGCGCCGAATGAAGAAAGATGTGAATCACTATCAAACACCTTGATTCCGATTGTCGTGGAATTGAAGGAGCGATTGGGTTATTCGGCCGTTTCAAAATTAATGAAAGAACATGATCGTGAATCTATCAAAAACTTACTAGAATAATGGAGGTATGGATCGTGACCCTAGAAACCAAGCATTTTGAAGGCATTAAACAGCCCAAATTACAGTGGGCTCATGAATGGCTTAATACAACGAAAAGTCTCTATATCAATGGCGAATGGATAAGCAATTCTGGAGATAAAGTAATCGATTCTATCAATCCAGCGAATGGAGAAGTTATCGGGAATTTCCATTGTGCGGAAGAGCTGGATGTAGATGCGGCTATCCAAGCAGCAAGGATTGCTTTTACACAGGGTCCATGGAAAGAGATGAGCCGCAAGGATAGAGGAAAGGCTTTAAGGAAAATTAGCGCACTTATCCATGAACATCATGCGGAGCTTTCCACATTAGAAGCTCTTGATAACGGAAAATTATATAAAGAAGCGTACAACGATGATGTGCAAGAAGCAGCAGACTTATTCGAATATTACGCAGGCTGGACAGATAAATATTACGGCGAAAACAATCCAGTAGAAGGCAATTTCTTAAGTGTCACAACAAGGGACCCGATCGGTGTATGTGGCCAAATTGTGCCATTTAACTTTCCGATTCAGATGGCTGTTTTAAAACTCGCACCTGCATTAGCGATGGGGAACACGGTCATTTTAAAGCCAGCTGATAAAACTTCTTTTTCCGCTATTCGATTATTCGAAATCATTGACGAAGCTGGAGTATTGCCAAAGGGTGTTATTAACCTAGTCCTTGGTGATGGTACGGTTGGCTCTTATATTAGTCGTCATATGGACATTGATAAGCTATCATTCACAGGCAGTACACATGTCGGAAAACAATTAATCCGAGACTCAGCTGATAGCAATTTAAAACCAGTCACATTAGAACTGGGCGGTAAGTCACCGAACATTATTTTTAGCGATTTCTCAAATTTAGATGCCGCAATTGAGCGTTCTTTTTACGGATTATTTACCCATAAGGGTGAAAAATGTTCAGCACCGACCCGGTTATTTGCGCAACGTGAAATCTATGATGAAGTGGTCGAGAAAATAGCGGAGTACGCGAAAAATTATAAGTGCGGTGATCCGTTTGATCCTGCCAGTGATCAAGGGGCACAGGTATCCAAGCAGCATATGGAATCCATCTTAAATTACATTGAGAGCGGTAAAAATCAAGGTGCACGCATCGTCGCCGGTGGAAAACGGGACACAACGGGTGACAATGCGAAAGGCTATTTTGTCGAACCGACTATTTTTGCCGATGTGGATAATAACATGAAAATTGCACAGGAAGAGATTTTTGGGCCTGTTCTATGCATCATCCCATTTGATACAGAAGAAGAAGTAATCAAGATGGCCAACGATACGATTTATGGTCTTGGAGCAGGGCTTTGGACCGGTGATACTTCCCGTGCTCATCGGGTAGCCAATCAGCTTGAGGCGGGTATGGTCTTCGTCAATCGATATGGATGCTATGATTTTGCCAGTCCATTTGGAGGATTAAAGCAAAGCGGCTGGGGCAAAGAGTATGCGATTCATTCATTACAAGCATTTACAAAATCAAAAGCCATTTGGTTTGCATATTAAAAAATTACTAAAAAGAGGGAAAAGAGGGAAATGACAATGAACATGAACGCAGCAGTAATGACTGAAATCGGCGAACCTTTATCGATTCAACAAGTAGAACTTAGTGAACCAAAAGCGAATGAAGTGCTAGTGAAAATTAAAGCAACAGGTGTATGCCACAGTGATTTAAACTCTTTAAATGATCCGACTACACCGACACCAACGATTCTTGGCCATGAGGGAGCGGGAATTGTCGAAGCCGTTGGGGCAAATGTGACGAACGTCAAAATAGGCGATAAAGTTGCTTTAAGCTGGGTTCCATATTGCGGGACATGTGAGTTTTGTGTGACCGGGGAGGTTCACTTATGCGAATCTGCATTTGGTCCAATGTTTGAAGGAACGCTGTTAGATGGTACTACCAGATTGAGTCAAAATGGAGAAAAAGTCTATCACAATTCTTTATTATCCACTTTTGCAGAGTATGCCGTTGTTCCGGAAATGTCCTGTATAAAGCTGCCAGATGAAATGCCTTTGGCACAAGCGTCCTTGATTGGATGCGGAGTAGCAACAGGCTATGGGGCAGCAGTGAATGCGGCAGGTGTTACACCTGGCTCTACCGTAGCGATCTTCGGCATTGGCGGAGTGGGCGTAAATGCGATTCAAGGAGCGCGAATCGCTGGTGCTTCTAAAATTATTGCTTGTGACGTAAAACCTGCTAATTTGGAAATTGCCAAACAGTTTGGCGCAACTCATACAATCAATTCAGCTGAAGTGGATGTAGAAGCAGCACTAAAAGAACTGACAAATGGTGTTGGTGTTCATTATGCGATTGATTGTTCAGGTCATACAGTTGCCACTGAAAGTGCATGGAAGAGTACTAGAAAAGGTGGAACTGTCGTCGTCGTGGGCGCATTTAATCCTGAAAAAACGTTAAATATTCCAGCTGGAGGATTCCATCGAGTTGGAAAAGTATTGAAAGGAAGCTTTTACGGTAATGCGAAGCCATTCCGTGATTTCCCCATCATTGCTCAAATGTATTTAGATGGAAAGTTCAAATTAGACGAGCTCGTGTTAGATAGGATTGCATTAGAAGATATTAATCAAGCATTTGATTCTTTCCATGATTGCAATTGTGTAAATGTAGGAAGAGCAGTTATCGAATTTAACGATTAATTATTATAAAAAGCCACTCAAATGGAGGGTGTTAAAATTGAGGATTGTCAATTTAAACACCCTTTTTTTGGTGTAGCTATTACAGAAATTTTCAAAAGAGAAGTTCATGCAAGAGCGAAGTCAATTTTATTTGTTGCTCAGTTAATAGGGTCGGCTCTCACTTTATACTTTACTGGTTTAAAAGTAGATACTTGGGGCTGGCGCGTTATGTTTTATAATATTGGAGGCGTTGGTCTTGTTGTAACTCTATTATTAGCTAAATATTACAAACCGCCCAAAGTGATACAAACAGTACAAGATTGTAATAACATTCCCAAAATACTAATGAAGGGGATTTTAATGTAAAATCAAAAGACATTATGGTAACCATAACATTATTTTATTGATATTCAGCACTATACTAATATGCACCAGTCCAAAAAATTTGATAGTATGGAGAGCAACTATTATGGAATTAAGACATCTGAAAACGTTCAAATTCGTAGCAGAGTACTTAAATTTTACAAATGCTGCGCAAAAGTTAAACTTCTCTCAACCTGCTGTAACTGCACAAATTCAGACGCTTGAACAAGAATTGAAACAGGAGCTATTTATACGAAAAGGAAAGAAGACCTTTTTGACGCCTGAAGGTGAAATCCTTAAAATATACACGGATCAGCTTTTTTCCATAGTAGAGGAGATTGAATCATCATTCGCCGAACTTTCAAATTCGTCTGGCATTGTAACGATTGCCGCTAGTGAAAGCTATTGTACGAATTATTTTCCTTATGTCATTTCTGAGTACCTGAAGCTATATCCTCATGTACAGATTAAGTTATTTTCCTGTAAAAGGGATGAAATTATAAAAGGGATAGAATCAAACAAATACGATATAGGGATTATTTCGGGCGAGCTATATAAAAATGGAATTACAAACATCGTGATTGCAGAGGACGACATGGTTCTAGTGGTTTCTAAAGATTTATATGCTAGATACCCGGAAGACCAATTACTGACGAAATTTCCTTTAATTAAATATCAAGCTGACGGATATTTTGAAACGATGATGAGTAAATATTTGAGGCAAACGAATCTCTCATCACAAAACGTAATAGAATTTGGAAGTTTAGATGGTATCAAAAAGGCCGTATTGAATAAAATCGGGGTAGGGTTGGGATTCAGTGGCTGCATAAAAAAAGAAATTAGCAATGGTGATTTAGTCCCGATCCTAGTTACTGAGAACAAGGTAAAAGTAAAAACCTCTATCATTACGTTGAAGGAAAAAGAAAACGTAGTAACAATTCAATCTTTTATTAATGTAATCCAAAAAATTTGGAATAGCATTTCTACTATGGAGTAACAAAGCCGAACGATATTCTTTTAGTAGTGATATTACACCGTTATTAGTGGGGAGGTAACGTTATGACAGGTGGAACAGGTTCTGGTGCAATAACTTAAGAGCAATTGCAATGAATCTCTAACTCTTGGACATACGGATAATATTACTCTAAAAAAGAGGCATGGTCAGGGTTGAAAATTCAGAATTTTAAGAAAAATACGGTTGATCCTATTAAGCAAGATCTTCCAACAGATGTTGATAGAGAAATCACAACTTCTGTTGAGAGTATTCCTTATTTTAAGATTGACAAGTTACATAAGGAAGGCATTACCGGAGAAGGCGTAAAAGTAGCTGTTCTTGATACTGGGATTGACTATAATCACCCTGATTTAAAGGATGCATACAAAGGTGGTTAGGGCCGTTAATTTCGGCAGTCACATCAAGATAGAATTCTTACTGGAGAGTTATTTGAATGGAGAGTAAAGGGATGGATACTTTATTAAAACAGGTAACAAAAGAGATAGAGGAAAAGAGAAATGAATTATTTGATATTAATAAGCGGTATGGATTTCTGCATTCCAAAACCATTCAATGTAGTCAAGAGTTAGACAATTTATTAAATCAGTTATTCAAAATAAGGCATGATGGGGTGTGGTATTAAGCCATACTATATACAAAATTTGTCTGTTAATACCTATAACATGGTCTACTGCAGCAATCAGTGAACTCCATGTAGGCTAAAATTATCCGACTATCAAAAAAACAAAGAATAGTCAAAATTTAGATAAAATATATCATTAAGTATTAACTTAATTTGTTCTAATATTAAATTAGCTGGAAATTTGCAACATAACACATATTTTGATTATTAAGGGAGGTTTATGGGGTTTCATGAAATTATTAATAAGAGAGAGGGAAAGTGTATGAAGAAAAGGGGAAATTTAAAAGTTTATAAAAAAACAATTAGTTGTTTTTTATCATTATTAATGTTTACACAAGTATTTGCTTTTAATATTTCTTTTCTAGGTAAAAATGTTGTTTCTACAGCTTAAGTTAAACTAAAGATTAATTAAAAGCAATTGAGAAGAAATCGATTAAACCTAGAGGAGGTAAATCATGTCACTGTCAAAGATAATTAAAAACTTAGCAATTGTGGTAGCTTCTGCACAGATGATTAGCATTACAATTCCAGCATTTTCAGGAACTGCAGATGCTGCAGATGCTGCAGCTTATGATGGAATAATAGCATCAAATCAAATGAAAGTTGAGGTAGACAAGAATTTTCCAAGAGTAATAAAGTATGAGTTAAACAGCAAAGTATTAAATGGCTCAGAAGATGTATTAAACACAATAAGAATTAACGGAACAGACTATGTACCGAAAGTAACCTACACAGAAGCAGCAGATAATAAAGCTGACTATGTTCTAACCGTTGATGAGTTAAATGTAGTAATATTTCTATCCATAACAGTAAAAGAGAATACACTTGATTTTGAAGTAACAAAAGTGGAGGGAAATGGTACAAAGAGAATACACACCATTGAAATTCCAAACCATAGCTTGGCATCGGTAAGAAGTACAGAAGCGGGCGCAGAATTTGCCGGTTCCAGAATGGAAAACGCTGTTTATAAAAAAGGTGATGTGTATCAACCTGTATCAGGTACTCCTACGGTAGATAGTACACCAAAAAACTATATGTACGCGTTCATTAACAATGATGAATTGGCAGCAAGTGTTTGGTCCAATGCATTTGGTGATACAAATAAAGATGCAGACAATGACAACCACCGTATTGTTAAGCAGACTACAGAGAAAACGGGTTATTCTCGAACAGCTTTGTGGAGTGCTTCATGGGTATATCGTGGAAATGAAATGCCTGATGATATAACGGAGCCATTACCACACGCTAAAGTAGTGATCACAGAAGATGCAAATGGTGATGATCAAATGGACTGGCAGGATGCAGCTATTGCTTACCGTAATATTATGAACAATCCTGTTGGCAGCGACAGAATGTCCGAACTTGTTGTTCACCGTATACCAATGAACTTTGGTAGCCAGGCAACAAACCCATTCTTAAAGACATTAGATGAAACAAAAAGAATATATTTATCAACTGATGGGCTTGGACAGTTTGTGGAACTAAAGGGTTACCAAGCAGAAGGTCATGACTCGGCACATCCGGATTACGGCGGACATATAGGTGTACGTCAGGGCGGACAGAAGGATATGGATACACTTGTAAGAAAAGCACAGAGCTATAATGCTTTCATGGGTGTACATATTAGCGGCACAGGTGCTCACCCGGAAGCAAAGGCTTTCGATGATCAATTGGTGAATTTAAATAAACCTGGTTGGGACTGGATTGACCAATCCTATGACTTTGATGATCCAACCTACCGTAGAGAAGTTTATACTGGCAACCGAATGAAACGATTACAGATGTTAAAGGACGATGCACCAACACTTGACTTTATTTATGCTGATGCATGGTATGAACAGGGCTTTAATGGAAGAAGATTTGCAAGAGAAGTGAATTCTTTGGGATGGGCCCTTACTACTGAGTTTCCAAATGTATTAGAAGATGAAGCCGTTTGGAATCACTGGTCAGTTGATTATGATTACGGTGGAAAAAACATAAAGGGCTACAGCAGTGACATCGCAAGATTTATAAGAAATAACCAGAAGGATACTTGGATAGTTCGTCACCCAATCCTCGGCGGCACGGAGGCAACTGATGCTGAAGGATGGCAGGGTAGAGTAAATTATGATGAAATGATCGATGTTGTCTTCAAAACAAATCTACCAACCAAATATCTGCAAAGCTTCCCCATGACGAAGTACGATGTGAAAGACAATGTAGGGAGAGTTGAATTTAAAGGAAATGTTGTTGCGCAGAGAACAGATGATGGAAAAAGAACATTTACGAAAGATGGTAAAAAGCTTCTAGAAGAAGATGTAACAATTACGAAAGCTTCTGATGGAGGGAACATTTATGATAAGGTAACGTATTCAAACCTCAAATATTTGCTGCCATGGTCGCCAAATGCCGATAAGACAGATAGTGAATTGGCTAAAGTTGAAGAGAAATTGTACCACTACAATGAAGTTGGCGGATCATCGACTTGGGAGCTTCCAAATAGCTGGAACAATGTATCAACAGTTAAGTTATACACATTAACAGATACCGGTAAGAAAGATAAAAAAGTATTAAACGTAGTTGATGGCAAAATCACGATTGAAGCAGAACCAAAACAAGCTTACGTTGTATACAAAGGTGATGTTTCTGTAACTGCTGAAGATATGAAGTGGGGATTTGGAATGCCTACAAAGGATCCAAGCTTCAACAGCGGAACATTAGATCACTGGAAAGTAAAGAGCGGTGCTGCAACAGTAGAACGTAACAATCGTGGACAATATGAATTAGTAGTAAAAGAAAACAATGAAGAGACTTTATTAGAAACTAAATTATCAGGATTGAAGCCAGGAACATACTCAACTTCAATATATGTTCAGGTTGGCAATACACCAAACCGTACAAATGCTAGCGATCCAAACACTGCAGGAAATGCAAAACGTAAAACGACTATTGGTGTTAAAAATTTCGGCGGAGCAAACATAACTAACTATACTGAAAGTTCACCGCTTAAAAACTATATCTCAGCTGACTCAAAGCACAGCACAAATATGCAGAGAATGAGAGTAGTATTTGATATAGCAGAAGGACAGGAAACTGCAAAATTATACTTGCAAGTAGCTCCAGGAACAGCGACTGTAACATTTGACGATGTACGCTCTGTACCTACAAAGAGAGTTGTTCCACAATCTTCAGATGTAGTATTAGCTGAAGATTTTGAAAATGTTGACCAAGGTTTGACTCCATTTGTTATAGCAGATGCTGACGGAGTAAGTGATCCACGTACTCATTTATCAGAATTACACGCTCCATACACTCAAAAAGGTTGGAATGGAAAAGCAGTTGATGACGTATTAAATGGCGAATGGTCCATTAAGTCCCATAAAACTGGTAGCGGTCTCATCATGAGAACATTACCGCAGACTTTAAGATTCGATAAAGGAACAACTTACGAAGTATCATTCAAATATGAAAGTCAGTTTGATAAGAAGGTTAATTTCGTTGTTGGTAACGGTACTAAGGAAGTGATGAATGTACCAATGCCACAGGCAACCGTTCCTACACAGTTCACTGTTAAATTTACAGCAAGTACGGAAGATTTCTGGATCGGAGCAAGAAATACGGCCGGAAGTTCAGCAGGAGACTTTATCCTTGATGATCTAGTGGTTAAGGAAGCAAAGGATGCTACAATTGAACCGCTGCCAATTGCACCTGTTGACTTATCTGCTATTCCTGTAGATGGTATCAAAGCAAGTGCAACTGGTTATCAAGAAGGTGATAACCCTGAAAATGTTCTTGATGGAAACACAGGTTCATTGTGGCACACAGCTTGGGATGGAAGCGATACATTACCACAATCCATTACTCTTGATTTAGGTAAAGCTTACAATGGAAACAGATTAGATGTAACTCCAAGACAGGAGACTAATAGTAGAGGAGAAGCAAGTGGTAATGGCTTCATTACAAAATATGACCTATATGTTAAGTATGCAGGTGCTGAAGACTTTACTAAAGTTGTTTCAAGTGGAACATGGGAAAGAACAGTTGCTACAAAACAAGTAGCAATTGATAGTTCAAAGCCAATAACTCATGTTAAGTTAACAGCGTTAGAAGGTATTAATGGTTGGGCGAGTGTAGCTGAGATGAGAGTTGCTCAAGAAGCTCCATCCATTACTGGACCAGATACCGTTGAGGTCAGCACATCAGTGGGAATGCACCCGGAAATGCCTTCAACAGTAAAGGCAACATTGAGCAATAACACAGAAATGGAATTGCCAGTTCAATGGCCAGCAATTGCCCCTTCAAAATATGCTGAAGAAGGATCATTTGAAGTAGTAGGACACATTAATGGCGTTGAAGCTGCAGCTATTATAGCTACTGTAACTGTAACGGCTAGTGAAGAAGTTGATATAGTAGATGCAAAAGTGATGAATGTTTACACTACAGTAGGAACTTCACCTGTTATGCCAGAAACTGCGAAGATGTTCACATCAAATGGTACAGTTATAAATGTACCTGTAACTTGGGATAAAATAGCTAAAGATAGCTATAAGAATGTTGGATCATTCAGCGTAAAGGGTAGGGTAACAGGAACTAAAATAAAAGCTCAGGCTATTGTTATAGTTACAGATCCAAGGGACTACAATCACTGAAATTCCTGAAGTAAAATTAAGTATAGTAATTGGTAAAACACCAATACTCCAAGCATGCTTGAAGTAAAATTAAGTGATAATACAAAGACTTTTGTATCTGTTACATGGGACAGCATTTCTGATAATCAAATAAGCAAGGAAAATGTGTTTATTAAAAATGGTGTGATAGAAGGTACTGACAAGAAAGCTGTTGCAGAAATTACAGTAAAAGAAGATCCAAAAATTGCGTTGAAGAAAACTGCAACCGCAAGCAGTCAGCAGAAGTAATGCAGTAGTTATGGGTTCAGCCATTCATTCAAACACTTGTTAAAGCTGGTTTCATTACGGGATACGAAGATGCTACATTCCGTGCAAATCATGAAATAACCAAAAGTGAATTTGTCGTTATTATTGTTCGTGCGCTGGGTCTTGAAGTAAATACAAAGTTAACACTGGCGTTTGATGATGCAGATCAGATTCCAATATGGGCAAAACCATATGTGGTAACAGCTGCAGAAGCAGGTTTGATTAAAGGGAATGGGGATGGCAAATTTAATCCTAATACCTACTTTCTCTCTTTCAATGCTAGATTACGTGAATAAAAATAGCCAGCGATTAAACTTGCTGGCTATTTTCATGTCATATAGTAGCTTTGAGGAAGGCTGTTGATGAGTTTGTATCGAAGAAAAATACTGTAAATATGACAATACTTCCTAAGACAGGCTCCTTTGCAGATACTAATATGTTAGTTGGGCTTTGACCAATCATCAGCACTATAGGCATTGGTTTATTCAGAAGAAGAAAAACTATAATGAGATAATTCTTTATAAAGAGCATTTACATTTTTCGTAGATGCTCTTTAATATTAATATTATATGCCATTTTATACTATTATTAAAAAGAGGTGGTAATTTTATGATAAATAGTAAAAATATGTCGAAAAAGTTTATTAGTAGCTTTATTTTATTTATAGTTATACCCTTTATTATCACTAGTGTTGTTATTAATAAGCTTTATGAAGGAGTTTTGGTTTCTCACTACAATGAAAAGACTCAGCAAAATATGGAACAGCTATCAATGGATATTGAGCTTGAGTTAAGGCGGATATCCCTCAATGTAGCAAAGGTTTCAAATGAAAATGAACTATTACTCCTTGTAAATAGTTGGTATGAGGAAAAGGATTCTGTTAAAAAGATTGAAATTTCCACAAAGATAGAATCAAAGCTTGATTATTTATTTGCCTATCAAGGGATGATAAATTCAATAGTATTTTTTTCAAAGAATGGCCAGATATTTAAGTATAAAGACCCTCTATATAAAAATGATTCTGATGTAAAAGACAGTTCATTGTATAAGGAAAGTATAAAAAATAAAGACAAAGTATTTAGTATAAATAATTTTAATAGTTCTGATGATGTAAATGCTAAAGGAATTGATTTTTTAGTTGGAATTAGTCCAGAATACAGTTGGTACAATACAGCTACTGAGTTTATATATTGTGAAATTAAAACAGAGGCACTAAATTCTATCTATTCAAGATTTACGAATGATTCTGTAGGAAAAATGATTATCGCTGATCCTAAGGGGAAAATTGTAATATCACCGGATAAAAGTTTGCTTGGAAAAAATGTTTCTCAAGTAGAATATCTTAAGGATATTAACAATAAGGACAATAATTTTTATAAATATAATTATAAAAAAGACACTAAGTATATATCAAAATACACCTCAGAAAAGCCAGGATGGACTGTTATCAATATAATTGACGATAAGGCACTAACAAAAGATACAACTAACATTATGAAAATACTATTTGCCATATTTGTAGTATTCAATTTGTTTTTTATTTTATATTGTAAAACCTTCTTTAAAGATATTTTAAAGCCAATAAAAGAACTTATAAAAAAAATGAAAGGTATTAAAGATGGAAGGCTTGATGAAATCACAAATATAAATACTAATTTGGAAGAAATTAATGAGCTAGGAAGCAACTATAATAAGATGATTAATGATATTAAGAACCTTATGGTAGAGAGGGATTTGAAGGAAAGAGAACGTTCTAAGGAAGAAATGAAGGTCTTACAAGCTCAAATAAATCCCCACTTCATTTATAATACCTTAAATGTAATTAAATTAATGGCTATGATCTCAAAGGCAGAGAACATTAGAAAGGTAACAGATTCCTTTATGAAGCTTTTATCTGCAACCTTTAGAAGTGAATCCACCTTTATTACTGTAAGAGAAGAATTGGAATATCTTGATAATTATGCAGATATAATGAAGGTTCGGTTTGGAGATGATTTCAATTTAGTGGTTAAGGTGGAGGAAGAAGTAAGAAATCTTTATATTATAAAATTGATATTACAGCCTATAGTTGAGAATGCAATCGTACATGGAATAAATGAAATTGATGGAGAAAAAAATATCATTATAGCTGGATATGTGTCAGAGGAAAATCTTATCTTTGAAGTTGAAGACAATGGTAGAGGGATCACAGAAGAAGAAGTTGAAAGAATTTTTACAAGTAAAGAAAAAAGCAACACAAGCTTTAATCATATTGGGATAAAAAATATTGAAAGCAGGATAAGACTGAATTGTGGACAAGGGTATGGAATAAAAATAGAAAGTGAAAAGAATAAATTCACAAAAGTAAAACTTATACTTCCTATACTAATGAAAAGGGAGAGCTAAATATGTATAAAATGCTTTTAGTTGAAGATGAGCCTATTGTAAGACTTGCTTTAAAGTCCTTGATAGATTGGAATAATTATGGTTTCGATGAGGTTTTAGAGGCATCTAATGGAAAGAAAGCTTTAGAGATAATTAAAGCTAGAGGGGATGTTGATATAGTAATAACAGACATTAATATGCCAGTTATGAATGGCATTGAGCTTATTGAGGAAAGTAGACGGCTTGGCATTAATACTGAGTTTTTAGTGTTAAGTGCTTATGATGATTATACACTTGTAAGAAGTGCCTTTAAGCTCGGAATAAATGATTATATTTTAAAAACAGAAATGGAACCGGATAAAATTCTTAAAATGGTTATGACTGCTTTAGAGGACGAAAAAAGAAAAAAAGGTAGTAAAAATCATAGTGTTAATAGAAATGAACTTGTTAGGAAATTAATTGCTGGAGATTTTACTGAGAAGGATTTGGAGAATAGTGCACTAAGATTAAAAGGAGAAAATTATATTTGCTGTTCTCTACTTATTGACAGTTTTCAGATAGTTAAAAAAAGGTATGAGGATAATGATCTTAAGGAACTTATGAGTTCTGTTACAAATGCTGTTATTCAACTGTTTGAAGTAGTAAATATGGGAGAAATTCTACCAATGTCTCCAGAAGAATACGGGATTATTTTAGCCTTCGACAATTCATATGTTAACTGTTTAAAGGAAAAACTTTCAGATATTTCAAATAAAATAAGAAATGCTCTTTTAAATTTCTTAAATATTGAAGTAACTATTGGTATAAGTGAGGTTAGCAGCGATATTACAAAGATAAGCTCACTAATTGATGAAGCACAGAAAAATGCTAGATTTAGATTTATTTATGGCAAGGGAAAAAATATTTATCCTGAGAATGTAGAAGAGTTAAATAAGATAAAGAAAAATAAGAATTACAATATAACTCAACAAATAGTTATAGAAATGAGTAAGGAAAATGGGCTTTTAGAAGCGTTAGATAGATTAGATGAAGAAAAGTGTTTAGAAGAGATGAAAAGGGTTTTTCAGTTGAATGAACTATCCGGAGCAAGAGAAATTGAAAGCTTTTATATTTATTATTTAGAGATAGTATTAATGGTAATTTACTACATAATTAAGGATGAAGGAGATAATCTTGAAGCTATTATTGAGGAAGATTTGGATTTTTATAGCGAAGTAAGAAAATTTGATACTAAATTAGAAATTGAGGAATGGATACTAATGCTTCTAACAAGAGTTATTAATTCTTTAAGAAAAATAAACCAGAGGGAGAATGCGGCAATTAAAAAGGCAAAGGATTTTATTCATAATAATTATGGAGATAGAGTTACCCTAGATCTGGTAAGTAAATCTATAGGCTTTAGTAAGGCATATTTCAGTAAAATATTCACAGAAGAAACAGGGTATAACTTTACTACATATGTAACTAATATAAGGATAGAAAAGGCCAAGGAGTTTTTAGCTAAAACTGATATGAAGATATATGAGATATGTGATAAAATCGGTTATCCTAACATTGAACATTTCAGCAGGACCTTTAAAAAACTTGTAGGCATTAGCCCTATGCAGTATAAAAATGACAGAATGGGGAGGTGTTCCAAGTGAATGGAGGAAAAATAATGAAAGGATTATTTAGCTTTGAAGGACCATTGTACAAGTTTTGTGTATTAGTTTATGAAACCTTTATGTTGAATTTATTATGGTTTATAGGAAGCTTGCCAATAGTGACAATTGGAGTTTCCACTTCTGCACTATATTATGTTTATGGAAAAAAGGTAAGAGAAAATAGCTATAACATATATAGTGACTTTATTAAGGGATACAAAGAAAATTTTAAGCAAGCTTTACCTATAGGAGCAGTTATAACAATAATTTTATCTTTCAGTATTTATAACATATTTAAATTAAATAAAATGGGCAGTGCTTATCTATGGCTTCAGGGCTTTCAACTATTTATTATCTTTCAAATACTACTTATAAGTGTTTTTATATTCCCTTTAATAGCAAGGGTTAATATGAAGCTTATTGATATACTTAAGAATTCACTTATATTAACTTATAAACACATAGTTATAAGTACTACCTCTGTAGCACTCCTTATCGCACTAATATTATTTACCATATATAAGCTTTCCTTTGGATTATTTTTCGTTAGCTTTTATGCGCTTGTTTCCACCTATTTTATTGAGAAGGTACTTAAAAGATATATTAAAATCTAAACCTAGTAATAAAAACACCTGTACTTTTGCGAGGGCACTGAAAAACCTACGGTTTTTAGAGGGGCTCTTTATCGTACAACTCAAAAAGACGACTTAAAAATTCACATATGTGAATTTTGAGTCGTCTTTTTCAATCTTAGGGGGCTATTTTTCCCTAATCTGGAACGATTGTTTGTGATGGTTATTCTGCCTAAGATAAGTTGGAAGGCGTTACCTGCGAATCAATGGTCAAAAAAGATTCAGACAGAATGTAGCAAGTAAATGAAGTAAGCCGTATTCGATTGAAAAAATCAGAATATACTGCTATTTGTGATGCGTACCGGAAAGGTGCGCTTATTTTTATAATTCGGGCTTACCTTTAATCAATTATGCTAGTTTAAATCAAGAGGATAATATAAATCAAAAAAACATTAATATATATCATTCAATGATATTGTAAAAATAATTAAAATATAACTATAAAGTGTGAAGGGGGAAAAAAAGTGATTAAAAAGAAATTATTAAAAAATTTAAGCTTAGCTTTAGTAGCAACAACACTACTAAGCACCTTTGCTGTAGGATGCTCAAATACAAAGAGCGCATCAACAGCTAGCGATAAAAAGGTAACACTAAAAATGGCTCTTTGGGGAGACGACGAGTATAAGTATATGACAGAAACTAAAAAGATAGCAGATGCTTATAAAAAGGTGCATCCAAATGTAACTATAGAAGTGGAAAAAGTTGGAAAAACTGAATATGATAATACAATGAAGATAAGAAGCACAGCAAATCAGCTGCCAGATGTATTCCCAATTAGACAAGCAAATCTTTCACTTTATGGGGATATTATGGTACCTCTAAATGATTTAAAGGCAACTGAAAACAATTTATATGCTAAGGAAACTATGATTAAAGGAAATGTAATAGGGTTACCAGAAGCAGTATTTAATGAATTTGTTTTTTACAACAAGAACATTTTCAAAGAATACAATTTAGAAATACCTAAGACTTGGGATGAGTTTATAAAGGTTTGTCAAACAATAAAAGATGGTAAGAAATATACACCACTTGCATTGGGCTTAAAGGATTCTTGGGTAAATTATCCACTTAATGAATATATGCCAATGCTTGAAGCAGGAGATGGACAATACTACAACAAGATGGCTACTAAGGATGAGCCTTTTACAAAAGGACAGCCATTCTACAATGCATATACAAAGATTCAAAAATTATATGATGCTAAGGTTTTTGGAGATGATCCATTAGGATATGGTTGGGATCAGCAAAGAGCAATGTTTGTAGCGGGAAAAGCTGGTATGTTAGCAGCTGGCTCCTGGTATAAGAGTGATTATAACCAAAATGGAGGTAAGGATGAGAATTTAGGAGTTTTCTTATTACCAACAAGGAATACTACTAGCGATCCATTCTACAATACTGCAATGACTGAATTCTTCTGGGGAGTTCCTAAAACTAGTAAAAATCAAAAGGAAGCAAAAGAATTCCTTGAATGGTTCTTTGGTGATTATTATACTCAGCTTGTTTCTACTCTTAGTATAAAGCCTACAATGAAGGGTGTAAGTTATAATGATCAGTTCTTTGCTCAAGCCTTTGATGGTGTTGATGCTAAGTCAGTAACTGTTTTCTATGATGATAAGTATAACAAGGTAAAGAATGCCATGAAATTTGACGTTAATGGCATAGGTCAACAGATGGTGGCAGGCAAAACTAGTTTAGATTCTATAATGAATGATTTAAATGCACAATGGAAAAAAGCAAGAGGTAACTAAAAAGTAAAATAATTAATTAAAAGAAGAATAAGGTGCCTTTAGCTGCTTTATTCTTCTTTTAATTAGCAGGCTAGGAGGCGGGTTATGTTTAAAAATATTGAGTTAAAGATGCAGAAGAACATAGTGCTAGTTACATTTTTATTTATTCCCACTATTTTAATAAGTTTATTTATGATATACCCAATAATAAATCTAGTAGCATTAAGCTTTACAAGCTGGGATGGACTGAATCCTACAAAAACCTTTGTAGGATTAAAAAATTTCAAGAAAATAATATTTGATTCACCGGAGGTATGGGTATCGCTAAAAAATAACGCTGTATATTTTGCGGGGCATTTGCTTTTTATACCTATTGAATTATTTTTAGCATTTTTATTAGACAATAGAGTGAGATGCAGTAAGATGTTCAAAACTATTACATTTTTACCCTATATAATTAACACAGTTGCAGTTGCATGTATGTTTATCTTTCTTTTTAGCTCACAAGATGGAGTGTTAAATAGTATGCTCCAGTTTTTTCATTTGAATAAAATAGGATGGCTTAGCGACCCGGAAATTGTTAATTATTCTCTTACTGGAGTTTCTATATGGAAATTTTCTGGTATCCATATAATACTTTTTTTAGCGGCATTTCAATCCCTTCCAACGGACATGATTGAAGCATCTATTATTGATGGAGCAAGCACCTTTAAACAGTTTTATCACATTGTATTACCAAATATAAAGCCTGTTGTTGAAATAGTATTATTTTTGAACGTGCGAGGAGCCTTGCAGATATTTGATATTCCTTATGTTATGACTAGCGGTGGTCCCAATCATGCTAGCGAAACTTTTACATTACAAACAATAAATACAGCCTTTCAATATCAAAATTTTGGATTAGCCTGTGCAATGGCAATTGTATTGATGATAATAATAATAATTTTCTCCATTATTCAAAAAAAATTATTTAACTTAAAGGGGTGAGAAAATGGAAGCTAACTTAGAAATAAAAAAGGAAACCACTATTAATATTACAAGGAGATCTGTCAGTGGAGGTGGAGTACTAAAAATACTACTATTTATATTTATATCAGCTATAGTAATTTTGCCAATACTAATTACAGTTTTTGCATCATTTAAAAGCTTACCTCAGATTGGTTCAGAATCAGCACTTAAACCACCTACTAGTCTTAATTTTGAAAATTATAAAGAGGTTCTTAAAAGTGCAAATGTGTTTATTGGATTTAAAAATTCCATGATATTGGTTGTAGCTGCAGTTGTTATAAATTCTATACTTAGCACTATGGTTGCATATTGTTTAACTAGATTTGATTTCAAGTTAAAAAAAGCATATTTTGCTATATTCCTAGTTGGATTAATAATACCAGGTATTGTTACTGAAATATCAAGATTTGGATTAATGACTAATATTCATGTATATGACACTCTTTTAGCACCTATACTCATATATGCCGGTGCAGATTTAATGCAAATATACATTTATAATCAGTTTTTACAGCAGATACCGGTTTCAGTAGATGAAAGTGCCATGATGGATGGAGCATCATATTTTACAATTTACTGGCGAATAATTTTTCCTATGGTGATTCCTGCAACAGCTACTTTAGGCATACTTAAAGCTGTTGATGTTTTAAATGACATGTATATACCATTTTTATATATGCCCGGAGTGGAGCATAGAACTTTAAGTACTTTACTTTTAAATTGTATACAAGATCCTAGAACTTCTTCTATTCCAATGCTAAGTGCAGCAGCGGTTATAGTTATGATTCCAACTCTATTAATCTACTTTATATTCCAGAAATATATTTTTAGTGGAATAGCAGCAGGTGCTGTGAAGGAATAGTGTGTTGTAGTGAAAATCCAGTGTTCCGAGTAAAAGGAGGAAAAGGCAGTGATAGAAGAATTAAGAAAAGGTAGATTTACTTTACCGGCGGAAACAGGAATTGATAATGAGGTTAAGAGAATTATAGAAAAATGGGGAGCAGATGCCATTAGAAATAGTGATGGTACTATACTATCAAAGGAATTAATGGATATGGCAGTAAAGGTATACACAACCTATTTAACTGTTAGAAATGATCAACAGTGGGCCTATTCCCATAGAGATCAACTGCAAATGCAGTATTTAATGTCTAATCATAATACCGCTGCAAACGAGGTGTTAGAAATAGACCTTTTAGATGGATACTTTAATAAACAATTTGAAATAGATAAGGACCATGATATTAAAAGATATTGGGAGGTTATAGATAGAACTAGTGGCGAGTTGTTAGATGTGAACCACTGGGAGTTTGATTGCAACACTCAAAAGGTTGTAATCAACAATGCTAAAAAGTGGCATAGATATACTGTGAGTTTTTTAGCATATCAAGTTTGGGATACAACTCAAATGTATAATCATCTAACAAATAATTGGACTACAGCACCGGAGATGCCTTATGATGCAATCCATGAAGAAACCAGGGAGCATATCTTTAGCTATTTAGATAATTGGCTTAAAGAGAATCCCAGTGTAGATGTTGTTAGATTTACTACATTTTTTTACCACTTCACAATAGCTTATAATGACAAAGCAAAGGAAAAGTTTGTTGATTGGTTTGGATACAGTGCTAGTGTAAGTCCAAAGGCCATGGATGAATTTGAAAAGGTAAAAGGCTACAGGCTAAGAGCAGAAGCTTTCGTTGATGAAGGATATTATAATTCCCCCTTTAGAGTACCTTCTAAGGAATTTTTAGATTGGATTGATTTTGTTCAAGGCTTTGTAGCTGAAAATGCTAAAAAATGTGTTGATTTATGTCATAGCTATGGAAAAGAAGCAATGATGTTTTTAGGTGATAACTGGATTGGAACAGAACCTTATGGAGATTATTTTGGAAACATTGGACTAGATTCAGTGGTAGGCTCTGTGGGAAGCGGAGCTACTTTAAGATTAATTTCCGATATTCCTCACGTAAAATATTCAGAAGGAAGATTTCTACCATATTTCTTTCCAGATACCTTTTATGAAGGTGGAAACCCAACAAAGGAAGCAGTAGAAAATTGGGTACAAGCAAGGCGTGCAATACTTAGAAAGCCAGTGGAAAGAATGGGTTATGGTGGATACTTGAGTCTTGCGCTAAAGTTTCCAGAGTTTGTAGAGAAGATAGAAGAAATCACTAATGAGTTTAGAGAAATCCATTACAAGATGGAAGGAACCAAAGCTTATACTGCCAAATTTAAAGTAGCTGTGTTAAATGCTTGGGGAAAGCTTAGAAGCTGGCAGACTAATATGGTGGCACATGCTTTATGGTATAAGAAAATATATTCTTATGTAGGGGTAATAGAATGTTTAAGCGGTATGCCAGTTGATGTGGTATTTATGAGCTTTGAAGATATAAAGAAAAAGGGCATACCGGAAGATATAGGTGTAATTATAAATGCTGGTGATGCTGGCACAGCATGGTCAGGAGATAAGTATTGGGTAGATGATGAAGTAACAGGTAAGTTAAGAGAATGGGTACATAATGGAGGCGGATTCATTGGAATAGGTGAACCAACTGCATATCAGCATCAAGGTAAGTACTTCCAGCTCTCAGATATACTAGGTGTGGATAGAGAAATGGGCTATACATTAAGTTATACTAGACATGATAAGGCGCAAGAGGAGACCCACTTTATATTACAAGATCAAAAGTCAAAGATAGATTTTGGCGAAGGAATGAAGTATGTATATAGGGTTAGCGATAGCACACAGATTCTTTCAATGGATAATGGAGATATAAATCTTGCTGTGAACGAATTTGGCAAGGGTAGAGCAGTGTATATATCAGGACTTCCTTATACACCAGAAAACGTAAGAATTTTATTAAGAGCTTTATATTGGGCAGCAGCTAAAGAGGAGGAAATGTTCACTTGGTATACTTCAAACAGCAATACTGAGTGTGCAGCATACCTGCAAACAGGCAATGTGGCAATTATAAATAATTCAGATAAAGTACAGGAAACAGAAGTTTACAGAGATAAAAATAGTGCTGTTAAGCTTTCACTAAAACCTTATGAAATAAAATGGATTTGTATGGAGCTATAAGGAGCGATATTTCAATGATTAATGATAAAATTAAAGGCTTTTTTTATGGTGCGGATTATAATCCGGATCAATGGGATGAAGAAGTTTGGAGAGAAGACATAAGACAGATGAAGGTTCATGGAGTAAATGTTGTAACTCTCCCTGTATTTTCATGGGCTAAATTGCAGCCAAGTGAAGAGGAATTTGATTTTTCATGGTTAGATAAAATAGTAAATCTTCTATATGAAAATGGTATTTTCATAAACATGGCTACACCAACTGCAGCGCAGCCAGCTTGGATGAGTAAAAAATATCCGGATATTACAAGAACGGATATTTATGGTCGCAAACGTAAACATGGTGGAAGGGTGAATTTTTGTCCAAATAGTTCCAACTATAAGAGATTGTCAAGTACTATAGCTGAAAAAATGGCTGAACATTATAAAAATAACCCAGCAATTGTGTTATGGCATGTTAACAATGAATATGGTGCCTATTGTTACTGTGAAAATTGTAGACAAGCTTTTATACAATGGTTAAAAAATAAATATATAACTTTAGAAAATTTAAATAAATGTTGGTATACAAGCTTTTGGGGTCATACAATATATGACTTTGATGAAATTGAGGTACCATCTGCTTTAACAGAGATTTTACCAGGAGCTTTAGCAGGAAGAGATGGAACTTATTTTCAGCCGATGGCTATAGATTACAATAGGTTCATGTCAAATAGTTTGTTAGAATGCTTTAATGGAGAAGTGCAGGAAATAAGAAAATATCATAAAGAAACATCTATTACTACTAATATATGGAGTATAAGCCATGAGTTAGACTTATTTAGGTGGGGAGAACAATGTGATGTTGCTTCTTGGGATAGTTATCCGTCAAATAAAGATCATCCAAGTGTAATTGCTTTTAGACATGATGTGATAAGAGGATTAAAAAAAGGAAAACCCTTTTTATTAATGGAGCAAACACCTAGTCAGCAAAATTGGCAAGCCTATAATGCTCAAAAAAGACCAGGGGTAATGAGGCTGTTAAGCTATCAATGTATAGCCCACGGTGCAGATGGAATAATGTTTTTTCAATGGAGGCAATCTCTAGGAGCCTGTGAAAAATTTCATGCTGCTATGGTCCCTCATGTTGGACATGAAAATACGCGGATTGGAAAAGAACTAAGCAAATTAGGCAAGGAATTACAATGCCTTCAGGATAAAATAATTGATTCTAGAACTGAATCAAAGGTAGCAATAATTATGGATTGGGCTAATTGGTGGGGAGTTGAATATTCAAGTGGACCTAGTGTAGATTTAACATATATTGATAGAATAATGAAATATTATAAAGCCTTATATGATTTAAATATACCGTTAGACATAGTTGAACCTACCTCAGATTTATCAAAATATGAAATAGTAATAGCTCCTCTTTTATATATGGTTAGTGATGCCTCTATAGAAAATATTAATAAATTTGTAAGTAGGGGCGGTACATTCATAACAACATTCTTTAGTGGCATTGTTGATGAAAATGATATTGTAAGACTTGGTGGATATCCAGGTGCCTTTAAGGAACTGCTTGGTATATGGATAGAAGAGGTTGATGCACTATATCCTGATTTGAAGAATGGAATAAGGGTAGAAAAGCAGCTGGAGGAAAATGAGAAAACCTTTGAATGTAAATTAATATGTGAAGTAGTTCACAATGAAAATGCAATTGTACTAGGAACCTTCACAGAAGATTACTATAAAGGCTTACCTGCAATAACAGAGAATTCTTATGGAAGTGGAAAGGCTATATATGTGGCATCGGAACCAGAGGACAATTTAATAAAAGTATTAATTGAAAAATATTGCGGAGAAAAGAATATTAAACCTATATTTAAAACTGACGCAGAGGTAGAGATAACTAGAAGAGTGAAGGAAAATAATGAATATATATTTATATTAAACCACAGCAATATTTTACAAAAGGTATCACTTGGAAAAAACTCATACACTGATCTATTTAATGGCGAGATTTTAGAAAATGAAATAGAAATTGAACCAAAGGATGTATTAATTTTAAAAAACTTGGGTTAGCTACCCGAGTTTTTACTATTCAGAATTAAGTTACCTTTGGTTACTAATATGGTCAGGAAAAGGACATTCCTGGTTGACCTTTTATTATGATGGGCAGTTTTATTTGTACATCGGAAAGATCTGTTGTGCAAAGTAACTTGGACTATAAGGTGTCCCTTCTTGTAACCACCATGATACGATGCCAAGTGTTGAGGAAGCAATTATCTCATTAGGCACCCGAAACGACCGCCCTTTCGCTTTTCTATCTTCTGCCCAAAAAGTGATGATATCTAACAATAAATCGAACACTGTTTAGCGAAAATCCTTGTTCTGCAGCATAACATACGTACAGATGGATTCTCTTAAAATAATTGCTTTTATAAAAACCTCACCAACACCCCATGTGTTGCCACATACACTCTGGACACCTGGAGTGTGTGTCGCAGCTCATTTTTAAGAAAGGCAATCCCTTTGGGGATTGCCTTTTTATGTTTCTTGTAACGGATTATCGAAGGTGTATTGAATATGGACCCTGCCATCATGATTACGAGTAATTTTCTCAACCAATGAATAAAGAATCTGCGGCGTTAATTCTTTTGGAGTTAATACATCTTTGGCAAGAAGTTGATGATACTATTAAAAGTGAAACATCCTCTTCTTACCAATGTTAAAACGAAAGCAAACGTGATAAAGGTAAAAATAACGAATTAATTGCGGTTCTATAAATATTCATTCACTCTAAAAAAGAATTTTCTAAAGCTAACAAGTAAAAGATAAAATAATAAAAACAGGTTTGAAAGGGGTGTGAATATGCCTGAGCAATATGAAGTAATTCTTAGGTCAATCACTTCCTTTGGCCTTTTACTTATCGGTGCGCGGATATTAGGCAAACAAACTATCTCTAAAATGACCATGTTTGATTTTATTGCTTCCATTACAATGGGAGCAATTGCAGCAAACTTAGCCTTTAATACTTCTATAACATTTCATCTTACTCTACTTTCATTTAGCATATTTGTTGCTGTGGTATTCTTGACAGCGGTAATTTCACTAAAAAGTAAACGAGGTAGAAAATTTTTTGCAGGAGATCCAACGATCGTTTTACAAAATGGAAAAATATTAGAAAATAACATGAGGAAGATGCGCTATACTTTAGATTATTTAAACCAACAATTAAGAGAAAAAGATATATTTAATATTGAAGAGGTTCTATATGCAATTATAGAGACAAATGGAACATTAACCGTATTAAAGAAACCGCAATATCGGTACGTTACAAGACAAGATTTAATGATTCCGGAAATGCAAGAACAAAGGCTAGCTATTGAACTAATAATGGATGGAGAAGTGATGGAGCAAAATCTAAAACAAAATAATCTTTCACATAAATGGTTGCAATTAGAATTAGATAAACGTAAATTAAGCAAAAAAGAGGTAGTTTATGCTGTTCTGGCTGCTAATGGTAATATTTATGTTGATACATACAAGGACAATATTATTTCACCCATTGATAAAGAATAGGCATCAAGCCAGTTTACTTGTTATTTCACATAATATACTTATCCACACAAAGAAGTGACAGGCACCACAAAAGGACATTTGTCCATACGTGGTGCCTGTCACTTTTTTACCTTAGGTGTTGTTTTCCTCACGAAGAAGTCATTTTTAGAGAACAATATCAAAAAAAGGAAATATGGTAGATTGGCGAATAGTGACTGAAATTGTTCGCATTCTTCCCGGTATCGACTGCCAATAATAGCTATGTTGATTTCAAAAAGTACGACAGGTTTGATTCTCCTTATCTCTATGCAGAAAAGTTGATCGCGGTAACCGATGAGGAAGGAAAGCTGGAGATTATTACTCCGGATTAGGTGGATAATTTTTGTTTTCCAAGGAAAGAGGCGGCAGGGATATGGTTCCTGCCGCCTTAGCATATGTTCTGTACAGTTAATGAGAATGCAAACTACTTTCTTCTATCCAATAAGCTTCCCGTATATTGATCTGCTTACGAATTTTCCGGGTGACATCAATAGTGATTTCACCTTCTTCGTACAAGTTTTGAATTTCATCTCTTTCTGCTTGAAATGCTTTTACTCGTAATTCTCTTTGTAATTGTGTGTAGTGAGTAGAATCTGCGCCTTTTTTGGCTAGTTTTAATTTCATGATCAATTCGCTATATTCTCCGATAATGACTAAATAAATATTGGCATTTTCAGAAGTCATTTGATTCTTCAAATACTGAATAGCTGCTTTCGCCATGTTTACTTTTAGTCGGATGATCTTTTTTATTTGTGCTTGGCGATGTTTAAGCCGTTCTTTGTTATTTGGCAGAAAAAGATGAACAACCTGGTACAAACTTCTTTTAACCAAGGTCCAAATAAATAACCTACGGTAGTGGATTCGGTTTGTAACCGCGAGCCTCATCCGATGGATATGTTCTTCAGACATATAAGTCATTTCACGGTCAATTTGTCCCTCTTTTTTCAATTTTTCGATGTAGATGGCTTCGGCATCAAGGGCCTTCATCCGAATTTCATTTTCTACTAATTTCAGTCGCTCGGAGTTTTCATCACTTACATTAGTAAGGCGATTCCGAATTTGAGTGTATGCTGAAATAACGGAGACAGCTGCTCCACGATTTTCATCATTCATCAATTCTCGAATCGAACGAATCGCGGAGTCAATTGTCCGGAGCATAGCAACCTGTTCCATTTCCTCCTTAAGTTTATCCGTATTTCCTTTATCCGGTTTGGCGAGAATCGGCAAGAAAATGCTTGCTGCTACTAGTGTTACAAGTATCACCCCAGCAGCAATAAAGATAAATAAAGAGCGCTGAGGAAAGGGACTTCCATCCGCCAGTACATAGGGAATCGTAAATGCACCGGCTAGCGTAACAGCCCCTCGTACACCTGAGATCGTAATGATGCCAATCGCTCTCATCGAAGGCATTTGGATTTGCTTTTTCAGCCAGCCCCAATGCCAGGCAGCCCCGATCCACAAGAAGCGAAGGACGAAAAGTGAAACAGAAATGATGAAAATATACTTACTCACTTCCCAATTATTAAACAATGGGTCTTGAAAAATTTCACTAATGACACTTGGTATTTGTAAGCCCAACAGCACAAATACCAATCCGTTTAGAATATAGATAAGTACGGTCCAGGTACTTTGAGAAACCACTTGCAATTGCATTGCAGGGGATTGGTCACGATCGCGATAGATGGTATGAACAATGCCTGCGGCTACGACAGATAAAATGCCAGAGAGATGGAAATGCTCAACCAGGTAAAAAATCACAAAAGGGGTGAGGAGTTGGATGAGCATGTGAATCGTTACATCCTCCATCCCCAGCCGTCGAATAAAAATTTTCAATTGGATAATAAGGACGGCAAGAATGGCACCACCTACTAGACCTCCAATGGAAATAACTAAAAAGCTCCAGCTTGCCTCAGCCAATGAAAAAACGCCCGTCACGGTGGCGGCTACGGCAAATTTAAACGCTACTAAACCGGAGGCATCATTCATGAGCCCTTCTCCTTCAAGGACATGCATAATTGTTTGCGGTATCTTTACCCTGCTTGAAATGGCACTCACGGCAACGACATCAGTAGGAGAAAGGATGGCCGCTAACGCAAAAGCAGCAGGCAATGGAATCGACGGGATGAGCCAATAGATTAAGTATCCAATTGCGAATACGGTGACAAACACAAGCCCAAGAGCTAGCAATAGGATTGGTTTCCGTAATTTCCATAATGCGTGCCGTGAAACATTTTTTCCATCATGAAAAAGCAGGGGAGCGATAAATAGAACGAAGAACAATTCCGGCTCCATCGGGATATGAATTCCTATTGGGAGTGCCGCAAGTAAAACCCCTAGTGCAATTTGAACCAGCGGCACTGGTATGTATGGCATAAAATGATGGATGAAACTAGATAAGCCGATAACAGCGAGTAATAAAAGTGTAAGTAGAAAAAATTCCATTTCATGTCTCCTCTCCTAAGTATTTTGTGTAATAAAGATATTTTTCAACACTTTAAAGAGAGTAATTTCACTTTTTCAAAAAAAATAAGCGAACAGTGAATGGCACTGTCCGCCAAAATTGGTTCGGTAGTAAGGACAGGAAGCGTATGGTGCCCGAGAAGGTGAAAAAAACGGTTTGGCGGTAATCGTAGGAAGCGTATAGAGCCCGAGACAGTGGAAAAAAGGTTCAGCGGTAATCATAGGAAGCGTATAGTGCCCTTGAAGAGGGAAAAAACAGTTTGGTGGTAACTAGAGGAATTGACTGATGTCCGTGAAGCGGTAAATTCAGTAGACAAAAAAGAACCGGGCTGTGCCCGGTTTTTATTCTTAAACTTCCACCTGGGCAACTTTCACTGTCCAGTTAAATGGATCTTCTTTTTTTCCAAGTTGGATTCCGGTCATTTCATCATAGAGGCGCTGAGAGAGTTCACCGATTTGATGGTCATTTATTGTAATCGCTTGGTCATTCCAAGTTAACTCGCCAACAGGGGAAATAACAGCAGCTGTTCCTGCACCAAAAACTTCTTCAAGCTCGCCGCGCGCATGTGCTGCAAAAACCTCTTCAATTGAAATTTTCTCTTCGCGTACAGGAATATTCCAATATTTTAGTAATTCAATAACCGAATCACGGGTAACACCTGGTAAAATGCTTCCATTTAATCTTGGTGTTACCACTTCGCCATTGATCTTGAAGAAGATATTCATGCTGCCAACTTCTTCGACATATTTCTTCTCTTTTGCATCAAGCCAGAGGATTTGAGCAAATCCATTTTCATCGGCTTTTTCCTGTGCTTTCAGACTAGCCGCATAATTTCCAGCAGTCTTCACATGGCCCACTCCGCCAATAACCGCCCGAACATACTGTTCTTCCACATAAATCTTCACAGGACTTAATTGGTCACCATAATATGCACCCGATGGAGAGAGAATGACTAGCAATTTATATTGTTTCGCAGGACGAACTCCAAGATAAGGTTCGGTTGAGAAAATAAACGGACGAATGTATAGAGAAGTCCCTTCTCCATCAGGAATCCAATCCTTTTCTGTTAAAATCAATTGTTTAATGGCATTTAATAAGAAATCCTCATCAATTTGGGGAATGCACAGTCTTTCGCATGAATCATTCAATCGCCTCATGTTTTTTTCAGGGCGGAAGAGCTGGATCGTTCCATCTGCTGCCTTATAGGCTTTCATCCCCTCAAAGATTGCTTGTCCATAGTGAAAAACCATCGCAGAAGGATCGAGTGTTAATGGCTCGTATGGAGTAATTCTCGGATCATACCATCCGATTTCATGTTGATAATCCATAACAAACATATAATCGCTAAAATACTTACCAAAACCAAGTGAAGCAAAATCAGGCTTTTCTTTTAAAACTTCTCTTTGAACAAATCCAATTTCTTGTTTCATGGTTACACCTCTAGTCGATTCTCTACTTTACATTGTTGAAAAGTAGGCTATTTTGAACTTTTGAAAGCAAAGTTTTCCAAATGGGGAAGCCGAATTGAAATTAACTGTATTATCTAACTATACCACTTAAGTAGTACAAACTTCCATCCTCTAAGATTAAGATGAACAAAATCTTGGGTAATGGAACCTATTTAAAATGGGCACGACTAAAGGAAAAATGATTGTGGTAATATTTAACTAAATGTAAACTGGAGGAGAATTAACTATCCCCTACCGAGAGATGGAATTACTTGCTTGGTACGTTGCTCAAAAAAAGAAGAAAAAAATAGATCCTAAAAGTTGAAGGTTACGGAGGTCAAACATGTGGTTGATGTTTTTACAGAAATAATTATCGAACGCCCAGTTGTGCAAGTCTCAAAATATGCAGCCAATCCTGACAACGCCCCAGAATGGTATGTAAATATTCAATCAGCCGAATGGCAAACCGAAAAACCATTAACCTTGGGTTCAAGAGTGGCCTTTAAAGCACAATTCCTCGGGAGAGAACTTGCCTATATCTATGAAATTACAGAGTTTATTCCAGAAAAAAAGCTGGTTATGAAGACCGCACAGGGACCTTTTCCAATGGAAACGACCTATACTTGGGAAGCGTTAGAAGGCAATCAAACACGAATGACCTTAAGGAACAAAGGAAATCCAACCGGTTTTTCAAAAGTATTTGCACCGTTTATGGCTCCAATGATGAAGCGAGCAAATATGAAAGATTTAAAAAAGATTAAGGAGATCCTTGAATCACTAAAAAGTGAATTAAAGGGTGGTAAAAAATAAAAACGCCACAATAGGGCGTCTAAAAAATTCATAATTACTGTTCATTGTTTTCAGTGGTATTAGTAAATGCATTAGGGTCGACCGTGTTTGCTCCGTAATCTGGAACATTGCTCGCATGCTCTTTGTGATACTGTGACCCTGAACCTTGTTGATTAGGATTGGATTTCCCTTTTTGCTGGTCGTTTTGTTGATTTGGCATGATCTTCACCTCCTGAACACAAAGAGTAGTATATGTAGTATGGATGTAATTATTCAATGGAGAAACAACAATTTGAAACTTTCTCCTACTTTTTTCGTATACTTAGAACAAACCCTTAAAGGAGATGTGAAGGAATGTTCCTAGCAGAACTTCAGCCAGAGGAGAGGAAGGCGTTTCTTGAACTTGCTGCTCTGATTGCCAAAATTGATGGAAAAATATCTATATTTGAGAATTCCGTACTTATCAGGTACCAAAAGGAAATGGGACTTGAGGATTATAAAATAAAGGGTCTCGAAATTGGGGAAATCCTTAAAGTATTTAAGAATGAACGCTCAAAAAACATCGTCTTAACCGAACTCCTTCAACTCATCTATTCAGACGGAGTTTTTCATGATCAAGAAAGCGAAACCATCCAATTCATAAAGTCGTACTTTGGCTTTGGCTCAAGTGAATATGGAAGTTTCAAAGAATGGATTGTTAAAATAAGGGAATTAACGGCATCTAAGGGGAATCATTAGTTCGCATTTCCCTTTTAAAACAACCAATAATATCAATCATTTTTCATAATAATAAATGTGCTAGGAATATTTCTTTAAATAGAAAGTAGGTCTTTTGATGTCACTCTCTGTAGTTAAAGGGCAAAAAGCCGATGTAACAAAGACAAACCCACATTTAGCAAAAGTGATCGTGGAGCTGAGCTGGAATACATCGGCAAATATTGATATTGATGCCTCTGCCTTTTTATTGACGGGAAACGGAAAGGTAAGGAATGATGAGGATTTTGTTTTTTACGGACAACCTTCCTCAGTATGTGGAGCGGTAACAAGATTAGAAGGCGAAAACATTCCCCGCCAACCCTTCCAGATTCTTTTTAGAAAAATTCCGGCGGAAATCCAAAAAGTCGTTTTTTCGCTGACAATCTATTCACCCAATCAATCCTTCCGACAAGTTACTGATATTAACCTGAGAATTTCTGATCCACAAACAGGTTCAGAAATCATACGATTCCTAGTGCCTAATGCATTTTCAGATGAGACGGCGATCGTTATTGGTGATCTATATCAACATTCGGGTCAATGGAAATTCAACTCAGTTGGGGCTGGCTATTTTGGGGGGCTTCCGGCATTATGCAATTCATTCGGTGTCGAAGTGGAAGAAGAACCGGTAGCCTCAGTATCATCTGTACATATACCAGAAACTCCATTAAAAACTCAGCAGCCCGTTATTGCACAAGAACCAACCGTTCCAATTGTTAATCTTGCTAAAATTGAATTAAAGAAAAAACAAACAGTAAATATTAAAAAGTCACAACGAGTCACTGCACGCTTAGAGTGGGAAACTAATAAAGACCTTGATCTTTACTGCTATTATGTCATGAAAAATGGAAGGACGGGTAAGGTATATTACCGTGATTTAGGTACTTCCAATCATTTTCCATATATTAAATTAGACGGTGATGCGCAACAGTTTGGGAAAGAGACGATTGAAATCTATAAAACAGATGAGTTAGCCTATGTATTATTTGCGGCCTATAGTGCTGTCGGGAATGGGGTTGGAAGTTTCTATTCTATGAGAGCTAAGGCGGTTGTGGATAACCATAGGGGGAATGTCGTGGTCGCCCCGCTGCTCGAGCGTAATGACAATGCCTACTGGGTAGCGATAGCCCAAATTGATTTTACTCATCCTGGTGCAATGAATGTTGCACATGTCGAACGATACTCTAAAGACCATTCAGAGGCTTCACCACTTTTATTTCCAGATGGTACATTCAAAATGGATGTTGGACCAATCGAATTTAAAAACGATGAGGACTATGATCTCTATTTTAAATAAAGTGAAAATCTTCCTAGCAGTAAGGAAGATTTTTTTTATTGAGACCTACGAAGTAGATTTACTTTCCCAATTAATGATTGAAAGAGTTTTAAAACACACAGGCATCAAATAGCCCGTGTGTTTTTGTGTTTGTGAAGTATAAAAATCAAGTGAGCAAGAGATATTGGCTTGATTATTTTAGAATTTTCCGATTTCCAAAAATTAATATTGACGGAGAATACCTGGCTGTTATATATTTTAACATATTGATGTTAGGAAATATAACATGAGGGGCTGTTTCTTTGAAAAAGATTGAGGCAATCATTCGACCGGAGAGGCTCACAGATACGATTAAGGGTTTGAAAAAACTAGGAATTACAGGTTTTACTGTTTCTCAGGTGGTTGGAAGAGGGAAACAAAAAGATACGCAAGGTGTGTATCGCGGAAAAAATTATCAAGTGACACTCCATCCAAAAGTAAAAATGGAAATTGTTCTTTCGGACTATTTGGTAGAGTCCACAATCCAAACCATCGTTCATTCTGCCCAGACCGGTGAAGATGGAGACGGTAAAATATATATTTATCCAATTCTAGAAGCTTATAACATTCGGACTGGGACAATTGACTATGATATTGATGATTTAGCGAATGATAAGGGGTGATCATATGGAGTTAATGTATATAAATACTGTGTGGGTCGTCCTTGCTGCAGCCATGGTCTTGTTTATGGAAGGCGGATTTAGTTTACTGGAAGCTGGATTTGTCCGAACGAAAAATGCGGTTAATGTTACGATGAAAATTTTTGTTGACTTAACCATTGGAGCTTTAGCGTTTTGGATCATCGGATTTGGGGTAATGTTTGGAAAAGATGCCTTTGGGTTCATTGGGACCAGCCTTTTTGGAAGTCCTGATAAAATTGTACTTTCTATTGAATTGCCAAGTGTTGCTTTTGTTCTTTTTCAAATGGGGTTTGCTGTGGCGTGTGTCTCAATTATTTCGGGTGCAGTAGCAGAACGGATGAATTTTAAAGCCTATGTAGTCACTGCTGCGCTCATTTGTATGATTATCTATCCTCTTTCTGGACATTGGATTTGGAACAGTGAAGGATGGCTGGCGAAGTTAGGAATGGAGGATTTTGCGGGTTCAGCGGCTATTCATGCACTCGGTGGGTTTACTGCTTTGGCTATGGCGAAGCTACTGGGACCGAGAAAAGGTAGGTTTAATTCGGATGGCAGCGTTAATGTGTTTGCCCCAAGTAACATTCCGTTAGCTTCAGCAGGAGCATTTATTTTGTGGTTCGGATGGTTTGCTTTTAATGCAGGAAGTACATTAGATGCCTCTAGCTCAGCTCTAGCGCCTATTGCCATTAATACAATGTTAGCTGGAGCAAGTGGCGGGTCAGCAGCTCTCTTTTTGACGATGCGAAAGTTCGGAAAAGCCGATCCGAGTATGACGATAAATGGTGTATTAGCTGGTTTGGTAGCAATAACGGCAGGATGTGCTTATGTTTCTGAATGGAGTGCAATCTTGATTGGAGCTTTAAGTGGCTTGCTCGTTATTTATGCTACTCTGTTAGTCGATTATTTAAAGGTGGATGATCCTGTGGGGGCCGTGGCAGTTCACGGTTTCGGGGGTGTGTTTGGAACGATTGCTGTTGGATTATTTGATCGGTCACATGGATTTTTAACGACTGGTGATTTATCGCTTTTAAAGGTGCAATTACTGGGTGCGGTAGTGGTCATTGTCTGGGGGCTAATTGCTGGAACTTTTATTGCGAAAGTATGCTCAAAGACAGTGGGTTTCCGAGCAACAGAACGAGAAGAAGACGAGGGCTTAGATATGTCTTATCACGGTATTCCTGCGTACAATGAATTAGAGCGTTTTACCGATATCCCAACTAGCCTATTTAATTTTGAAGAGACAACAGGGATCACCGTTGCTTCTCCTACCATTAGGAAAGAGAAGGAAGTAATGTAGTTAGCTTGGAATCCCTTCACGGAGGGATTCCTTATTTTATGCAAACGTTATTGTTTCGTTGACCTCCGAATCGTTCAGGTAAGATGCAGCTAAGAAATAAATGCGTCCCCCTATATTAAAAGATGACCGCGGTATTTGAACCGTGGTCATTTTTTATAAACTTTTATTTGATTGATGACGAGGAATTCGTTAAGCTGCGAAGCACTTTTTTGTATTGTTTTAAAGAGCTTACCTTGCCTATATAGCTACTCTTTCTTTTGAAATCAGAGGAAATAAACAGGATGGCAAGGGACGGGAAGAATTTTTTGGTACGAAAACGAAGGTCCTTCCAATAAACAAAGTAGCCGTTTTTTCTAACAGCAACAAAAGGATAAGCGAACGATGTACTGGCAAGAAAGTCTGACACGGACTCGTCATTTGTACTCTCAGAAACCAATACTGGAAAGTCAATATTTTTGACAAGAGTATGTTCTATGTCGAGTGTATTATCTGAATAAACTCCAAATAAAAAGTCCTCCCTCGTCTCGATAAAAATATCCCATTTAAATAGGGTGATGCGCGGGATTAGTTTTATACGGTCAGCTCTAATAAAATGTTGCTGTAGGTGCCTTTTGGTTAATAATGCTGACAGAGTTCGAACAGCAAGGTATAAAAATATGAATACATAAATGATTAAAAAGATAATCCCTGCCTGGTAGAAAAAGAGTAATCCAAACCCTAGAAAATGGAGTGTTAAAATGTAAGGGTCCAATAATGGGATAGCGTCAAAGGCAATCCATTTTTGGGAAAAAGGCAGAAGGATTTGCGTTCCATGGACATTGAATAAATCAAAAAAGACATGAAGAATTACTGCTAAGAACGTCCATAAAAAGAGAGGAAGAAATTCTGAAACGGGGAAGAGTGGGTAAAGTAAGCCTGAAACCAGTAATCCCCATAAAGGAAGAGCTGGAAGGGAATGTGACAGGCCTCTGTGATTCCTGAAATAGCTACCTTTTCCTTTTAATCTGTAAATGATATCAAAATCAGGAGCATTTGAACCTATTACCACCCCTAACATGACCGCCTGTGATAGGGTCTGATTAGATGATACGGCAGGGTCGATTTGAGCAAGAGCACCAATGCCAAACCCTATAACAATATGCGAAAAAGTATCCACTCTATCACTCCTCTACTTTATTAATATATTGGGAAAAAATCGTACAACAAATCAGGCATATTTTTGTATCTTTGGTTCATCGATAACGGCTCGATAATGCCAAAGTAAATTGGAAAAGATTTTATCCCAGCTTTGTGTTAGCGCATAATTTCTCCCTTCTATCCCCAATTGCTTTCTCAGGTCATCATTTTCTAATAACTTCAAGATGGCGTTCGTAAACTCAATTACATTGCCGGTTTCACACAAATAACCTGTTACTCCTGCCTTAATAATATTTTTTACGCCTCCGGAATTGGCGGTAATTGCGGGTGTACCACTAGCAAGTGCTTCAATCACAACATTTCCAAACGTTTCAGTAGGAGAGGGAAAAACGAATAAGTCTGATGCAGAGTAGATTTCCGCTAATTGTTCGCCAGTTAAGTATCCTGTTAATGTCATGTTCGCAGGCGCTTCTATTTGAAGTTCTTCCCTTTGGGGACCGTCCCCGATAACAAACCATTGAACTTCTTCATTGATCTCAGCCGGCAGTGCTTTTGCTACAGCTAAGAGTGTCTTTACATCTTTTTCTGGGGCTAACCTGCCTACATAGGTTAAGAGGTACTTTTTTGAAATCCCCCATTGCTCACGAATAGCTTGTTTTTCGTAATAAGGGTGAAAAAGCTGACAGTCAACTCCACCGGGCCAAACTTCTAAATTAACAAATCCCTGGCATTTGAGTTGAGTTAACGTTTCATTAGAAGGGACAAATAATTTTTTAAAGGGTTTATGAAACCAATTCATATATTTCCAAAGGATTTTTGAAAAAAATCTAAGATCATAAAATTTCAAATAATGGTCAAAATCAGTGTGATAGGAGCCGACAAGTGGAATAGCTAGTTTTTTTGCAAGATAGACACCACAAAGTCCCATGTTAAATGGTGTAGCGACATGGATGATATCCGGGGAAAATTCTTCTAATTCTGATTTAATACGAGAAAGATTGGGAAAAGCCAGGCGACACTCAGGATATAAGAAAAAAGAGAGACTTTTAATGCGGCGAACGTTTGAAGAAACATATTCGTTTGAAAGTGAATCAGGTGCAAAGACTTTGTAAGAGATTTTTTTATTATCCAAGTAGTGAATGAAATATTTAAGCGTCCGAGCAACTCCATTGATATCCGGGTCATAGGTATCAGTGAAAATGGCGATCCTCATAACCTTTCCTCACTGACCAATATTGAACTATCGTATTGGGGATACTTTAGATACTTAAACGTCACTCTCATCTACTCCCTCCAAATTATAAACTCCCCTTTATTGTATTAAATAAAGGAAACCAATCTTCTTAAGATTCTGTTAATAAAATGTAAAGATTCTGTATAGTAAAAAAACGCTGATTGGGCAGGGTATGACAATGATATTGTAGGGGCAATGAGTGAGGTTAAAGACTTTGAAATCGCATTTAATGATGCAATTCAGTTCACCTTCAATAGAGAGGATACGAATGTGGTTGCGACAGCTGATCACTCAACCGGCGGGATGAGCATTTATCGAAATGGTAACTCCGGATCGCCATTATTTTAAAATGGCGAACAGCAACTGTTACTGTTCGCCTTTGGGAATGCCCTTTTATGCATTCTTCAATATAATTTAGTAGTCCAACGCCTTTGGACCATCAGCGATGCATGGTCCACATTCCTATATTTTTAAAGCCAAGGCGCTTATAAATTCGTCCAGCTTCAGGGTTATCATAAAAAAGACAGAGAGTTTTCCCTTCGTTTAGGACATCCTGAAAAAGATTTTGCATGATGGAAGTTGCCAGGCCTTTACTGCGATATTCCTTCCTTGTGCAAACCCCTACAATCATCGCTGAAATAGAATTTTCCGCTGCGGTTGAAACACAAGAAGTAATGATACCATTTTCCTCAGTAAAATAGGTTCTAGATGTATTGAATTCCATTGACTGTATTAATACGTCCCTGGCATCACTTCTGACATGAAATTCCTCAATGGTTTGGCGGAGTTGTAAAATTTGATCTACATCTTCCAGACTAGCCTTTTGATATACGACATCATCAGGAGACAGGAATTCATCCGTGTTACATTCAGCAAAGTAAGTAACTTGCTTTTTACCAAGATGCAGGTCATCATAAGCTTCGAATTTTGCTACAATATCGGATTTACCGGATAGAAGAATGGGCTGTCTGTAGTGTTTCATAATCGATACAAAACCGCTTGTATCGAATTCTCCCTTTGCATAAGGAATAAAGGATTGATGAAACCTTAGGAGAACGGCTTTAATCGTGTTGTGTTCATCAAATTCGGCCCAAATTTCCTGAGACTCCGAAGTGTATCCAAAGGCCTCTATATCCCCTATGATAAATAGATTAATAGAAGGTTCCTCACTTAAAAAAGCGAATACCTGATCATGATCTTGGTCTGTAAGCTTTCTAATCATATCGAATTCCCCCTTACTCTTCAAAAGGGTAAACAAATAGTTGGAAAATTTCAAGTGTTTATACAAAATTATACTAAGGGTAGCATACTTGCCTTAACTAGAGTGCTTCGCAACAAGTTTCTTCTTTTTCCAAGGCTTAAATACTGAGATGCAGAATATGAAAATCGTTATGGCTACTTGAATAATAATTGCATATTGCCGTATGGTTTGGTTTTGGATAAATTCTGGATTAACTAATGCCCTAGCTTTTTCGGTCTCCAAGATTGCCATATTCGCCATCATTAATTTGTCGACAATAAAGATCCCTAGAATGGTTTGGCCGACAAAAAGAATCCATTTCACCGTAACCCATCGATGTTTAAAAAACCCCCAATTGGTAAACATTCCATATAAAAACCCAACGAGTAACGTTCCGACAGCGCCGATTCTAATGATTTGATCACTAATAATAATGATCCTTTTATATGTTTCAAACGTTTCATCATAGGTCGCTAGCTTAACCCCGAAATTTAAGGCTAAGGAGCTCATGATTCCGCCAAAAAATAGAGCAACTAATATAATATGAATGATCTTTAACCACTTCATCCCAACTGGACCTAGCTTTTTCACTGATGTACCTCCTATTATCTTGGGATTGTTTTGGAATATCCCGCTTTTATAGTTTATCAAGATAATAGGTTATTAAATATCATCCGCAGATGTAATTTACTCTAAGTCTTAGGTTCTATTTCTCATTATGGTGCACCTTTATAATTTCCATATTATTACTTTGTAGGAAACTCTAATAACTTTATTGTTTACCAATACCAAAGATATAGGGTGTTAATTAGGCATGTTGTACAATTCAATATGCGCAAAATATGTCGTAAATTAGAGTAGGGAATATCTCGTTCAAGTTAATGGTTTACCCTTTGGGTTTTGTTAGACTAAAAAACAATAACTTTATCTACAAACTAACAATTCGAATTTAATTTCATGAAGGACGTGCAGAGTACAAATGAAGAAAACAGTTATTTATAAGAATAATGATTGTTTTTCCATAAAGGCTGATTTTTATGGAAATAGCAATCATAATGCACCTGTTATAGTTTATATTCATGGTGGTGGGCTTGTTTGGGGAACAAGAGAAGAAATAAGTGAAGAGATGATAAAACTCTATAATGATAATGGATTTGCAGTGTTTTCAATTGACTATAGGCTAGCACCCGAGACAAAATTGCCAGAGATCCTAGAGGATGTTCAAGACGCACTTCAGTGGTTAAAATCAGAAGGGCCACAGGAATTTTCCATTGATCCAAAAAGAATAGCTGTTGTAGGTAGTTCTGCAGGTGGTTTTTTGGCGCTTTGTACGGGTTCATTTACTCATAAGCCACGTGCAATTGTCTCTTTTTACGGATATGGAGATATCATTGGTAAATGGGCAACAAATCCAAGCAGTTTCTATTTACAAAAGGACAATGTCCCTAAAGAACTTGCTAGAAGGCTTATCTCCGACCAAGTGATTACAGAGGCATCGATTGATCAGCGGTTTCTTTATTATGTTTATGCTAGACAGCAAGGGGTATGGATCCAAGAGATTACGGGGATAAATCCAATAATGCATAAGGATGCACTCTTAAAGTTTTGCCCAAAGCAAAATATCACTAGCGATTATCCACCAACCTTACTGTTACATGGGACAAAGGATGAGGATGTTCCCTATGAACAATCAGTATTTATGAGAGGTGCATTGATAAAAGAAAAGGTTGAAACTAGGTTAATCACAATTCCAAATGGAGAGCATGTGTTTGATAAGGATTTTGATATTCCAGTTATCCAAGGTGCATTTAAACAAGTGATTGAATTCCTTCAATATCATTTAACGGAATAAGGGCTTATCGATTGCTTTTCACATAAAATAGACGGGTCCCGAGGTTTCATAGAGAACGGGACCCATCTGATTTAAGAATTGATTGGAAGTTTTTTATTTAAGAGTCTAAATATCTTTAAAGCTAATTGGATTTGCAGCAATTCCTCCGAGTTTTTTAAATCAGTATTTAAGATTTCCTTGATTTTATCGATACGATAAATAAGCGTATTTCTGTGTAAAAACATCGCTTTTGCTGTTTCACTAATATTAAGGTTATTAATAAAATAGTTCTCTAACGTAATGATATAACTCGTCCCATGCAAATGGTCATGCTCATAGATTTTCCCAAGGCTTTTCATGAAAAATTCTTCTAATTCTATGTCTTTGATATTACTGTCTAAAAAGTGATAGATGGAATGATCTTCATAGTGAGATACTCCCCCTCGGATATTAAATTTCTCCATGAGTCGAATAGATTCATTTGCTTCAGAAAAGCTTTTATGAAGGGAATGAATGGTTTCGTACTGACGGCCAATTCCAATTAAGAAGGTTGTGTTATTTATTTCCTTTTCAAATGCATTGTAAATTGTATTTCCGTATTGTTTTACCTCATTTACCGATAGAGAAGGTTTATTGTCATTTTGACCAATCATTATAATTATACGATTGTTTCTATGAAAGCATGTGACCTCAGCGTTTGAATAGTTCGAAAGATTATAGACTAAGTCCACACATTTTCTGGTTTTGTTCTCCAGTCGAACCCTCCTTGCTACCATATCATCATAACCGTCATCTTCCTCCGATTCTAAATTAATGACTATACAGTAGTAACTGTAACTTGGATTTAATCCATGCAATTCACTAAAGGTGTGAATTGTATCGACGGATGTTATTTTTCCAGTCAGCAAATCATCAAAGAAATCCTGTTTGATTTTTAATTTTACCTCCTCGATGTCCTTTGCTTTTATACGTTCCAGTGCCATATTAGTTGACGCCTGCTCTAAAATAAGTAAGTCAAACTCCGTTAAATCTTGGACAGTCTGCCATACAACAATATATCCATAAATATTATTTGCAACTGCGACAGGAAGGATGCGGCATTTTATTTCCATTCCTTCTAAGTAATAAATGCGTTGAATACTCTTTTTCATTTCATTTATTTCTTTAGGGACAGAATTAATAAACTCTTTATTGAAAATAGGTCGATTTTTAACCAGAGTAAAGCAGTATGAAAGTGGTACCTTATTATTTAGGTGTTCTGTAAAGTGAAGCAGCTTCCAATCCTGGTCAACGAAAATAATTGGATTATTAATAGATCCCGATAACATGGAAGAAATCCTTTCAATCCCGCCGCCTTCAAGTGTAATTCGAAAAAATAAATTATGCATGTCTAAGGTCTTTCTATTTAATAAATCATAACGGCCAGATGCTTTCTCATTAATAATAGAAATGACCTTTGATAGGGTATATTCAAAGGGTAACTCAATCAGTGGAAAACCCAATTCATTTGCATGATCAATCATTTTCTGTGGGAGTTTTTCAAAGTATCGTTTCATTTTGACAACTAGTCCTGCACAATTAATAGCTGAAAGTTCGTTAAGTATTCTAATTTGCAAATCCTCGTTATCTTTAAAAATATAACCCGTTGATAATAGGAGTTCATTAGGTGAAAGCCAGTCAAATGCCTCGGGATTTTCGATGATATTGACTATTGAGATTTCATTATCAATTCCTTTTTCCCCAGCAACAATCTTTAAGCCATCAATCGCTTGTATTTCAAATAAATCCTTAACGGTCAGCAAGATTATCACTCCTTTGTCAAAAAATCTACACATTTAATTGTATAACATGCACAAATGATATCTATTTTTTTTGGTTTGCTTAAACGATGATGCTTTTATGCAATTTATCTAAAATAAACATGTAAGGTCATATCTTGTCAAACTAAAATAAGAGTTAAACGAATTTTTCCTTTCACAGAAATGAAAAGAAGTTGGTGCTTTATTTATACTGTACCTTACAAATTTATCCTTTGAAAGGGGCTGCATGTACAGACGTTCCAGATCAATGATGTATCACAATTGAGGAATGCAATTTCTGGTGATCTTGAGTTTATTGAAAGAATAAATAATTCTGTCCTAACTGGTTTTGTTCATAGCACATTTAAAAATACAATTAATATTCATTGTAATGAAAATGGCGAATTATTTACGATTGCCAGCAGCCAAATTGATAATGGACCTAATACGCTAGTGATTAATTCTGCCAGCCTTGAGGAATTAAATATCGATGTCAATGATGTAGTGTATGTAAAAAGTAAAATGCTGCACATTTCAAATAAACTTGCCATATCTACGAATCAAGCTGAGAAATGGGCAGGTATTTTACCGGAGTACCCTGCAAACACCGAAAACATCTCTCGAAATTTAAAAAGAATGATAGAATACATCGATATCCACGGAAAAGCTGGGGGAATGAAAAAGAAAGTAGATGCCCCAAGTCTTTTTGACATAGAAATGTCTAGAATGCTCGAAGAACGAACCAAGTTATTATTAAACGAATTATTAAGTAATCGAATGACCATTGCCTTGCATCATGCTGTTTCGTTAATAGGTCTTGGTCCAGGACTAACTCCATCTGGAGATGACTACCTAGTTGGATTATTTACGATCATTAATTTGAGGAATAGCCCTTTCTATTCACATCAATCATTTTGTGGAGAAGTGCTGCAGAAAGCAAAAACCTTAACGAATGAAATAAGCTATATGGCATTAAAAAAGGCATCCATTGGTCAAGTAAGAGAGTCAATCATTCACTTAGTTCATTCCATACTTAATGGAGAAGAAGACGACTTATATCTCTCTTTAAATAAAGTACTAAATATCGGCTCTTCATCAGGAACAGATATAGCCTTAGGTCTTGTCTCTGGGGTGAAAGCCAATCTTAAAGTAGGAGGTCAATTATGACTGTAAAAGCTATTGTAAAAGAGAACACCTATTTCGATTCTGTATCTTTGATGTCACTATCAACAAAAGCGAACCAAATAGAGGGCGTTGAACAGGCCATTATCGCAATGGGTACAGAAATGAATAAAGAGGTAATGAAAAATGTTGGATTAATAACACCAGAAGTGGAAGAGGCAAACTCAAGTGATTTAATCATTGTTGTTAATGCTGCTAATCTTGAGATATGTGAAAGCGCGTTCATTAGTATTGATGAATTATTGACAAAAAAGGATACCTCCACTGAGAAAGGTGAAGTCAAGTATTCAACGATTGCTTCAGCTGCCCAAGGTATTTCTGAAGCTAACCTAGCGGTGATTGCCGTAAACGGAGCGTATGCACCTAGAGAAGCGAGAAAAGCTCTTGAAAACAATCTCCATGTCATGCTATTTAGCGACAATGTAAGCATAGAAGATGAAATCGAATTAAAGAAATTGGCCCATGAAAAAGGCTTATTAATGATGGGTCCGGATTGCGGGACAGCGATTATTGGCAATGTTGCTTTATGCTTTGCCAATGCTGTAAGAAAAGGCAGCATTGGTATTGTGGGTGCATCTGGAACCGGGAGTCAAGAGGTAAGTGTCCGCATTCATGAATTCGGCGCCGGAATCACACAGATGATTGGAACTGGCGGCAGAGATCTAAAAGAGGAAATTGGCGGAATCATGATGCTTGATGGAATCAAGGCTCTGGAAGACGATGAGGCAACTAAAGTGATAGTCCTTATTTCTAAGCCACCTGCTGCAAGTGTTGAAGAGAAAGTATTAGCGCAAATCAAACAATGCAAGAAACCTGTAGTTGTTTGGTTTGTTGGCGGAGATGAAGGGAAGGTCAGACAAGCTGGCGGCCATTTTGCGAAAATGTCTAAAGAGGCTGCACTTAAAGCGGTATTATTGGCTGGTGCCGATGAAAGCAAAATTAATAAACGGGCATTAAACATTCCACTAATTGAAGAGGTTCGCACCAAATTAACACCAGAACAAAAATATATTCGCGGACTATTCAGCGGCGGTACCCTTTGTGATGAGGCTATGCATGCCGCAATGGAGAAGTTCGATAATGTCTATAGCAATATCCAAAGAGACCCTAACTATCGCTTAAAAGATAAAAATATAAGCCAAGAACACACATTTATTGATTTTGGTGATGATGAGTTCACACAAGGGAAGCCACATCCAATGATTGATCCGTCCACAAGAATTTCGAGATTTATCCAAGAAGCGAAAGATCCATCCGTTGGTGTAATCGTCATGGACTTTGTTTTAGGGTATGGTGCACACGAAGATCCAGTTGGGGCAATGCTTCCTGCAATAATAGAAGCAAAGCAAAATGCCGAACAAGAAGGAAGACATCTTGAAATTATCGGATACGTTCTTGGAACTGAACTGGATCCTCAAAACCTTGATGAACAGGTAGAAAAGCTGTTAGCTGCAGGTGCAACACATGCCAGCAGCAGTCAGAATGCAGGTCTTTTGGCAAGAGAATTTGTCGTGAAGGGAGAATAATCAATGAGTAAAATAAATGAGCTTTTTAATCAAAAACTTAATGTTATTAATGTGGGAATCGAGTCCTTTAAGGGTGATTTAGTAAAGCAAAATACAGAAGTAACTCATCTAGAGTGGACTCCGCCAGGCAGAGGGAACACAGAACTTATTGCAGCACTAGACATGCTTGAGGATCCAACAATTCTTGAAAAGATTGAAGTGGCAAATAAGGTAGCTGTCGAAAGAATTATTAAATCACAACCAGTATTAATTGGTTTTGAAAAAGCAATTGATTGTGTACCAGGTATGACGAAAACAACGATTCTTCATGCAGGACCTCCAATAACTTGGGATAAAATGAATGGTCCGATGAGGGGGGCTGTGACTGGGGCAATCTTATTTGAAGGCCTTGCAAGGGATTTAGAAGAAGCTGCTGAGCTTGCTGCATCTGGCGAAATTACCTTCTCCCCGTGTCATGAGCACAACTGTGTCGGCTCTATGGCTGGTGTAACATCTGCTTCGATGTACATGCACATTGTAGAGAATAAGACCTATGGCAATATTGCCTACACAAACTTAAGTGAGCAGCTGTCAAAAATCCTTCGAATGGGTGCTAATGACCAAAGTGTTATTGACCGTTTAGTTTGGATGCGTGATGTTTTCGGTCCAATCCTAAGTACAGCGATGAAGTTAAATCCGAATGGAATTGACTTGCGTTTAATGCTGGCACAAGCCCTTCATATGGGTGATGAGTGTCATAACCGTAACGTTGCCGGAACAACGCTTTTAATCCAAGCGTTAACACCTTTTATTATTCAAACAGATTTTACACTTGAACAAAAGCGGGAAGTTTTTGAGTTTGTTGCAAGCAGTGATTATTTCTCTGGTCCAACTTGGATGGCCCTTGCAAAATGTGCTCTTGACGCAGCACATGGCATTGAAAATAGTACGATTGTGACAACTATGGCACGTAATGGTACTGAATTTGGTATCCGTGTAAGTGGAATTCCAGGAAATACATGGTTTACAGGTCCGGCGCAAAAAGTAATTGGTCCAATGTTTGCCGGGTATAAACCTGAAGATTCTGGATTGGATATTGGGGATAGCGCAATCACAGAAACATATGGAATTGGTGGATTTGCAATGGCTACAGCTCCTGCAATTGTTGCCCTTGTAGGCGGAACAATAGATGATGCAATAGGCTACTCTAAAAAGATGAAAGAAATTACAACAGCAGAAAATCCAAACGTAACGATTCCATTGCTAAATTTCATGGGTATTCCGACTGGAATCGATGTTCGGAAGGTTGTTCAAACTGGAATCCTGCCAATCATTAATACGGCAATAGCCCATAAGGAAGCTGGAATTGGAATGATTGGAGCAGGAATCACTAATCCTCCAGTTGAAGCTTTTGAAAAGGCACTGCTTACTTTAAGTCAAAACATTCAATAATTAATTCTGGTCCTAATTTGTTTAGGACCAGAACTGATACTTTAGTATTTTAATAACTTCCTGTTTAAATACAGCTAAAGGAGAGAATGAACTTGGAAAGTAATACCATGGACAGAGAACTTATTCATGCAAGTGAGCAGGGGGATTATGTTTCTGTAGAAAAGCTCTTACATGAAGGAGCCAGCATTGATTATAAGGATGCGGCCGGCCGGACAGCCTTAATGGCGGCTGTACAAAAAAACCAAATTGTTGTAGTGAAATTGTTACTAGAGGCTGGAAGCGAAGTCAATACGAGAGATATTACCCAATTAACTCCATTTATATGTTCTGGTGCGAACGGATTTCATGAAATTTTAAGTATGATGCTTAAGTTTGGTGCAGACCTAAACAGTGTTAATCGATTTGGGGGTACGGCATTGTTACCTTCTAGTGAAAAAGGCTATTTAAAGACGGTCCAAGTCTGCTTAGATGCTGGGGTTCCGGTAAATCATGTGAACAATTTAGGCTGGTCCGCCCTTCTAGAGTCTGTGATATTAGGTAATGGCGGCAGGCTTTATTCTGATATTATTCAAGAGCTCGTGGAAGCAGGAGCAGATGTAAATCTTCCAGATAGGGACGGGAAGTCAGCGCTGGAGCATGCTCAAGAAATGGGGCACCAAAAGATTGTAAACATCTTGAATAAAGAATATATCGTAAAAAGTGAATCTATCAAAAAGGCAAAAAAACTTGCCAGAGTTGATAAGTATGAAGAGGCCATCTCAGAAATAGAAAAAGGTCTAGAAGATGATAATCATAACCTTGATTTGATTTACTACAAAGGCTATTTCTTACAAGAACAAAAGAGATACGAGGAAGCGCTAGAGGAATACTACAAAGCATTATCACAAGACCCTATGGATCTAGACTTCTATTTCTATACAGCCAACTGTTTAAGAGCAATGAGGAAACCAGATGAGGCTCTATCAGAATACGATAAAGCCTGTGAATTAAACCCTGTTGAGACTTTTTATCGTTATCATAAATCAAATTACTTAAGAGAACTAGGCAGACACGAAGAAGCAGTTATTGAAATGGATAAATTGCTGGCACTAAAGCCAAATCGCTACGATTTTTCATTTCATAAGGCAAATAGCCTTAGGTCGCTTGGTAAACATCAAGAAGCAATTGAAGCAATAGAGAATGCGATTGCAAATGATCCAGCTAACCCGTTATATCATTTGCATAAGGACCAATCTCTTGAATTGCTAAAGAAATAAGCAAATTAAACCAAGGGGAAAAATGATGAAAAAATTAGTGATTGTTGCAATTGGAGGAAACTCATTAGTCCGAGAAAATGGTCTTGACTCTGTCAATGACCAATATGAAGCAGTATGTGAAACCGCAGTTAATATTGCAGATATGGTAGCAGAAGGTTTCAATGTTGTAGTCACACACGGCAATGGACCACAGGTAGGCTTTGGCCTAAGAAGATCGGAAATTGCCAACGAAGTAGCCGGTATGCCGGTGATACCGCTGGTCAATTGTGGAGCAGATACGCAAGGTGGGATTGGCTATCAAATTCAACAGGCCTTAACCAATGAATTTGCCAGAAGGGGTATTAACAAAAAGGTCGCTACGGTTATTACACAGGTAGAAGTGAGTATTGATGACCCCAATTTCAAAAATCCGACAAAACCTGTAGGGGCATTTTTTACACTAAAGCAGGCTGAAGAAATGAAAAAAGAACATCCAGACTGGAGTTTCATAGAAGATTCAGGCCGCGGCTATCGAAGAGTGGTCCCTTCACCAAAACCAATTAACATTGTTGAAAAAGATGCGATTAAAACATTAATCGAAGCTGGGTTTGTGGTCATCGCTGTTGGAGGCGGCGGGATACCTGTAGTAAGGAACAATAACAATGCGTTTGAGGGAATTGACGCTGTCATTGATAAGGATTTTGCAACGAGTCTACTCGCAGAACAGGTTCAAGCGGAAACATTGATCATTACCACGGGTGTTTCAAGAGTTTGTATTAACTTTGGCAAGCCAAATCAAAAGGCACTTGAAAAGATTACGGTTGAAGAAACCAAACAATATGTACTTGAAAACCACTTTCCTCCAGGAAGCATGCTTCCTAAAATTGAGGCTAGCTTAAGCTTTTTAGAAAAAAATGGTTCGAGGGTCATTATCACAAACCCAGAAAGCTTAAAAGAAGCAATCAATGAAGGCGCAGGAACTCATATTGTAAAGTAATGAACAAATTTTATAGCTAAGCAAGGAGATGTAAATATGGAAGAAGCTAAAATTGAAGAAGCCTATGATAAATATAAATCATATGGTTATTCAGATGATTTACTTCCAAAGAAGCCTAGCCAAAGAGATTGGGGCATATCAAACTATACGACACTATGGATGGGCGCCGTCCATAATATCATGTCTTATATGACAGTAGCAGGATTCTTTATTCTAGGATTAAATACAAAGCAAGTACTATTAGCCGTCATGCTTTCAGCAGTTATTGTATCAACATTTTATGTTTTAAACGGTTATTCAGCATCAAAGTATGGCCTCCCATTTGCTATGCTGCTTCGAGATACCTTCGGAGTAAAAGGAGCCATCATCCCTGCGTTATGTCGTGGTCTAATAGCAGGTTTGGTATTCTTTGGTACTACCACTGTCGTTGGGGCGGAATCTTTGAATGTTATTTTTGCGAGATTCATTCCGAATTATATGTCCTTAGGTGGAGATTTTAATATTTTTGGCTTAACTGTTCCTACGATGATTTCCTATGCCATTCTTTGGACGATTACCGTTCTATTGTTCCTAGGTGGAATGAATGTATTAGGTAAATTTGGAAACTGGTCTTCGCCGGTTGTTTACGTATTTATCATTGGTGCAGCAGTTTGGGCAATCAACATGGCGGGTGGTTTTGGACCAATCTTATCGTATGTACCGAAAGATCCGTCCTCTAGCCCACTTGTTTTTATAGCCTGCGTAAGTGCGTTAGTATCTAACTGGGCCGGTCCAGTGGTTAACATGGCTGATTTTACTCATCGAGCTAAATCGCCAAGAGACGTTATTATTGGGTTACCACTAGGATTTATTTTCTCGTATATTCTCTTTGCCATCACTTGTGTTGCGTTAATTGCTGGTACTGAAATTGCGTTTGGTGAGCCTATTTTCAATATCGTTCATGCGCTTGATAAAATTGAAAATACATTTTCTGTAGTAGTATTAATATTAGCCCTAAACGTTGGCGCAACGGCGTTTGTTGTGTTTGCAAACCTATTGCCTTCAGGATTACAAATGACATCTCTATTTCCAAAAAGATTTACTGTAAAGTCAGCAGGTATCTTGACAGCGATTGTTGGAACCTTAATTTTACCATGGAAGCTTGTATCTAGCACAACAACATTGTTCTTCTTCTATAGCTTTATTGGATCCATCTTTGGACCAATTGCAGGGATTATGCTTTCCAGCTTCTATATTCATCGTAAGAGAAAGCTAAACCTTGATAATATTTATGTACCACAAGGCAGTTATGGAGAGTATAAGAACGGCTATAATCCAATTGCAATGGGTGTTTTAGCAGTGAGCTTTATTCTTCCAATGTCAGGTGCATTTCTTAAGAATGTACCACTTTTAGCTAAAATGAATGATTTTGCATTCTTTAGTGGTTTGATTGTATCGTTTATTCTATACACTATTTTTGGAAAGTATAGTAAACCGAATAACCAATAGTTTTTTTGTAGAAGCATAGTCAAAATTTTTAAGGATATTTATTAAAATTTATGTTCAATAAATAATAGGAGGAATTTGATTATGGATTATATGAAAATGGCTGCAGAGGCAACAATTAAAGGAATGAACAATAAAGTTGGAGGTCCATTTGGCGCAACAATTGTCCGTGGTGATGAAGTGATTGCTGCAGTAAGTAACACGATGATGAGAGATACAGATCCATCTGCACATGCAGAAATGGTTGCTATTCGAGAAGCTTGTAAGAAACTTGGAACCATGGATTTATCTGATTGTGTAATATACGCAACTTGTGAACCATGTCCAATGTGTGTCTCAGCCATCATTTGGACAGGCGTTAAAGAAGTTCATTATTGTAACACAAGAGATGATGCTCATGATTATGGTTTTTCTGATATGCACCTACGCAAATATTTAACAGGAGAAGATACAAGTGTGCTTAACATGATCAAAGTAGAAAAAAGAGAAGATTGTGATCATCTATTTGAGCATTTTCACAAACAAAATGAGAAGTAGGATTTCTGTCCTGCTGGTGAATAAAAGAAAAGCAGTCAACCCTCTTTATGGTTGACTGCTTTTTCTTATTTAGATGACATATTTTGTACAAAATCCATTGTATAACTTGCCTAATTGATATCCTTCCTTTTTGGTTTGAGTGGACAATGACGTAATTAGCATTTCCTAATAAAATTTTCATTGTAAGGGCTTTCGTGATGGTTGGAATTTTTACAGTATGTTTATTATATGTTTCCCCCTACGAAGGGAACTTTCTCTCGTAAGAGGCAAAAGGAGGACCGATACTTTCATACAAGGTATAAGAAAGATTTACATTGGGTTATTCGAATTTTGGATAATCTCTCAGGACCACTACGTACTATTACAAAAAAATAAGAGGTGAAACGAAATGAATCAAAGTCTAAAATTATGGTATAAGGGTGACTGGGCTGCATACTTTGGTTTACTTGCTAACAATTTAACAAATCTTTTAACAATGATATCATTATTACTTTTTGTAGTTGGTTTTCCTGAAGAAATTGTATACGGAAGAATCGTTCCAGGTTTTGGTCTTGGCATCTTCTTAGCAAGCTGTTGTTACTTTGTCTTTGGATATTTTTTAGCTAAAAAGACAGGTAGAAATGACATAACTGCTTTGCCGTCAGGCCCTAGTGCGCCATCCATCTTTACGGTTACTTTTTTAGTAATCCTTCCAGTATTTACGGAAACACAGAATGCGGAATTTGCCTTCTCACTTGCACTTGTTTGGTGCTTATTTGAAGCAATGATCTTAATTATTGGCGCGTTTTTAGGCGATACACTTCGAAGAATTATTCCAAGAACGGTACTTTTATCGTGTTTATCTGGTCTTGGTTTATTATTGCTTGCCATGAACCCAATGTTACAATCTTTTGAAACTCCGTTGGTAGCTTTTGTTGTACTTATTATCATTTTTATTAACTGGTTTGGTAAATCGCCAATATTCGCAAAAATCCCTACCGGTTTTCTTTTATTAGCTGCTGGTACAATTTTGGCCTGGGTCTTTGGATTACAAAGTCCTGAAGCGATTACCGCATCATTGCACGGTTTAGGATTTAATCCTCCTACCTTGCATATTGATAGCTGGATTTCTGGCATTCCACATGCGCTTCCTTATTTAGCATCTGCTGTCCCACTTGGACTAGCAAACTATATTTTTGATTTAGAAAATATTGAAAGTGCTCACGCGGCGGGGGACCCATATAAAACTCGTCAAGTAATGTTAGCAAACGGTATTTCCTCTTCGATTGGAGCTTGTTTTGGTAATCCATATCCAGTAACTGTATATATTGGACATGCAGGCTGGAAGTCAATGGGAGCAGGACTTGGTTACTCTATCGCCACTGGTTTATCAATGTTAATTATTTCTCTCTTTGGATTAGGCTCATTCTTATTAGCTGTCATTCCTGTCGCTGCAATTGTACCAATATTGGTATATGTTGGTATCGTAACAGCAAACCAAGTTGTTCGTGAAACACCTAAACTCGAAGTCCCAGTAATATTTGTTTGTTTGTTCCCATGGATCGGAAACTGGGCATTATCCCTTGCAAATAATGTTTTAACTTCCGCAGGAACTACAGGAGCTAAAGTTACCGCTGAAGCTATGTCTCACCACGGTGTGTATTATAACGGTATGATTCACTTAGGTAACGGTGCTCCAATAAGTAGTTTGTTGTGGGGATGTTTAGCGATATTTTCCATTAAAGATCAACCAATCCGTGCTGCCATTGCAGCTGGAATTGCGGCTCTATTGTCTCTATCTGGAATTATCCATTCAGGGGCAGTCGGATTCGCTCAGCCTGCATTAATGCCGTTCTTCTATTCTTATCTCATGGTAGGAGGATTATTTATCATAAAATATATGATGGATTATAAGGCTAAAGCAAAAGAGGACAAAAACACCACAACTATTGAAGAATCAGCCTAATTTTGTTGATTAGAAATAGCTAAATTTACACGATACCCCAAAAGTTTCGTCTACGTATGCGGTGGACGAAATTTTTTTGTCAGTGAAAATAAATTAAAATGGAGATTGCAAGACGAAGTTTATAAAAAAAATTGTAGCTTACTATCTTTATTTAATCACTAAGAAGTAGAAATATTATAAAAAAGGGTAATGATTTCGAATATATAAAATAGTAATTTTTTTTATAATGATACTTATGGGAGTCTAAATAAGCTTACTTCTGAATAATGAAAGGAGTTAATTGAATTGAAAACCAAATTAAAGGGAAGGTACGTTATTGGTTACGATGGAGAAGACCACGTCTTAATTGAAAACGCGGAAGTTGTTTTTGAAAATGATAAGATAATCTTTGTCGGCAAAAATTACCTTGGCACAGTGAATAAGGTAATCGATATGGGGAACTCCGTCATTAGTCCAGGGTTTATCGATTTAAATGCATTAGGTGATATTGACCATGATATTTTACATTTAGAGGCAAGGACAAACAGACAGAATAACCTGCTTTGGTCTGAACAATATATAAAAAACGGACATCATGAAGTAATGACAGCTAAAGAAGAAAATTTCAAATCCCTTTATGCCTACTCACAACTGATTCTCCATGGTGTTACTACTGCGATGCCAATTACTTCGGTACTTTATAAAGAATGGGCAGAAACGTATGAGGAGCTTGCTGCTGCAGCAAACCATGCTGGAAGTTTGGGATTAAGAATCTATCTTGGGCCAAGCTACCAATCTGGAATCAGGGTGGTAAAACCTGATGGTACTATCCAGCTGTACTGGGATGAAGAAGCAGGAAAAGCTGGATTAAATGATGCTGTAAGATTTGTAGAAGAATTTGACGGAGCTTATGATGGAATAGTTAGGGGGATGCTGGCACCCGAACGAATTGAGTGTCAAACGTCAGAAAGTTTGACACAAACAAAATACTATAGTGATAAATTAGGAGTGCCAATTAAGCTTCATGCAGCACAAGGATCCTATGAATATCATACCATTGTTGAAAAGCACGGTGTAACTCCTATTCGCTATTTATATGACCTTGGTTTTTTAGGGTCAAAAACAGGAATTCCGCATGCTCACTTTATTGCTGGATATAGTGAAGCACATTCAGGTAAAGGTGATGATATAGTACTTCTGAAAGAAACAAATACAACGGTTATTCATTGTCCTTTAATCATTGGCAGGCATGCTTCGGCATTAGAATCATTTGCTAAATATAAACGGGCAGGTATTAATTTAGCGCTAGGAACAGATACCTATCCTCCAGATATATTTCAAAACATTCGAACAGGCAGCATGTTTTCCCGATTCATTGAAAAAGAAGTAGAGGGTTCAACATACGCCGATTTCTTCCGGGCGGCCACACTTGGGGCAGCTACGTTCCTAGGGAGAAATGACCTCGGCCGTTTAGCTGTTGGAGCGAAAGCAGATATTATTGCAATTGACTTAAGTGGATATCATCTGGGAGTTCTCGACGATCCAATCCGAACTATGATTGTGAGCGGAACAGGAAGAGACGTGAAACTATCCATTATTAATGGAAGGGTTGTAATGAAGGATCAAAAAATACCTAATTTTGATTTAGAAGAAATGAAAACCAAGGGACAACAATATTTTAACAAAATGAGAAAAGGATATTTAGAAAGAGATTATCAGCAATTGACAGAAAGAGAATTATTTCCTCCGTCCTTCAAAATAGTGGATTCTATCTGAAATCAACAAAAGTAGTAAAGATATTGAAAAATAAAGTAAAAATTTTCGAAATAAAATTATCTGAATATTTTTTATAATTAGACAAACGGTTATAAAGATAATAAAAATATTCAGGAGGTAGATTCCATGGTAAAAAATTGGGGGTTAGGTAGATTTTTTCTGATAATGTTGATGGTGTTTGTCATTACCGGCTGTTCGACAAGTAAAGATGTCAGCACAAAAAGCAATGGTAAAAGCACAGAATCTAAGGACGGGGGTACATTAGTCATTGCTCGATTGTCAGACGCTGAAAACTTAGACCAACAGTTTATGTCAACAATCAATGCAGCAAGTGTTACCCATCGCAAAATCTATGAGGGTTTAGTTGGCCGTGATAATAATGCTGAAATCCAGCCATTGCTGGCGGAAAAATGGGAACAACTAGATGATACGACATGGGAGTTTAAATTACGAAAAGGTGTTAAATTTCATGATGGGTCAGCTTTTAATGCCAATGCTGTAAAAGCTACCTTTGATCGACTTTTAGATCCAAAGGTGGCATCTCCTAGAGCTATTGTTTTTAAAATGGTAAAAGAAGTAAAGGTAATTGATGACTACACCATTCATTTTATTTTAACAGAGCCGTTTGCTCCATTACTCTCTATTTTGGCTAGTCATGAAGGCGGGATTATTAGTCCAAAAACGATCGAGAAATACGGGAAAAGCATTATTAAAGAACCAAATGGGACAGGTCCATTTGTTTTCAAATCATGGACACCTGGACAAGAAATTGTATTAACAAACAACAATAGTTATTGGGGAGATAAGGCGAAGGTCGATAAAGTCGTATTTAAGGTTGTACCTGAGGAAACAACTAGAATCTCCATGCTAGAAACAGGTGAAGCTCAAATAGCTGAACCCCTTTCTGTACCAATGATGGATACCGTAAAGGCTTCCCAAGCAATCGATGTTTACCATAGTGAAGGATATGGAACAGAGTATATTGGCTTTAATGTTCAAAAGAAACCATTTAATGATGAAAAGGTTCGAAAGGCCATCGCTCATGCGGTTGAAATGGATTCCATTATGAAAGGTGTCTATAATAATGTGGGAAAAAGGGCTAATTCCTTATTAGGCTCAAAGGTTTTCGGTTACCATCCTAATATGGAATCGTATAAATATAACCTAAATGAGGCAAAGAGATTACTGGCTGAAGCAGGTTATCCAAATGGTTTTGAAGTTACACTTAAAACGATGGATAGCAAAGAAAGAGTGAACATGGCTGAAGTACTGCAATCACAGTTAAAAGGTATTGGTGTCAAAATAAAAATACAGGTGTTGGAGTACGGTACGTTTGTTGACCAAGTAAATAAGGGTGACTCTGAGATGTTTATCCTTAGCTGGAGAAATGCTACCGGTGATGCTGATTATAATCAGTATAACCTTTTCCATACAAGCTCGCAGGGTGGAGCGGGGAATACCTTCTTTTACAGTAATAAAGAGGTCGATAGTTTAATAGAAGATGCACGCAGTGAAAAAGACCAAGAAAAACGAAAAGAACTATATGCGCAGTCACAAGAAATAGAAATGAAAGAGGCAGTTTATATTCCTGTTCGAGTTATTGAAAATTTAGCGGCTGTTGGAAAAGACGTAAAAGGTTTTTCTATTAGTCCATCAGGCTATTTAGAAATAAATGATGTGTCAATCCAATAAGATACAGCTTACAAGAGGGATATCCATTTTGGGTAACCTCTTTTATCGTGGTAGTTAACAATGAAAGGATGAATAGAAATGAATAACAAGTATTGGTTAAAGAATGCACATATCGAAACAGGGTACAATGAAGAAAATGGAAGAGTTGTAGGAACTATGACTGAGATGTGTCATTTATTAATAGAGGATGGGAAAATTTCAAAAATAATAAAACCTTCTGAGCCATTTGAATTTGGGTTACCTGTAATAGATGCAAAAGGAATGCTTTTGCTTCCTTCTTTCATCGAAAAGCATGTTCACCTCGATAAAACCTATATGGGTGATAAATGGCGGGCTTGTATCCCTGCTTCAGGCGTAATTGAACGCTGTGATATTGAAAAGAATATCCTAGCTTCTATCTCATCTAGCACACAAAAACGTGCTGAAGCCTTGCTTGAAGTATTACTATCATACGGATCCACCCATGTCAGAACGCATGTTGATATATATCCTGAGGTGAAATTGCAGAATTTAGAAGGTGTTCAGCACGCTCTAGAATCTTATTCCAATAAAATAAGCTCTGAAATTGTTGCGTTTGCCCAGCATGGCTTGCTCCGTCCAGGAACAGTAGAGCTTGTAAGGGAAGCCTTGAGAAATGGAGCAGGGATTGTCGGAGCTGTCGATCCAGCAACGGTCGACAATAATATTGAAGCATCATTGGTACAGTTAATGGATTTAGCAGTTGAAGGTGATGCCGATATTGATTTGCATTTACATGATCCTGGTCACTTAGGTACTTTTACAATGAAACGTCTTGCCTATTTAACGAAGCAAGCAGGCTGGGAAGGAAGAGTAGCAATCAGTCATGCCTTTGGGCTTGGAGATGTATCAAGGGAAGAGGCCATAGAAATGGCAGAGTTATTAAGGGAGGCAAGTATTTCGATTGTTACGAGCCTCCCAATTGGTAGAAACATACCTCCAGTAAGCTTGCTATCAGAATGTGGTGTTAATGTGGCCGTAGGAAACGATAATATTTTTGATTCGTGGTGGCCGACTGGAAATGGAGACGTTCTTGAAAGGGTTGGCCGACTAATTGAACGGTGTCGATGGACAGATGAAGTTTCTCTCTCTCAAGCATTAAAATATATTACTGGTGGTTTGACACCTTTAGACAAAGATGGCAGAAAGCAATGGCCAAAAGAAGGGGATGCAGCCAATATGATTTTAGTAGATGCAAGTTGTTCTGCCGAAGTAGTTGCCAGACGTTCAAACCGTAAGGCAGTCTTTTATCAAGGTAACTTGGTTTCAGGTTCCATTAGCTAGATATTAATAGAAAAGGGGGATGAAAATATCATCCCCCTTTTGATATACTTGCCAAATCCTTATCTGTTCTACCGATGTGTAACAGTTTGCTCAAATAAATAAATAGTAAATACAGGACGACTGAAACGATTATCCCAGTAAACCACGAAATATTATAAATCGGCTCAAGGATATCAATAAATCTACCAATCATGCTAATACACCCAGCGAAAAGAGTGGTAAGCAGCGCAGGCCAGTTTACTCCGTTTGAGAAACGGCTCTTACTATTTGGAAAATATAATTCTTGTAAATTGATTTCTCTTTTCTTGATAATAAAATAATCCGCAAGCATCACACCAATTACAGGGCTTAACATTCCACCAATCATATTTAAAAAAGTAAAAATGCTTGTAGGGCTCTCCATCAGCTTCCAGGGCATAATCAGTAATCCAATAATGGTACCAATGAAGGCACCAGATTTAATGTTTAATCTTTTCGGGGATAAGGAGGCCAGTTGATACCCTGCAGGGATAATGTTACCTACAATGTTTACAGATAATGTCGTTAAACAAATGGTAAGTAGAGAAAGGATAATGGCAAATTTGCTATCAAATCGATTAATCACTTCAAGTACATTCCAGATTGGAACTCCGAAAGCAATTTCAGACCCAACGATGATGGTAATACTTGCAACAGCAAATAATAAATAGGTAATTAGAAGTCCAACAATTTGTCCGCATGATTGGCCTTTATTGGTGCGAGAATACCTTGTAACATCAGAAACGCTTAGTATTTGTGCCACCCATGTTGCTAATATCGCTGAAATACAGCTTAGGATAATCAAAATACTATTTCCTTCTACACCTTTCTCGCTAAAGTTTAAGATTGGGATGATTCCACCAGCTAAATTAATGGCCCAAATGGACATTCCGCCAAAAACGACAAATACCAAGGGAGAGAGTAGCTTAGTTAACTTTCCTAAGGCATCTACCCCTGCAAAAATAAAAAAGACATTAATCATCCAAAAGAGGAGAAGGGATATAAGGTTGGCTAAAGATAATCCTAAAAAACTCCAATCTGCTCCTAACGTTGGATAGGGCTCCCAAAATTCTGCAATTAAAATAGTTACGGCAAGGCTTCCAGCATACGTTTGCAGACCGAACCACATAATGGCTGCGATTATCCCCCTTAATACCCCTGGAATAATTGCTCCTTTGCGACCAAAACTGGTACGGAGCAGGATTGAGAAAGGGATTCCATATTTCCCCCCTGCATGACCATTCAATGCCATCATTCCGGCGAGTATTATCGATGAAATCATAATGATAAAAAATACCTGCCATATGGATAATCCTAACGCAAAGAAACCGCCAATGGTAACATAGGATGGCACATTATGAACCGAACCTATCCAAATGGAGAAGTAATGGCTAAACTTCCATGTTCTAGCTTCCAGTTTTGTTGGTAATAAATCTGTGTTATCCGAGAATGAATCATCAAGGATGACTTGCTTTTCTCCCAATGTTGCTTCCCTCCAATCTTCTATTAATGCGTTATCCTAGTGGATACTGTTTGGAAAATAAAAACCAATAGACAAACAACACCAGAAATTATGAAGCTTATCCAGATGATCGTTAAGTTATTATTCATAGGAATAAATATAAAGCCCCCTAAGGCGCCAATCAAAGAGGAAAAGGGGATGATTGCTGGAATCGATTTGTTACTTAGAATAATAAATAACATCGGTACAATGATGGCAGCGTAAATATTCCCAGAGAAAAACAATAATTGCAGCGGAGTAGGTTTAAAAATACTCACGATTATTAGTAAACATATACAAATGCTTCCTGAAAAAATATAAGTGAATTTCCATCTTTCATGGTCAGATAAAGGACGAAATAATTCAATAATATTTTTTACAACTAAGGTAGTCGTCGCATGTAGTTCTGCACTAATTGCTGACGAAATCGCACTAAAGCAAAATAAAACAAATAAAACAATTAGCATGGTTGATTGTATTTTATCAACAAGTTCAAACAGTAACGAATAAATATCTTTATAGCTTCTGCCAAACATAATAATCATTAGCAGGGAGGTTAGAGCTAATGGGATTGTGGCCCATATTACTCCTGCTAGAGTAAAGGTCATTTGAACTTTTTCCTTTTTGATGATAAATAATCTCTGCCATGTTGCTCGATCAATTATGACCTGTCCAAAGCCAATCAAAATCGCTGTGAAAATAAACCAAATCGAATCTGTATTTTTATAGAATAAAATATAAGGATGAAAAAGTTTAATTCCTTCATAAACAGGGTGGACACCTTCCTGAATATAAAAATAGACAGGAATGACTAAAACAGCGCCGAAGATCAATGAGACATTAACACCTGATAACTGGTGCAGCCGCTGCATTCCACCAACACCGCCTACAAAAAAACAAAAGCCTATAAACAATAGCATTCCTATAAAAACAGGCATAGGGAACAGGATATGAATGAGGATTCCCGCTCCCATTGCTTGGATAAATAAGGAATGCAGGCTGGTAATGAGAAGAATTGTAATGACATACCAGTAGCCGCTTGGTGATAATTTTTTTCTCAGTACATCTCCAATCGTTTGCTCATCGGGAAATTTTTCTCTAATGACTTTGGCTAAAAATCCAAACAATATGAGCGCTAAAGCCCCCATTAAAGAATAGCCAATTCCACCAGTTAATCCGTATTTAATTAATGTTTCTGGAGAAGAGAGGATCGTATTGCCAGTTATCCACCTCGCTAATAGACTAACAACCCCAAAGCTTACCCCCAATTTTATCGCACCGCTTATATATAATTGATAAGAACTTCTATTCAACGGTATGTCTCCTTTAATCGATAGTCACTCGGTGATTGTCCAGTCAATTTCCGAAAGATTTGACTAAAGTAATGCTGGCTATTGAATCCACATCTTTCTGAAATCGTGCTAATGCTTAAATCAGGATTATTAATTAACATTTTTTGAGCTTCCTTTAAACGATAATCATTTAAATATTCAGAGAAGCCCATCCCTACTTCTTCGTGAAATTTTCTGCTTAAATATGCAGGGTTTATGTGAATCTTTGAAGCTAAATAATTTAATGTTAATTTTTCACTATATTCCTGATGTATAATTTGTAAGGCGTTTACGATTTGCTCCGTATATCGTCCTAATCGCTCATACCTGCTTAATACGTTCAAAAGCTCTTCTTCAATGACAGGCTTCGTAATATAATCAACAACCCCAATTCTTATCGAGATTTGAGCATATTCAAAATTCTGAAAAGCAGTAACCATGATAATATCCATTGAATAAGAGTGTGTGAGTTCCATCGCTAATTCCAAACCTGATTTACCTGGGAGTTGGATATCAAGAAATGCTAGAAAGATTTCATGTTGTTTGATGATTTGAATGGCTTGTGAAGCATCTAGAGCCTTAAAAAACTTCCAGTTTGGAAACTTTTTTTGAATTAAATATTCGAGCAGTTCTAATTCAAGTGGTTCATCATCTACTAAAAGAATATTCATTTGGATGCACCTCCTATCCTAGTACAAATGGGAAAACAGCTAAAACACTGGTACCATCTTCTGAAGGTATTAAGCTTACTGAAGTCCGATCCCCTTGAAAGAGAAGATCAAGCCTTTTTGCAATATTATCTAAACCAAGTCCATCTTTATGAGATTGGACCACCTGCCCTTCTAAGGCATTGTTCCAGACAGTTACATAAACTTCCTTCTCGTTCTTTTCAATGATTATTTTTAAAAAAGCCTCACCAATATGTCTGTCAAATGAATGCTTAAAGGCGTTCTCGACAAGAGTTTGAATTAAAAAAGGGATGATAACAGCCTGTCCTACTGTTGAATCCATGGATATTTCGTAATGAAGTCTGTCTCGGAACCTTATTTTTTGTATTTCCAAATAATAATTTATATAGGATAATTCCTCATTAATTGTTATTAAAGGTGTATTTGTCTTATATTTAAACTTAAGCAATCTTGAAAGGGTTTCAATCGAGTGAATTAATTCTGTTTTTCTCTCTAATCTTGCAAGGCTTAAAATGGAATTTAATGTATTAAAGAGGAAATGTGGTTGGATTTCCTGATTTAATTGATTATAAAGGGCTGTTTGCAGTTCTTTCTCGAGAGCAATTTCCCGTGTTTGCTTTTCTAAAAGATCAATTCGTTTTTCAAATATAAATAAAAACAGCAAAGTAAATGCACCTAGTAAAGGGGCTAAGACACATAGCATAATGTAGATGGAGAAAGCTTCAATATTAAGCATTAAACGAGATTCTCCTTTAGATGTAGAAAAAGGGAGTCTATAAATACTCCCTTTATTAATATGATATTTTATAAAGTTTTTTATTTCTAATATAACTTTATTGCGAAAGTTGCTCTGCAAAATGGCAGCTGACAAAATGATTCTCAGCTAATTCTCTTAAGGCAGGTTCCTCTAATTTACACTTCTCCGTCGCAAACGGACAGCGTGTATGGAAACGGCATCCGCTGGGAGGGTCAATAGGGGAAGGGACATCTCCTTTTAAAATGACACGTTCCCTTTTTAGGACTGGATTAGGTACCGGAATTGATGATAACAATGCCTTTGTATATGGATGAAGCGGTGAATCGAATAGCTCCTTTTTGTCAGCAATCTCAACGATCTTTCCTAAATACATAACCATTACCCGGTCAGAGATATGCCTTACTACACTCAAATCGTGTGAGATGAATAAAAAGGTAAGCTGAAACTGATTTTGTAGTTTTTTTAATAGATTTAGGATTTGGGCTTGGATGGAAACATCCAAAGCAGATACTGCTTCGTCACAAATAATTAATTTAGGATCGACTGCAAGTGCACGGGCAATCCCAATTCGCTGACGCTGCCCTCCACTAAATTCATGGGGATAGCGATCAAGTGCTTCTTGGGGTAGTCCGACATACCCCAGTAATTCTAACATTCTTTCCATCCTTTTCGGTTTTTCAACGACATTTTGAATGGCCATTGCTTCATTTAGAATATGCTTTACCGTTTGACGGGGGTTAAGTGAGGCAAAAGGATCTTGGAAAATTACTTGCAAGTCTCCTCTAAGCTTTCTCATCTCTTTATTATTAAGGCTTAAAATGTCTTTACCAGAGTAGTATACATTCCCGTCTGTTGGTTCATCGAGCCGTAAAATCGCTCGTCCTGTAGTTGATTTACCGCAGCCAGATTCCCCAACAATACTTAGTGTTTCTCCTTCGTATAGGTGAAAAGAAATGTCGTCAACTGCTTTTACAAATGCCTTAGGTTTAAAAATGGATTCTGATTTAACAGGGAAATATTGTTTCAAATGGTCCACTTTTAATAATACTTTTTTCTCTGTAGCAGTCACCATTATTTAACAGCCCCCTCTTTTTCCACAGGTCTCGTCCATTCGTCCGTGTACATCCAACAACGTACTTTAACACCATCATTTTGTTCAATTAAATCAGGCTTCTGCAAGTGACACAAAGGTTTCTGATAGGGGCACCTTGAAGCAAAACGGCAGCCTGTCGGCAAATTATACGGACTTGGTACACTCCCTTCGATCGTTTGCAATTCTTCTTGGTCCTCATGGATCTTCGGTAAAGAATTTAACAATCCTTGTGTATAGGGGTGCCTTGGATTTGTAAAAATCTTTTCAGTTGGCGCATGTTCAATTATATTGCCAGCATACATAACTGCAACTTTATCACATGTTTCAGAAACAACTCCTAAATCATGTGTAATCATAATAACGCCCATACCTATCTTTTTTTGTAAATCTTTAATCAGCTCTAATATTTGTGCTTGAATGGTTACATCTAAGGCTGTTGTTGGTTCATCGGCAATTAACACTTCTGGAGTACAGGCAAGTGCCATCGCAATCATTACACGCTGGCGCATACCGCCACTTAATTGGAATGGTTCTTGTTTTGCCCTTTTTTCAGGAGATGGTATTCCCACAAGCTTAAGCATTTCAACGGCCTTAATCCACGCTTCCTTTTTTCTCATACCTTGATGCAATCTTAATGCTTCAGCAATTTGTTCTCCGACAGGAATTACCGGATTTAATGATGTCATCGGTTCTTGGAAAATCATCGAGATTTCGTTTCCTCGGATTTTCCTCATTTCATCCTCTGAGAGTGTTACTAAATCTTTCCCTTTATAAAGCACCTGCCCGCCGGCAATTTTCCCTGGAGGGGAGGGGATTAGTCGTAATATGGAAAGAGATGTCATACTTTTTCCACAGCCTGATTCTCCGACAATACCTAAAGTCTCTCCCTTTCGAAGGGTAAAATCAATACCGTCGACGGCTTTACTTACACCATGTTTTGTAAAGAAATGTGTTTTTAATCCTTTTACTTCTAAAATTGGATTGTTTTTTTCTCTCACCATTATTCACCACCCGTTAATTTAGTTCAATTCGTTTATTAAAGAACCGATAGAATACGTCCACAAATAAGTTCACGATAACAAAGATTAGCGAGGCAGCTAAAACTCCCCCTTGAACCACTGGTAAATCCCGCATTCGGATAGCATCAACTATCATTCTGCCAAGTCCGTTAATCGCAAAGATGGATTCAACTAATACAGTTCCGCCAAGCAGAGCACCAAACTGTAAACCAACAACCGTTATTACTGGAATTAAGGCATTCCGTAATGCGTGCTTATAAATAATGACATGTTCACGCAGTCCTTTTGCTCGCGCTGTACGGATATAATCTTGCCTGATGACTTCAAGCATACTGGAACGAGTCATCCGGGCAACAATTGCTGCACCTCCTGCTCCTAATGTTAGAGCAGGAAGGATGACGTGAAGGATACTATCCCATCCTGCAACCGGAAGAATTTGCAGTTTTACGGAGAAGAAATACATCATCATTAAACCAAACCAAAAGCTCGGTAAGGAAATTCCAAGTAAGGCAACTAACATAACACTTGTGTCTGTAAGTGAATAAGGTTTAACCGCTGAAATAATTCCCGCTGCCATACCTAAAACGATTGTGATAATGATACTAAAAAATGCTAACTCCATTGTGATCGGTAGTCTAACCATTATTTCATCAAGTACTGGCTGGCTATTCTTAAGTGAATTACCAAAGTCTCCTTGAAAAACATTCAAAAGGTAGTCAAAATATTGAACCAGTAATGGCCGGTTTAACCCCAATTGCTCGCGAAGGGCATTAACTGTTTCTTTTGATGCTCCTTCACCTGCAAGCAAAACAGCAGGATCACCGGGAACTAGTTGCATGATAAAAAATACGACAAAAGTTACCCCAATTACTACTGGGATCGTTTGTATTAAACGGCGTAAAATAAACATCAACATCTGCTAACCTCCTTAAATTTTACTTTTTCATTCTTGGATCAAAAGCATCGCGTAATCCATCACCAAAGATATTAAAACCTAAAACGAGGATAGAAATCGCTAAACCTGGAAAAATCGCAATGTATGGCGCAGAGAATAAGAAATCCCTTCCATTACTTAGCATCGTTCCCCATTCCGGAGAAGGAGGCTGTGCGCCAAGACCAAGAAACGATAAGCCAGCAGCTGATAAAATCGCCGTCGCAAGACGTAATGTCCCTTGGACAATAATTGGAGAAAGAATATTCGGTAAAATATGTTTGAAAATAATTGTAAAATCATTTGCGCCAAGCGACCGAATGGCGTCGATATACTCGAGACGTTTCACTTCCAATGTAGAACCGCGGACAATTCGTGCAAATAAAGGAACTGAAAATGCTCCAACCGCAATCGTAACATTAATCAGACCTGGTCCTAGAGCACTTATGATGGCTAATGCTAGTAAGATTCCAGGAAAGGCGAGCATGACGTCCATCAATCGCATAATGAACGAGTCAACCCATTTTCCATAATAGCCAGCAACTAGTCCAAAAATGATTCCGAAGAATGAGCCAAAGGCTACAGCAGCAAAACCGACACCCATCGAAAGTCTCGAGCCATACAGAATGCGACTTAATATATCTCTCCCTTTATCATCGGTTCCCATCCAGTGATCACTCGATGGAGGCAGTAATTTATCTTCTAATATAATTTCATATGGATTGTATGGGGCTAAGAGCGGTGCAAATAATCCGATAAAAATGTAAAAGAGGATAATAATTGCACCGACCATCGCTGCTTTATTAACCATTAAAATAGAAAGGAAGTCTTTTAATTTAGATTGTTTCGGTAGATTAATTGTTTGTGTGATTACAATTGGTTTTTCAGTGTTTACTTCAACTGACATGTAAAACCCTCCTTATTTTAATTTTTTTGAAAGATAAGGTGTAATTTATCGTTGCTGTGGACCCCCTTCTAAACCTTCAGACTTTTTATTGGGTTAAGTACAAATTATCAAAATTAGGTGAAAAGTAAATATTTTTTAAATAATATGTCAATATAGTTAAAATTTAAGTAAATATTCTGTAAATATTATTTTCGATTGTCTTTTATAATGCAGATATGTACTAGCGGAGGGATGGTGGATACACGAATGAAAGGTCAGAATTTACAAAATAACAAAATAAGGGAGCATAAAAAAATGGAGAAAAAAGGACGCAGTATTAATAGGGGACTACTATTTGTTCTAATCGGCTTAATGATGATTTTTGCTCAAGCTTGTTCTACAAAATCAACTTCTTCAACTGATACGGCAAGCAAAAAGGAAGCATCCAAACAAGGCGGTACATTAACAGTTGTAAGACTTTCAGATGCTACAAAACTTGATCCGCATTTTATAACAGATATTCCTTCTGCGAATATCATTTATCAAAAAGTTTATCAAACACTAATTGCACCAGATAAAGACTTCAAAATTCAACCACTGTTAGCGAAAGAATGGAAAGTCGTAAATGACACAACTTGGGAATTTAAATTACAAGAGGGCGTTAAATTCCATGATGGAGCACCATTCAATGCTGAAGCTGTTAAAACAACATTTGATCGTATGTTAGATCCGAAAACAGAATCACCGCAACGCGAGAAGTTCTCAATGATTAAGGAAGTAAAAGTTGTGGATGATTATACAGTTCAATTTTTACTTGAATATCCTTATGCTCCACTGCTATCTATTTTGGCCAGCCAAGAAGGTAGTATTATTAGTCCCAAAGCACTTACAGAAAACCCGGATACATTATCACAGCACCCAGTTGGTACAGGTCCATTTGTGTTTGAATCATGGAAGACTGGACAAGAAATTTCATTAAAGAGAAATGAAAACTATTGGGGGAAGAAACCTAATATTGATAGAGTAGTATTCAAAGTCGTTCCTGAAGATGCAACCCGCCTAGCTATGATTGAAACAGGTGAGGCGCATATTAATGACCAAGTGCCTGTAACCGAGATTGAGCGCATTGAAGCTTCTGACAAAATGGGACTCTATCGTACAGAAGGACTAGCTGTTGAATATCTTGGATTTAACACAAAGAAAAAACCGTTTGATGATGTAAGAGTTCGTAAGGCAATTAGCCACGGCATTGAAAGAGAAGCAATTATTAAAGGCGTTTATAATAACGTTGGTACCCTTGCCAATGTAGCAATGAGCCCTAAGGTGCTTGGATACAGTGATAAGGTTAAAGCATATGACTATGATTTGAACGAAGCAAAGAAATTGTTAAAGGAAGCTGGCTATGAAAAAGGATTAAATGTCACCTTATTAACAAGTGATCGAAAAGAACGTATTAACATGGCTGAAGTGATGCAATCGCAATTAAAAGGGATTGGAGTAAATGTGAAAATCCAGGTAATGGAATATGGTGCTTATATCGACATGATTGAAAAAGGTGAGCACGATATGGCTATTGGTGGATGGGGAAATGCAACCGGCGACGGAGATTACAACCAGTATAACTTATTCCATTCAGCATCACAGGGAGCTGCAGGGAACCATTTCTACTATAGTAATCCAGGTGTAGACAAAATGATTGAATCAGCACGAAAAGAAACAGATGAGCAAAAACGATTAAAGCTATATGAAGATGTAATGCAGAAAGAGATTGACGATGCGGTTTATGTTCCAATCCGAAATTATGAACATTTGGCTGCCTATAGTAAAAATGTAAGTGGTTTTTGGTTAAATGCTGCCAACTATCTAATGATTGATGATGTAGTAATTAAATAAGTGATTTTATGAAGAAATGAATAGTGTTCAAGGAGGAAGAGTACTTTTGTGAAAAAAGTACTTTTCCTAGTTCTATAACTTAGGAGGGAATAGGAATGACAATTTTTTGGTTAACGAATGTCTGCTTAGAAAAAGGTTTCATTTATGAAAATGATCGAATTGTCGCAACCAAGACAGAAATTTGCCACTTGAAAATTGAAGGCGGTAAAATTACTGAAATTACAAATGAAATTCCTAATACAAAGGTTAAGCAGCATGATGCTTATTGTCAGCTATTGCTGCCATCCTTAAGGGATATGCATATTCATATCGATAAAACCTATTATGGTGGACCATGGAAAGCATGTACGCCCATCACAAAAGGCATTTTTACCAGATTAGAAGAAGAAAAAGAACTGCTGCCAAAGCTCCTGCCGACAGCCCAAGAGCGTGCAGAGAAAATGATTGAACTATTTATTAAAAACGGCCATACCCATATTCGCACCCATTGTAATGTTGACCCAGTGATTGGACTTAAAAATCTTGAGGTAACCGTCAATGCATTGAAAAAATATGAGGATGTTCTTACCTATGAGATTGTTGCCTTTCCACAGCACGGTTTATTAAAAAGTGACTCAGTTCAGCTCATTCGTGATGCGATGAAGAATGGCGCGACATTAGTTGGAGGCGTCGACCCTGCGACTGTGGATCGGAACATTGAAAAATCTTTAAGCACTATTTTTGATATTGCTGTTGAAAACAATAAGGGCGTAGATATTCATTTACATGATCCGAATACATTAGGAGCATTTACATTTGAACGCATGGCTTATTATACGAAGGAATCTGGACTTAAAGGTAGAGCCACGATTAGCCATGGGATTGCATTAGGTGACCTGGATGGTGAGGAACTTAATGAAATCACTGCTATTCTAAAAGAACAAGAGATGGATGTTACCACCACTGTTCCTATAAATCGGGCGACAATTCCGATACCAACTCTTGATAAATTAGGGATTCAAGTATCTGTTGGACATGACAGTATTACAGACCACTGGTCTCCATTTGGAACTGGAAACTCGATCCAAAAGCTAGGGGTTCTTGCTGAAAGATTCCGCATGAGTGACGAATATTCATTATCAGCTGCCCTAAAATACGGCACTGGCGGTGTAACACCACTGAATGAAAAAGGTGAGCGTGTCTGGCCAAAGGTTGGCGATGATGCAACGATGATGCTAGTAAAGGCAACTTGTTCAGCAGAAGCAGTCGCAAGAAGAGCACCGGTAGAAGCTTTGTTTTTTAAAGGAAAAAAGGTTGAAAGTAAACTAGAAGACACAGACCTAGTGCGTGTTTAAACTTATAAAGGAGGAGAAAGAATGACTACCTCATATTGGTTGACAAATGTTCGGTTAGAGACAGGCTATGTACAAGATGAAAAAGGAGTCTATGAAACAAAGACAGAGCTTTTCCATTTGAAAATTCAGGGTGGGAAAATTGCTGAAAAGCAAAAGCTGCGTTATAACATTCCATCGGGCGAGTATACTATGGATGGAAAATGTTTTTTGGCGTTACCTACCTTTAAAGAAATGCACAACCATTTGGATAAAACCTATCTTTCACTTGATTGGAAGGCTCCTATACCTGCAAAAAATTTGAAGGACCGATTACGTATGGAGGCAATGGAACTTGAGGAATTGGCGCCAACAACAAAACAGCGTGCTAGTACCATGATTGACTTACTGCTTTCACAAGGATCCACACACATCCGCACCCATGTAAATATTGACCCTTATATTGGTCTGAAAAATTTAGAAGGCGTAAAAGCAGCGTTGGAGGATTACACTGATAAGCTAACCTACGAGATTGTTGCTTTCCCGCAGCATGGATTATTAACTGAAAATGTCATTCCACTTATGAAAGAGGCAATGAGATCAGGTGCCCAATTAGTTGGTGGGTTAGACCCAGCTGGAATTGACCACAATATCGAAAAATCACTCTATGAAGTGATGAATCTAGCAACTGAGTTTGATGCAGATGTAGATATCCATTTACATGATAGCGGCCATGTTGGTTTTTATACGGTAGATAAATTGACAGAAATGGTAGAAGCAGCGAAATGGCACAATCGCGTGGCCGTAAGCCATGCATTCAGTCTAGGAGAAGTACCAGTTCCACAACAGGAAGAAATCGCCGATAAATTGAGCAAGTTAGGAATTTCGGTTATGTCTACGATTCCAATTACAAAAACTCTGCCTCCAATTGATTTATTAGATCGAAGGGGAGTAAACGTGTATTTAGGGTGTGATGGTTTCTATGACTCTTGGGGGCCATATGGAACAGGGGATGTTTTAGAAAAGGTAACCCGATATAGTGAGCTGTACCGGAAAAGCGACGAACGTGCATTAGCTCAGACAATAAAGTATGCTACTGGAGGACCTACCCCATTAACGAAAGACGGTGAAGTAGCCTGGCCTCTGGTAGGCGATGAAGCAAATCTTGTTCTTGTAAATGCATCATGTTCTGCTGAAGCTGTTGCAAGAACACCAGAGCGCGAAGCAGTTATTTTTAAAGGAAAAGTTGTATTTGGACAACTGTAAACATTGTTTTTAAGAACTTAATAGTTTAGGAAGAGAAGTCTTTCACATTTGGATTATCCGTAACTCAAAAAACATCTATAAAATTAACAGTGCAATTCGCAAATGAATTAGCACTGTTTTTTACAGATATAAAGATTTAATTTATATTGATGAACTAAATGGGTTACTAAAATCGCTTACTGATTCACTTCCGTTATATCCTCAGCTTATGGAAAAAAGTAGTTCCTTTCTCCATAAGCGGGATACAATTATCTTTATATCTTCAATCTTCTTCTATCTAGATTGTGAGTCTTTCATGATTCTAGACCAAAAACGAATTTCATTTAATGATCAGTCAACAAACAATCCAGATGTAATACCCGTATCAGGGTGTAATAAGGCTTCATCACTATTCATTCCCAACCCCCCAGAACATACTACGTTCGTTCTATTCTTATTAACTTATACTTATAAAAATACCATCAAGAATATTTCAGTTTAGCTAAAAGAATAATCTGTTTTTCTCACATTGTCGCAACATAAATAATATTTCTCGGGCTTTACTCTTCAACAAACCCGTGAAAAGTTGACGACTTTTTCTATATAAATAAACATTTTGGGAATAATAAACCAAAGGAGTTGATAACTTGTATTTTTTGTTAAATGTACTAGGAGTATTAGTAATGCTCGTTCTTATTTATTTTTGCTCGCCTAATAAAAGAAAGGTTAAATGGAAATCGATTTTGACGTTGTTGGTTGTTGAATTAGCGATCACCTGGTTTATGTTATCGACGAAAATCGGGTCATGGATTATTAATAAAATAGCATCGTTTTTTAACTGGTTAATTGCTTGTGCGAACGAAGGGACTTCATTTGTATTCCCATCCGTGATGGCGAACGAGCATGTGGATTTCTTTTTTAGTGCGTTAATGCCAATTATTTTCATTATTACATTCTTTGATATTTTAACGTACTTCGGAATCTTAACATGGATTATTGATAAAGTGGGCTGGCTCATTTCAAAAGTATCTGGATTGCCAAAGCTAGAGAGTTTCTTTTCGATCCAGATGATGTTTCTTGGAAATACAGAAGCCCTGGCCGTTATCCGTCAGCAGCTGACCGTATTAAAGGAACATCGCCTGCTAACGTTTGGAATCATGAGTATGAGCAGCATCAGCGGTTCGATTATTGGGGCTTACTTAACAATGGTTCCGGCGACATATGTATTTGTGGCGATTCCGTTGAATTGCTTGAACGCGCTTTTGATTGCAAACATGCTGAACCCTGTTGAGGTGAGTAAAGAGGAAGATATCGTTTATGTTCCTTCGAAGGAGGAGCGAAAAGATTTCTTTTCAACCATATCAAACAGTATGTTAGTCGGAGTGAAGATGGTCATTGTCATCATGGCAATGGTAATCGGTTATGTTGCCTTAACCGCTGGTATAAATGGGATTTTAGGATTCGTTGTGAAAGGGTTGACCATCCAAAAAATCTTCTCAATTATCTTTAGCCCATTCGCGTTCTTGCTTGGTTTAGCTGGGGATGATGCCATGTATGTGGCGCAACTAATGGGAATAAAGCTAGCGACCAATGAGTTTGTTGCGATGTTGGACCTAAAAGGCAAGATCAGTGGACTTGCTCCGCATACAGTCGCTGTTGCCGTCACGTTCTTAACTTCCTTTGCAAACTTTAGTACAGTCGGGATGATTTATGGAACGTTTAATTCGATCCTTAGTGAGGAAAAATCAAGTATTATTGGAAAAAATGTCTGGAAGCTGTTGGTCAGTGGAGTGGGAGTATCTTTATTGAGTGCGATGATTGTTGGATTATTTGTTTGGTAAAAGAGCGGAAAGCAATGGTAGTGGAGATTAATGCTATTACACGGACTTATCTTTTTAGAAAAGTAGAATCCATTAGTAATCCGGTTCCCATTCAAAATGGGGCCGGATTTTTTTCTTCTGCCACACTTGGACACCTTCCCATTTTACTGCCCTTTCTATATGGACAACCTTCCTCCCCTTCCCTTTTGGAATAAATTAATACTAGTACGCTAGGAGGGAAGAGACATGGTAAGGAAAGCAATCATTCCTGCAGCGGGGTATGGAACAAGAACCTTGCCGATCACGAAGGTTTTGCCGAAGGAGATGCTGCCGATATGTGGAAGGCCGGCGCTTGATTTTATAGTGGAGGAAGCGATTAATTCAGGAATCGAGCAAATTCTAATTGTGGTATCAAGATCAAAAAATATGATCCTTGATTATTACGATCGGTCGGTAGAATTAGAGACGTATTTAGAAGAAAAAAATAAGACGCATTTATTAAAGAAAATCAGTCCTCCAAATGTGCATTTTCAATATGTTAGGCAGACCTATGCGCGTGGATTAGGGGAGGCCATCCTTCTTGGCAAGCACTTTGTAGGGAATGAACCTTTTGCCGTCATGCTTCCTGATGAAATTATTCTTTCCAACGAAAAGGAACCGTTAAGACAATTAATTGATATGTTCACCGAAGTTAAGGGAAATATCGTCGGGGTTAAAAAAATGGATCCGTCCCAGTTAAAGAATTATGGAGTGATTCAACCAGAACTATTCAAAAACACACAATATAAAATTAAAGATATTGTCGAAAAGCCGCAAGAATCACCTCCATCGGATTTGGCTGTGATTGGCAGGTATATTTTTAATCCAACCATATTCTCCTATCTTGAAAACGTGAAACCGGGTGTAGGTGGTGAAATTCAATTAACCGATGCGATTAAAGCAATGGCGAAAGAATATACAAGCTTTGGGTTGGAGGTTGAAGGCAAGTGCTTTGACATAGCCAAAATGTCCGAGTATGTCGACCTCATTAATTATATTTGGAATTCAAAGGAGGGGTAAGAACCAATGAAAATCTTAATAATTGGCACAGGATATGTGGGAACCACTACAGGACTAATATTTTGCGAACTGGGTCACAAGGTAACCGGCCTTGACCTTGATGAGCAAAAAATCCAAGCTTTGCAGACTGGTAAACTCCATTTCTATGAACCAGGACTTGAGGCCCTGCTAAAAAAGCATATCGATTCTCATAATATTACTTTTACAAAAGATACAGAAACAGCAATAAAAGAGAATGATCTGATATTCATTTGCGTCGGTACCCCGCAGGGACCTAACGGCAGCGCGGATCTGATCTTTGTGAAAAATGTCGCTGCATCGATCGGTCAGCACATCAACCAATACAAGGTCATCGTTACAAAAAGCACCGTTCCGGTTGGGACCGCAACGCTAATCACGAAGGTAATAGAGGAAAATCAAACAGCCCCGATTCCATTCGATGTCGTATCTAATCCCGAGTTTCTACGCGAGGGTTCCGCTCTTCAGGATGCACTGAATCCTGATCGAATCGTCATCGGCACAACGAGTGAAACAGCCAGAACAATCATGAGAGAATTATATAAAGACTTCGACTGCCCAATCGTCGAAACGCACCCAAAAGCCTCTGAAATGATTAAGTATGCAGCCAATTCTTTCCTCGCTTTGAAAATTTCCTATATCAATGAGTTAGCAAGAGTTTGTGACAACCTCGCCATAAATGTGAAGGATGTCTCGAACGGAATCGGGCTCGACCACCGGATTAATCCGCATTTCTTAAAAGCAGGATTGGGCTACGGCGGCTCCTGTTTTCCAAAGGATGTCAATGCGTTAATCCAAACAGCAAAGGAACAGGGAAATCCTTTATCCATTCTTGAAGCTGTAGTCAAAGTCAACGCGGATCAGCCTGTTTATTTTATTGAAAAAGTAAAACAGGCTCTCGGCAGCGATTTGAAGAATAAGACCATTGCCGTGCTCGGGTTATCCTTTAAATCGAATACTGATGATACAAGGGAGTCACCTAGTTTCATTTTGATTAATAGATTATTAGAAGAACAAGCAACGATTAAGACACATGATCCGATTGTGAAAATGGGAGCACCCCAACAATTTCCGACGATTGAAGAAACCGTTGCTGGTGCAGATGCGCTCGTCATCTGCACGGATTGGGATGATTATAAAAATCTAAATTGGAAGAGCCTTAAGCCGTTTATGAAGCAACCATATATTTTTGATGGTAGAAATATGCTTGATAAGGAGAAAGTGGAGAAACTAGGGTTCTATTACTTTGGAGTTGCTAATCATTAAAAAAGAGCATTGAAGCATGCTCTTTTTACTTTGACTTAGGCTGTGTTAAAGCTAAATGTTGATTTTACACACTCTGTTGATTGGAGCGGAACGCCCGCGAACCGCCCGCGAATGGAGCGGAAATCAACAGACAAGTTTAACACAGCCTTGACTTAAAAAAAGAGGAAGTGAATAATCGATGATTTTGGTTACAGGTGGAGCCGGTTATATCGGCAGCCATGTCGTCAGGGATCTTGCGGATAGGGGCTATTCCCTTTTAGTTATAGATAATCTAACAACCGGGCATATCGAGGCAGTAGATAAACGGGCCATTTTTATTCAGGGGGATGTGGGAGATCCAAAACTACTCGAACGTATTTTTAAAACGTATTCCATCCAGGCGGTTATGCACTTTGCGGCAAGCTGTCTTGTAGGTGAATCTGTTGTTAATCCCCTTAAATACTATCAAAATAATGTTGTGGAAACCGTTCGCTTACTTCAAAAAATGAATGAATACCATATTAAGCATTTTATCTTTTCCTCGACATGTGCAACATATGGGATACCGAATCAATCAACCATCCATGAAAAGCTGCCAACTAACCCGATTAACCCCTATGGAAAGTCTAAACTAATGGTTGAAACCATGTTAAATAGTATTTCAGATAGCGATGACTTCAATTATATCGCCCTCCGTTATTTTAATGTGGCCGGAGCATATCATTCTGGTGAAATAGGAGAAGATCATGATCCAGAAACACATTTAATTCCCAATATTTTAAGACATTTACAGGGGAAGTCACCCTATATAGAAATTTTTGGGAATGATTACGCGACTCCAGATGGCACGTGCATTCGCGATTATATTCACGTAACCGATTTGTCCGCGGGTCATATTCTAGCATTGGAATATTTATTGAAAAATCAGGGGCAAAAAACGGCGGAAATCTTCAATTTGGGGAATGAACGTGGCGTATCTGTTTTAGAAATGATTAACCTCTGTGAGCAGGTTGCCGGCGCCAAGGCCAATGTAAAAATTCAGCCGCGGCGAAAAGGAGATCCGTCACAGTTAGTGGCATCATCTCAAAAAATACGCGGTGTACTAGGCTGGGCACCAAGATACGATATCAAATCGACCATTGAAACTGCATGGAACTGGCACCAGAAGCATCCTAACGGGTATAACTAAAAAACTATCCACTGTGAAAAGTGGATAGTTTTTAAAGTTTCATACTTCTTATGAAAGCGGCAAACCTGTGGGGGTTAATGGTTATGTTATCTAATCCAGTCCATCCTCGATTTTCCTGAGTACGATTGAGTCCTCCGTAATGACCAATAAAATAATTATGATTCAATTTTCCAAATGAACTGATTACCCAATAAAGGGGAGTTATATAGGTAGGAGTGAAAATTTCAATCACTTTTGTATCTGGCCTGCAAAAGGTCAAATTTGCAAATCCTGCTCCATGTGCGCCAACAATGACTTCGGCAGTTGAAAAAAGCTGGGCTTGTTCAACGACTGAAAGGGTTTCAAGCTCAACTTTGATAAAGCCATATTGCTTTAATAGATCCCATAAGTCAGACTCATTCGTGATGATTCGAGACCATTTTCTACTAATGTAGATTCGCTTTTTTTCAGTGGAGTTCATGTTATCTTCTTTTAAAAAAGTTTTTCTTAAGAAATCATAGCCCCACTTTGTTGCAAAGGAGGGCTGGGATGGAACAACTAAATGATCAGCTTGAATATGGAATCCATCGTATGTCTTTATTAATTGATCATCCGTTATTCCAAGTTGGTGTAAGGCTTCAGATTGAAAAGGTAAATGGTCAGGTTCTGATTTTATAATAAAACGCTCAACATTTATGCCACTTTGCTGCAGCAAATGAATACGGGGAATCACTTCATACATCCAATGATAATAGTTTCTGCCCACTACATGTGTGAGGTCTGCTATTTGTCCGTAGTGATGTGAAATAGGGGGTAAGGTTTCCTCTTTAAAAATGGAATGATTGGAGCGTGGATGGACAAATTCTAAAGATGCATCCCAGATTAGATGATTATCTGAGGTTACAATCGCTCCATTTAGTCCCCATACGCGTCCATTCGGAATCACTCCGACAGATCCACCTTCTAATTTAGTTGGATAGCGAGTTGGAGGACGTTTCATACGTCTTGAAAAAGAAGTTTCAGGGTAAATTTCTTTAAAAACTGCTCCCTGAGAAACTGATTCGACGTTCGCTTCAATCCAATCCTTTACGAAATTATGGATACCAATAGGCGGCAGCATGTGAGCCAAAAAAATCGCCTCCAATTTTTTAAGAAAATGTTTCCGTTATTGGATCATGAAAGAAGAATACATTCTATATTACTATTCCTGTTTAAAGGTTTATGTTACTTAAATTTTTTAACCCCTTATACACCTTAAATAACAATAAAGAATAAATAATATTAAGGAGTAGTCCTACGTTAATGCCATGACAGAAGAAAAACAAATAAGAATAGGAGTGTTTTTTTTTGAATCATATACTGCCGCCGATTGGAATCTTTCATTCTATAAAAGATTGGATTGCTGCAAAGGATGGATCCTTTTCAAACGGAGTTGATATGAAGAAAATTTACCCTGAAACTCCTGTTTCAAGTAGTATTGACCGTCGTCCTCCTTGTCCTCCTTCATGGTATCCTGGTGAATTTGCGGGTGGTGATGTCGCAGTTATTCCGAATGCGCGTATATGGGGTGCGAATGGAGCAATCATTACTCCTGATAATCATCTAATTTGGGATGTATCTGTTGAGCGTGTGCATATTATTCCCGAGAATCATTCCATTTTTCAAGAGAAAGCATTGCCAGAGGCTGCTTACATTAAAAAAGCCGCAGACCTAACACATGTTTACAGCGGGAATTATTATCATTGGATGTATGAGGTAATTCCCCGGATTGATTTGCTTCAGCAGAGTGGTCTAACAGTCGATCGGTTTATCGTGAATCCTGAATCTGAACAACCTTACCAACCTGAAACCTTACATCAACTTGGAATAGCGGATGATCAATTAATAAAGACACACAGTGGTTTTCATGGTCAGGCTGAAAATTTAATTATTCCTTCTCAACCAGCTTTCCCGACAAAATGGGGATATGATTTTTTACGAAAAGCATTTTTAAGAGACACTATGTTAACATCCTCTGATAGAAAAAGAATCTTCATCAGCAGAAAATGGTCGCGAAAAATCACGAATGAAGAACAAGTAATGAAGGTACTAACCAAATATGGTTTTGTTAAAGTTGATTTGGAATCCCTCTCAGTGGCTGATCAGGTTCAGCTTTTTTCTTCCGCTGAAGTCATCATTGCTGCACACGGAGCAGCCTTAACAAATTTAACCTTCTGTCAGCCTGGGACTAAGATCCTTGAAATTTTTACTCCATCCTATATTATCCCCCATTATTGGGCGATAAGTTCATTGGGCAATTTGAAGTATGACTATTTTATTGGTCAATTAGGCAGGCATGTTTCTCAGAGTGAAAATAGGTGGACAGGAGGAGATGACATCATCATAAACCTTCCAAAATTTAAAACTCACTTAAAAAGAATGCGCCTATAAATATTCAGGTGAAAAAAGGAAAATCCCGTACACTTGTAAATGACGGGATTTTCTTTGTTTAGTACTATTTATCTACCAGTCTAGTCGATCCCTGTAATAATAATATTCTTCTTTAAGATAGGTCTCACCATTCCAAGGTTTTACATCTGTATTGAAATGAATAATTATTGGGCTAATGTTCAAATGCCCCATCCTAAAGACTTGATAATTCCACTTGTAATCGAGTGGAATCCATTTATTGTATAATATCGCATTGAGGGCATCCTGATCCCACCAAATGATTTTTTTAGGATTTTTATTAATAAAATTAAGGACCTTGTTTGAAATTTTATATTTTCTCCACTTTTTAAGATTCATTAACAGGACACCCGAATTAAAATATTTATAGCCATTCGGCAGTCTTATTCCAGAAAAATCAACAGGGTCCTCTACAGCCCCTAAGAAATGATTCTCCAAATGCTCATTCTCCCATAATTCTCGGAGGTCCCCTTTGATAATCAAATCACTATCTAGATAGATGGCCTTTTTTATTCTCTTATCTAAAAGATCAGGTATAGATATCCGATAAAATGCTTCTCGACTTACATGGCCCCATCCCTTGAAATGTTTATAAATACTCGGGTCCACATTTAAATAGATAGGGGAGGTGTTATAATTTTGGAGGAGGCTATTGATTTTCGATTTATTATCGATGGATAAATTTCCATCGATAATATAGATTTGATAATTGGTTTCAGTCAATTTATTTTCAAATAAGGATAATAGCATGGTTGCTAAATGAACTGCGTAATTATCGTTACTAAGTGCAACTATCGAAATCGGTTTCATTGATCAACCTCCACGTCGTAGTTTATCCATTTCTCTATAGTGAATTGCTAAGGACTCACAATAATTTAATAGGTTGCTTATTGCACTTACTTCATTGTGATATGTGTATTTTAAATCCAATGAATGGCAAAAGGAAAAGTCCATTGGAACATATGTTTCGTTATGCTCTAGAATGGCATCTACACTTAGATTAAAGTTATTCTTTTTAAGTTCCTCAAAGAGCGTATGCCAGTGATAATTATGGCCTTCACTATAGTTATAAGAAGCAAGCGTGTTAATCCACCCCACAGTTATTTTTGATTTTAGATGTTCCAAAGATCGATATGGGAAATGCCCTAATTTTAGGTTTTGTGAAATCTCAACTTTGACATTTCTTTTATCAAATAGTAAATCATGGTTTCCACCTGAAATAGAAGGGGAATAGGTTTTCCAAATTTTTTTTGAAACGACTACTTTGGGCCAATAATCTTTGATAGGACTTGCGTACGTAATTCTTTTCGGTATAAACAACTCGTTTTCATTGAGGTGGATAGGGAAATAAGTATATTCTCTTTCAAGGTAATAAACTTTACTAGTTGATAATTTGTTCACCAATTTTCGCGGGTTTCCAGAATAGTTTGGAGCCGTTAAAAACTCATCCACGTCTAATGGGAAAATAAAATCAGGATCAAATTGTTCGAAAGTATAGTTGATTAACTCCGTAGTTTTTTCTCCCTGAACATACTCCAGTGTATCGTCATGTCGCAAATAAATTGGGAGACCTTCTGATTGTAATTGCTGGATAATATCTAGAGTACGATCCGTACTCCCATTATCTAAGAGGACAATACCATCGAAAATATTAAGATGGTATCGAATATATGATTCAATAATATCTGCCTCATTTTTTATCATGCCTACACAATATACCTTTCTCATATCAATCTCCTTCACCTTCATTCATTCAATGGTCCTTTTAGTTTATTCACTCGATTTCTTTTCGTGTAGACGGATTCCAGATTTTTTTATCATGCATATGATAAATCAAATTGTTTATCGGGGGTGTCGTGTAGTAACTATGGAAATATCAGTGGTAACAGCAGTGTATAATGGTGAAGAGTACCTTGAGGAATCGATTGAAAGTATTCTTAAACAAACATTTCCACATTTTGAATATATTATTGTGAATGATGGCTCCAATGATAAAACAAAAGAGATTTTAGATAATATAACAGATCCAAGAGTGAAGGTAATTCATCTAGTGAAGAATGGCGGGGCAGCCAATGCCTTAAATATTGGAATTAATGAAGCAAAAGGTCAATGGATTGCCCTTCAAGATGCCGATGATGTTAGCAGTGAGCATCGATTGCAAAGGCAGTTAGAATATATAAAGTCTGACTCTAGGCTTGTAGCTGTTGGTTCATTCATTAAATGTATCCCTGGAAATGATCGGGTTGAGCAAAGTGCTCTTGAATGGGAAGAGGTTTTTTTTAACAGCAAAGAACATTTCAGAAATGAACAGTTCTACAGTACACCCATGTGCCATGGCACTGGCTTTTTCTCTAAGAAAGCCTATGAAAATATTGGAGGATATGATCCAACATTTAAAATTGCTTATGATTATGATCTTTGGACGAGAATGTTTGAAGAAGGTGAAATTTCCAGGGTGCCGGAAGTACTATATAAATATAGAATTCATGGGAATTCTCTTGCACATAGTAATAAAATTGATACAATGAACGAGATTTTACTCAGCACCTTTAAAAGTATTTCGGAGCTTCGGTTTCAACATTTAAAGAGGAAACCAAAACTGTTATTACTAGGTACAAAAAACAATATTGAATTCTATAAGGATAATCTGGAACATAAAAATCATTATTTAATGATGAGTTTTCTTGAACAAGACCTTAAAAATATTAAAAAAGCCTATTCTTTATACCAATCAAATGAAATTGATGGAATTATTCTTGTTGCAAATCAACAAATTGCTGAGATTTTACGTTTTTATAGAAGAAAAGGTTTGTCATACAGAAAAAACTTTTTTATGATTTGGATACCTTGAGGCCTTAAGTAAGTCAACTGACAATTTCAACAGTGATAACTAAATGCAATAAAAGACCTATTCATAATTGAATGGGTCTTTTATTTGATTTACAATATCTTTCTTCTATACTCTTTAATCGTTTCTTCAAGTCCCGAATTCAATGTTATTAAAGGTTCCCATCCTAGTAATTCCTTTGCTTTTTCTATGACAGGCCGCCTGACTTTCGGGTCGTCTTCCGGCAGTGGGTGAAAAGTGATGTTACTTTCTGAGTTTGCCAATGCTTTTACCAAATGTGCTAAATCAATTATCGGATATTCGATTGGATTACCAATATTGATGATTTCGCCATTTGCCTCGTCTTTTTCCATTAAAAGCTTTAGTCCGTTAAGCGTATCGGTGACATAGCAAAACGACCGTGTTTGTGTTCCATCACCATAAACGGTAATATCTTCGCCTTTGAGTGCTTGCGTGACAAAGTTAGAGATCACCCGGCCATCATCGTTTGCCAATCCAGCCGAATACGTATTAAAAATCCGTGCAACCTTTACCTTTGTTTGATATTCCGTAAAGTACAAATAGCAAAGGACTTCACCTAATCGCTTCGCTTCATCATAACAGGCACGGGGGCCCCATGTATTGACATTGCCTCTGTAGGTTTCTGGCTGGGGATGTACTTCTGGATCACCATAGGCCTCACTTGTACTGGTATAAACAATATTAGCTTGATTCCTCTTAGCCAGTTCAAGCATATATTTCGTTCCTATCGTATTAACATTAATCGTTTCAAAAGGGCTTGCCTGATAATATTTTGGAGAGGCAGCGGAGGCAAGGTGATAAATTTCCTGTACGTTTAATAAGTCAGGGTCAGTAAGTAATTTCCGCGAACATGCATCCATCTCCTTAAAAATAAACCGGTCTTCTGGGAGGCCCTTTATGTTTGTGAATTTCCCTGATAGTAAATTATCTACTCCAACCACAACGCATCCGGCTGCAAGTAAATCCTTTGCAAGCTGCGACCCCAGGAATCCCGCCACTCCCGTTATCAACACTTTCTTTTCCATGTTTCACCTCTAATTTTCAAGTCTCTTACATACTATGAAATAAATATGAATTGGTATGGGTAGGAGGTGGACATCGTGGTAACAGTTGTAACTAGTACGATAAGAGAAAACATGCTTGAGCGAGTTATCGAGAATTTCTTGAGGCAAAACCTACAGGAAAAAGAACTAATTATTATCTTGAACAAGAATGATATGAAACTAGAAAATTTAACGGCGCCTAATATAAGAATATTTCAAATGGATGAAGAGAAAACATTGGGGGAGTGCCTGAATTTTGGTGCCATGCAGGCCCGCTATGGGCTAATTGCTAAATTTGACGACGACGATTATTATTCACCTGCCTATTTGGACAACGCTCTTTGTTTGTTGAAGGAAACGGGTGCAGATGTCGTCGGGAAGGCAGGGATCTTTGTTTATTTTAACAAAGATATGCTGTTAACAGTATTTCGTCCTAGAATGAGTAATTTCTTTTTGAAAAATAAGAGGATATTTCTGGCCGGAGGGACGTTAGTTTTTAAAAAGGATGTGCTCGTCAAGGTTCAGTTTCAGGCGTTAAATAGCGGCGAGGATGTGCAATTTCAAAAGGATTGCCTTAATCAGAAGTTAACATTATATTCAGGGAGCCTAGATGATTATGTACTGATCCGCTATCAAGAGAATCATCAGCATTCCTGGCTGGTTCTTGATGAGACCTTCCAAAAACATTGCAAACGGATTGTGGTGACGGACTCGTTTGAGGAGTATGTGTGGGAAGGGGGCAGGTGCTAATGATTTCCGTCGTTGCCTGCACGAATCGCCAAGCCTATCTACCGAAGATTTTCGAGAATTTTCACAGACAAACTTTAGTGAAAAAAGAGCTTATTATCATTGTTAATTCTACGGTAATGGAAGTGGATAGCGTTGGATATCAAATTCTCAAAATTCCTGAGGAAGTCAGTTTGGGAGCGTGCTTAAATAAAGGGGTTCGTTTAGCGAAATATGATTTTGTGACAAAAATGGATGATGATGACTATTACGGTCCCGAATATTTAAAGGAAGTGTATGAGGCCCTTGTTCAAACAGACGCAGACGTGGTGGGTAAGAGCAGCTTTTATATTTACTTCAAAAAAAATAATGAATTACGCTTGTATAATCCTAATCGTGAAAATCGGTGGGTTGTGAACAATGGTCCTTATAAAAGCGCGTATTTTCTAAGCGGGGCCACGCTCGCCTTCAAGAAAAAAATCCTCGATAAAGTTAGCTTTCCCAATGTGGATGTTGGCGAGGATAGTGGTTTTCAGCGACTTTGCTTTGAAAGTGGGCTGAAAATGTATTCGTTATCGAAGGAACACTATACGTATTTGCGCTATACTGACCCTCTGCACCATCATTCAGATGCAAGGGAATCGCTTTTAAGAAGGGAAAGTCGTTTCATCGTCCACACCGCTTCGATTGAAAAATACGTCAATACAAAAAAGTAAGGCAGTAGTGTCGTACTACTGCCTTGATTTGGTTAGCTGCCTGAGCTTCCTGAGCTGAGTAAATCGACGGAAAAGCTTTCGATGTCCTTACAACGGATAACTGTCAACCGCTCAGTAACAAAAGGTGACACCATACCTGGCTCAATGATTTTGACGCAGCAGTCGTTTGTTACACATTTTAATTCCCCGGTAAAGAAATCGCCAGACTTAGTTCTAATAGTCACTTCGCTATGCTTAAACTTCTTTAGAATGCGACATAAACAATCTTTCTTGCAACTGCAATTTTTCTTACATTTACAATTGCTTTTCTTTTTACTACTTTTGTTTTTACTACTTCCCATTTTGCTTCCTCCTTCAATTAGGATTTTCAAATTAATATATTCATTAGAAAGATGAAGGTGTGCTAATCTTGTAGTTTTTCTGCCCATTTATAGGAATGGGATTAGCATGTTTAATGAAGGAATAAGAAATGGTGTCAGGCACCGCAGATGGACAAATCAGCAGTTTGTCCATCTGTGGTGGACTTTAAGGACTGGAAAATACTTAAGTACATAAAAATAAGCGATACATGGGTCGTATCGCTTTTCTTGTATTTTAAAAATAAAGTGGTTATAGTCAGTATTTAAAATAAATTATTCCTCTTCTCCATAGGACTCAGTGGTTGTATCCATACACTCCCAACATTCACTTCTATTCCGTTCAAATCTGGACAATTCCTCCCCACAAGAAATGCAAACATCCATAGGTATAGATTCCCCCTTCAAGTAAAAATTTTTGATTAAACCTATAAGCCGTAAAAACCTATTATGTTTAATGTATTCCACGATAGCTTGTTAGAGAACCTTGAAACTTCATAGCGAAAACAAAATCAATCGTGAGTTCCACTTTTAAAATCAGATAGGTACTGGGGTCAGGTAATCTTTTTAGATAGCATGTCTAATCAGGTTTTATATTTTTCCATATTAATATAGTAATAAACTTCTAGGAGGTGTAAATGATTGAAACGTAGAAAAAAGAGCCTGCTGCCTCTTTGTATTTTTCCAGGTTATCGATGGTGTGGGCCAGGATGCAGCGGGCCGGGTAGTCCAATTAATGATGTAGATGGCTGCTGCTACCAGCATGATCGTTGTCTGAGCCGAGGGAATTCCCCGTGTTACTGTGATAAGCAATTTATGAAATGCCTTGAATCAAAAATAAATCCTCATACGCAAAAAGGTAGAAATGCCCGCCTAATGTACGGATTTATGAAACTGAAAACAACATTCACCTGTCCCAAATAGGTGATGTGAAGTTAAACTTTGATATGCTTAAGCGACATCCATTTGCTTACACAAAATAAACTTATATCTAAAGATAGTTCGATATCAATTTGTCCAACCACTCTAAATTAGTTAAACTATAAAGGATGATAATTCGTCGGTAAATTACTTTGAAGAATGAGTGGGAGAGAGCATTATATGAATAAAAGAGTAGTGATTACAGGTATTGGAGCAGTCACTCCTTTGGGGAATGATGCTCATTCAACATGGGAACAGATTAAAAGGGGTATATCAGGTGTTGGTCCAGCCACCATATTTGATGTGGAAAAAGTGGATATCAAAATCGCAGCAGAAGTAAAAGGCTTTGCACCAGAAGAATTTATGGATAGAAAAGAAGCGAGAAGAATGGGGCGTTATAGCCAATTTGCTGTGGCTGCAAGTCAAATGGCTGTCAATGATGCAGGAATCCAAATCGGTGAGAATGTTCAACCTGAGCGAGTGGGCGTTTGGATTGGATCAGGGATTGGCGGGCTAGCTGAATTCGAGGAACAACACCGGAAGTTTATTGAAAAAGGTCAAAGAAGAGTCAACCCGTTTATTATTCCCATGTTTATACCGGACATGGCGGCTGGACAAGTTTCGATTGCACTTGGAGCAAAAGGAATCAACAATTGTTCGGTTACAGCATGTGCGTCAGGCGCCAATTCAATCGGTGATGCATTCCGCGTTATTCAAAAGGGGAATGTGGATATGATAATTGCTGGCGGAACAGAAGCAACGATTACAGAGATGACCGTTGCGGGATTTTCTAATATGACAGCCCTTTCAAAAAATCCAGATCCGAACACAGCAAGCCGGCCTTTTGATAAGAATCGTGATGGATTTGTCATCGGGGAAGGCGCAGGAATTGTGGTCCTAGAAGAATTAGAGCATGCTTTAGCGCGTGGTGCGAATATATATGGGGAATTGATAGGATATGGAGCTACGGGTGATGCCCATCATATTACTACACCTGCACCAGACGGAGATGGACCTGGGAGAGCAATGAAATTAGCATTAGATGATGCTGGGATTTCCCCTGAACAAGTCGACTATATCAATGCACATGGAACGTCGACTTATTATAATGATTTGTATGAAACATTAGCCATTAAAGAGGTTTTCAAGGAACATGCCTATAGTTTATCTGTCAGTTCCACGAAATCGATGACGGGGCACTTGTTGGGAGCAACAGGGGCTATTGAGGCCATTTTTTCTCTATTAGCCATCAAGGAAGGTATCATTCCTCCAACCATTAACTATGAAACACCTGATGAACAACTTGATTTAGATTATGTCCCCAATGTGGCAAAGGAGAAGGATGTTCAAGTAGTGCTATCCAACTCATTAGGATTTGGCGGTCATAATGCCACATTGATTTTTAAAAAGTTTACTGAATAAAGATAACAAGTCTAAAACGAAGGTGTCTAAATATCATTTAGATACCTTTTTTTATGTTTTTTCACATTTTATCAGCGTATTTAAAAATAAGCAGCCCCAGTTATATTTTTCCGCTATTAAAATAAAAAACAAGTCGATAATAGGACTTTCATCGGTAATAAATCATTCATCGACAGGTTTCCCGATAATTCCTTACTAACCAAACGTTTGATTAGATTCTATATAAATCCTTTTTTCAACAGGATTTTTTCCCGGGAAATGGAGAAAACAATGTCGAAATCCGCACCGACATAAAAAACGGATAAAACAAAAAAGGTCATATTAAACAAAATACCTTGTTTAACATAACCTTTTTGGACTGAAATTACTTTGCTTCAGCTTTTTTGATTTGTTTGCTTCGTAATTGTCCACACGCGGCATCAATATCTGTTCCGTGTTCTTGGCGGATTTTACAATTAATACCGCCCTTTTTCAACGTATCATAAAACGCTAGGACTGATTCTTGTTCACTTCTTTGATATTGACTATGTTCATCGACCGGATTATATGGAATTAAGTTTACATAGACTTGCTGTCCGAGAGGGCGAAGAAGTTCGGCCAGTTGCTCGGCTTCTTGCTTATGATCATTTACATCTCGCAGCAAAATATATTCAATCGTAATCCGACGGTTAGTCTTTTCTACGTAATACTTCATCGCCTGCATTAATCTTTCAATCGGAATTGCACGGTTTATTTTCATAATACGCGTACGAAGCTCATTATTTGGCGCATGCAAGGAAACAGCAAGATTTACCTGCAGCCCCATATCCGTGAACTCAATAAGCTTGTCCGCGAGACCGCTGGTTGACACGGTGATCCGTCTAGCCGCAATCGCAAGCCCTTTATCATCTTTAATCACCCTGATAAAGTCTATTAGGTTTATAAAATTATCAAATGGTTCACCAATCCCCATCACGACTACGTGACTGACCGTTTCACCTTGCCCTTTTTTGTCTAGGTGCAGTTGTACGTTCATAATCTGCTCGACAATTTCCCCGCTCGATAAATCCCGGCTTTTTGCTAATAAACCACTCGCACAAAAACTGCAGCCAATATTACAGCCTACTTGAGTTGTCACACAAACAGAAAGGCCATATTTCTGTCGCATTAAAACCGTTTCAATCAAATTGCCATCCTGAAGTTTAAACAAGAATTTAATCGTTCCATCAGCTGATTCTTGTTTAATATGCTCCTGTAAGGTTTGGATTTCGAAGTTGTCTGACAGTAATTGAAGACATGCTTGATTTACTTCTGTCATTTCCGAGAAAGCTGTTACACGCTTTCGATAAAGATATTCCCATACTTTTTGTGCTCTCGACTTCTTCTCACCGTGCTCGATAAGCCAAGTAGCCAATTGATCTATAGTTAATCCGTATATGGACTGTTTATTCATACATTCCCCTCTTTTCGTTACGATAAAACTTAATAAAGCTTACGTTATATTATTAATGAATAGGCAAAGATGGAGCCTTATCAATTACATACTATCACTTCTCGTATAAATAACCCTTTTTTAGCAACAGCACGATCAATAATCGAAAAACCTGCTTTTATAAGGATTTCATCGACAGATTCAACTGTAACGACGACCACTTTGTCAGCAAGCCTACGTGCACTTTGGAGCATTTCCAGCTGCTCATCAGGGGTTATCACCGAACACAAATTATAAGGCAAATCAATGATGGCTACATCATAATGATTGGTGATCTCGCGAATATCAGCTAAGTTTATTTCTCCGCTAAGACCAAAGTGTATCATATTTTCTCGTGCTCCAGGAAGAATCAGCTGATTACGGTCACTTCCGACAATATCAATTCCAATCGACCTAGCTTCAACTAGGACGGTTCCAATTCCACAGCAAGGATCGATGGCCTTAATTCCGTTTGGATTGGGGATAGCGATATTTACCACTGCTCTAGCAACACGTGTGTTGAGCGCTGTGGAATAACCGTTTGGCTTCTTTTGATGCCGGAACCAAACCGATTCACTTTTTACATACTCACCGAAAACCCAACTTCCGTCTATATTCATGACGCCAAACAATCGATCAGGATGACGAAGATCTGCTTGACCATTGATGTGTAAGCCAAGCTCTCGTTCAATGGCACGTCGGTTTTCGAATCCTTTTTGTTCACTTTTTGCCTGACCACTATTTTTTACATAGGTGACTTTAAACGTTGCTCCGCTTAGTTGTAAAGTTTCTACCTGTAAAAAAAGATTCTCAAGGCTTTCCACCTCATATAACACCGTGATTCTTTCTTTAATAAACGGGCTTCGACTTGGATCGATTTTAACGAAACTTTCCAAGACATTAGATTGAGACACCTCACCGAATAATGAGCGCATTTCCAAAGCACACAAAGAGCGTTCATCCTCAGCATAGGCGTAAGTATATATATAGGTCGTACCTTTTTGGAGAGTCATATCCAAATCGTTATCATACTTTAATTTATTTATTTCAACTTCACCTCAAGTTTATCTGAAAAACATAATCTATTATACCAAGAAAAGACGCATTTTTAAAAATTTCCTTTAATTGGGTGTCGAAATGAGTGTCAGGCACCAATTCGCTAGATTATAATTATAATGAGGCAATTTATGGAGGTTAATGATGGGCTATATTGAAGATTTACGAGAAACAGTCGGGAACCGGCCACTTATTTTAGTAGGTGCTATGGTGTGCGTAATTGATGATCAGGGAAAAATTCTTTTACAAAAAAGACCTGAAGGCATTTGGGGACTTCCAGGCGGGCTATTAGAATTAGGGGAGTCTGTCGAGGAGGCCGGAAGAAGAGAAGTGTTTGAAGAAACCGGCGTTGAAATTGGCCAACTTCAGTTAGTAGAGATATTTTCAGGGAAGCAGTACTTTCGAAAGCTGCCAAATGGCGATGAATTCTATCCAGTCACGATTGCCTATCTATCAAAGGATATTAAAAATGGTACGATCAAAATTGATGGGAAAGAGTCGATTGATGCTGGATTTTTCCCGTTACACGAGTTACCGGAAAAAACAAGTCCGTTAGTCAGGAAGATGATTCAACAATATCCTAATATGCTCAAATAGACCTTTCATAAGAAGGTCTATTTGTAGGTATGGTGTAATCATAGTATCCGTCTCCATGGACATCTTATAGACAGAATAATTACATTTTCTCATTCGCAGCAAAAGCTGGTATTTGTTTTAGATTTGATATCCACTCGTTGTAGTGGCTTTCACATAGACCTCTAAGAAAGTGGTGATTTGAGCACTTTTTAACTCCACATAATTTTATTACTTTTGGCATATGTGGGTAGCCTAATTTATTGTAAATGTAGTTATGATGTTCACAGTATCCATTTGCAAAGTAAGGTTTGGAACAGTCTACAGCCAGACAATGGTCAATTGAGCAAGCTTCAACCCTAATGGTGTCAGTTTTTCCGGACCTTCTCATTCGTACATAATGCTTATTACATAACTGTCGTGCTTTTATTTGTTCATCGCATCCCTCTACCGTACATATACCCTTTGTTGAATACCGCTTATTTTCAAGGATTTCCAATCTTACTCACCTCCCGTACATGCTGTCGAATTTTTATAGACATTTATTCCCCTCAAATGGTTACATATATAATTGTCGAAATATCTTTAATTTTTATATTATTGAAATAATAATACATTTCCTTAGGTTTGTATATATACTTAAAAATATTCAAAGTATTAAGATTTGTAAGCGTTTTTTTAGACAAGCATATTGAAGGTGCCGGAGGATATAGTTGTGGTTTCCAAAGGCCAAGTTTTTTTGCGGTTATTTTTGCATTGTTTTATAATAAAAGGAACTTAAAATGCTTTCTAAACTACAATGACTTGATTTAATAAGGTTTTCAACAGGAGGATTACTTGGAATGACAACAGAAGGGACATTTAATGGTGTCGATGGAACAGAACTATTTTTTCAAGTGATCGAACCATTAACGGCTCCAAAAGCGGCAGTTATTTTAGTTCACGGTCATGGCGACCATAGCGGAGGGCTCCAGAATCTAAGTGAAAGCTTGGTTGAAAAAGAATATATTGTTTATGCCTTTGATTTGCGCGGTCATGGAAAAAGCACTGGTAAAAGGGGATTTATCCGGTCTTGGGATGAATTTAGAGGGGATTTACACATGTTTCGAAAGCTCGTTTCTCTAGATCAGCCAGAATTACCATTGTATATTGTCGGACATAGCATTGGCGGCCTGATTACCCTCGACTATTGCTTAGATCATAGCGCAGGTATCTCAGGCATTGTTGCGATTTCTCCTGCCATCTCTTACGAAGTGACACCGATAGAGCAGTTAGGCATTAGCTTAATGGGGAAGGTTAGACCAGACTATAGTATCAATAAATCTCGAAATTTTCGATTGCTGAGGAAAAATTCAGCCGTGCGTGCTAAATATTATTCCGACCGTTTACGTCACAATATCGTTACACCTGGTTTGGGACATAGCTTAATCCAAGCGACTTCACACTTCGTAAATAAAGCAACGTCGATTAGTCTTCCGTTTTTATTGCAATACGGACTTGACGATAAGATTACACCACCAGCAAAGCTGAGCCAATTTTTTCAACAAGTTGCTTCAAAGGATAAACAGCTATATGAGTACTCATTAGTCAAGCATCGCCCCTTTGATGGAGTGGGAAGAGAGAAGTTTTTAGGAGATTTGGTTGGCTGGTTAGACAAACAGATGGATAACAAACAAAAGGTGCTTTATAAAGAGATCATTTAAAGTCCATTTCCCACTATTTTATGTGGAACTGGACTTTATTTGAGTTTTTTATTTAGCGGAAGGAAAAAACTCCTGCCGTTTTGTTCCAATACATTAATACTGTAATCTCCTTTCATTATCCGTTCGTACCCCCAAATGCAATGCAGTAGTTATCGGGAATAATCAGAAAAAGTCTTTCATTTGGACATAAGAAAAATTTTCCGAACTTTATTTGCAGAATAATTTATCGATTCTACGAATTAATTGTTAACCTTTTTGTGATTTTAGTTTACAATTAAGGTGACATAGGTTGGAACTATGGATAGTGGGTATTTATCGGTTGGATACGGTAAATGAAATAAAATGGAGGGATAAAGATGAGTAAATGGATGGAACTTGCAGATCGTGTGTTAGATGGGGTGGAAGTAACAAATCAGGAGGCCCTTTCTATTTTAGATTGTCCTGATGATGACGTACTTTTACTAATGCATGCTGCTTTTCAAATTAGAAAGCGCTATTATGGGAAAAAAGTAAAGCTTAATATGATCATGAATGCGAAATCTGGACTCTGTCCGGAAAATTGTGGCTATTGCTCTCAATCTTCGATTTCGACAGCACCGATTAATTCTTACAGAATGGTAGATAAGGATACTATACTTGAAGGAGCAAAACGTGCACATGATTTAAATATAGGGACGTACTGTATTGTGGCTAGTGGTAGAGGGCCATCTAATAAAGATGTAGATCACGTGGTGGACGCAGTTAAAGAAATAAAGACAACATATGGATTGAAAGTTTGTGCCTGTCTAGGGCTGTTAAAACCTGAGCAAGCAAAGCGACTGAAAGAAGCCGGGGTAGATCGTTACAATCACAATATCAATACATCTGCGAGCAATCATGCAAACATCACAACTTCACATACATACGATGATCGAATCACTACGGTGGAAACGGTAAAAGAATACGGAATGTCCCCATGTTCAGGTGTTATTGTAGGGATGAAAGAGACCAAGCAGGATGTAGTCGATATGGCTCACAGCTTAAAAGCTCTTGATGCGGATTCAATTCCCGTTAATTTCTTACATGCGATTGATGGTACTCCGTTAGAAGGAGTAAAAGAATTGAACCCACTTTATTGTTTAAAGGTTTTGGCGTTATTTCGTTTTATCAATCCAACAAAGGAAATTCGAATATCAGGTGGACGAGAAGTCAACCTTCGTTCACTCCAAGCATTGGGTTTATATGCAGCCAATTCCATCTTTGTCGGTGATTACTTAACAACTGCTGGACAAGCTGAAACGGAAGATCACAAAATGTTACTTGATTTAGGATTTGAAGTAGAATCCGTAGAAGAAATGAAAGCTAGCCTTAGCTAGAGGATTTATTGTAATAGCAAATCAAAGCAAGAGACACCCAGACCGAAGTCATTAGGTGTCTCTTTTCTGTTTTAAGTGCATCCTTTATAACCATCCGCCAATTTCTAAGATCGACAGACCAATCTCAACAACAATAAGAGTTACGATGATCCATTCCACGAATAGTCCACGAATCGAATGGCTGATGGTGGAAAAACCATCCATGATGTTATATAAAATCTCCGTTTTGCTTTTTAAAATTTTATAGCGATCATTCAACTCAAAAAACTCCAACATCCTGTCATAAAAATCACCAGCTGTGCTGCTTGTCCATGTAATATCAGGCTTATCCAAAATCATGATATAGGCAAGCGTATTATACTCATGACGGACGATTTTTGCAGTGGTCCTCGCCAGTTCCTTGTTGCCGATTCTCAGTTTTCCTTTCTCTAGCCTGTCGATCATAGTTTCGAGTTTGTCGTGGATTTTCCCGAGTTGTTCCTCTGTTTTCTCGAGTGCCACTGATTTGGCGATTACTGTAGAAATCAATTCAGGATAAAAATCCTCATATTCTGGCACGACCACATATTCGTCGGTCAATTCAATATTCTCCGTTTCACAGATATGAAGGCAGTAATCGTCGCTATATCTGTCGGCATGTTCAATTTCGAAGTCTGGCTCGAAGGAATGGATGAAATGCAATAATCCCTTTATTTCATCTTCGTGAGTGTGATTAGTGAAGACAATGCTGCCAAACGAAAAAACCAGTACCATTTGCGAATCATCTACATTTTGATGGAGGATCGATTCTAGAATATCGCCTTTCAGGATTAGTGGCTGTTCCCAAGTGAATTTCTTGGGAATACCGCAATGGATGGCAATTTTATTCAAGTCAATTTCATGGGTAATGGCAAATGCTTTAAAGGTAATTTCTTTCACTTTGATCACCTTTCCAGTGAATTGTCCTTGTCCTTCTTTCGATTTTATTCTATTCTACTCAAAAACATGCTTGAACAGTTCTAGTGTTATAAAAAACGGATTTAAAAAGTGACCCACTTAATTAGCGGATTCAAATTTAGTGAAAACTTTCTAGATATAATTAAATAATATTCCATCTCAGGTTCGGCCAATGCGTATATTAACCCTTATAATTGGAAAAATATACATAGTTAAATAAGGGGGCATTGATGATGGTTCGGTTCCGCAAACGAAAAAAGTTACACGAATTGAAAAAGATGATCTCACTGCCTTCTGAAGAAGAAAATATCGAACCGTTTAGTTCGGATCTTTCAAAAAACGAGCAAATTTTAAAAGAAATGTTTCAAAAATGCTCTGATTTTGTTATTCGCCCTATTCATATAACTGGAAAACCTAAAATACTTCTAATTTATTTAGATGGGTTAACTGACACAATAACACTGGAAAATATTCTGTTAAAGCCTATATTGTCTGATGGTTTTCCGAACGAATTAGGTGAAATTTGTACAATTGTACAAATAATGGAGGAGCAACTTTTTTCTGCCACTCCAGTTAAAACTGTTTCACATATTAACGATCTGGTCAACGGAATCTTGAAGGCGAATGTCGGATTGTTAATAGATGGAGAGTCTGAGGCGTTACTTGCCAGTTTAACAGGTTTTGAAAAGCGCAATGTTGAAGAACCAACGACAGAAATTGCTATTAGAGGTCCGAGAGAAGGGTTTACCGAATCAATACGGACAAATACCACCCTACTACGCAGAAGAATCCGCAGCACAAGACTGAAATTCGAGCCCCTCTCGATTGGCGAGCTTTCTCAAACTGATGTTGTAATTGCTTATATCGAGGGAATTGCTCGTGAATCCCTCTTGGAAGAGGTCCGCAAAAGGCTATACCGCATTAAAATTGACGCAATACTAGAATCAGAATATATCGAGGAATTTATTGAGGACATGCCTTATTCCCCGTTCCCGCAAATCCAAAATACCGAAAGGCCCGATATTGTCATTGCCAACCTGCTGGAAGGAAAGGTGGCGATAATCGTCGATAACACTCCCTTTGCCCTCATTGTGCCAATGACATTTTGGGATGGAATGCAGGCGGTTGAAGATTACTATGAACGGCCTATCTATACCAGCTTCATTCGGCTGGTTCGTTATGTTTTGTTTAATATGGCTCTCTTTTTACCATCTATCTATGTCGCCCTTACAACCTTTCATCCAAAACTTATTCCGACTAAACTTCTTATTAGTATTGCGGCTGCCCGGGAAGGTGTCCCGTTTCCAACGATCATCGAAGCGTTGCTAATGGAATTTGTGTTTGAAGGTCTAAGGGAGGCAGGAATCCGACTGCCGAAAGCGGTCGGTTCAGCCGTCAGTATCGTCGGAGCACTTGTCGTCGGCCAGGCTGCTGTACAAGCAGGCATCGTTTCTGCCCCAACGGTCATTGTGGTGGCCACAACTGGAATTGCCTCGTTTTCGATTCCGCGTTACAATCTGGGAACCGCACTCCGGCTTATAAGGTTCGCCATGCTGATATTAGCAGGAACCTTTGGTTTTTACGGTATTACCCTAGGTTTTATTACACTGACAATTCATCTGGTCAATCTGCGTTCTTTTGGTGTTCCGTATTTTACTCCGGTAGCCCCGCAGATTCCCGCTGATTTAAAGGATGTAATAGTCAGGTCACCCAGATGGGCTTTACAGACTGGTCCAATCTTTACATTTGGCAGGGATAAACAGCGGGTCCCCCCCGGCCAGAAGCCAGATCCCCAAAAAGGAGGAAGAGACGATTGAAGAAGATCATTCTTCGTTTAGGATTATGTTTTTCCTTCCTTTTTATCTCTGGTTGCTGGGATCGCAAGGAATTAAATGAACAGGCCATTTGGCTTGCTTCAGGTTGGGATGTTGCCAAAAATGACGATGTAGAAGTCAGCGGACAAATTGTCATTCCCTCCAACATTCAAACCCAAGGCGGTGGTGGAGGAACAATGCAAAAGGGCTTTTTTACAATTTCTGCGAGAGGAAAAAATCTAAGCGACGCCTTGCAAAACATACAGACAAAACTTCCAAGGGAGGCGTTTTCTGGACAGCGGCGCGTTATGATATTTGGGGAACAATTTGCTAGACGGGGACTTAAGAGAGAAATCGACAACACACAACGGCGTCCCGAGGTTAGTTTGCGGACGGATGTCTTTGTGATCAAAGGGTCGACGGCGAAGAAAGCCCTTTCTGTAGCCAATCCATTAGAAAATCCACCGGTTATTGCCACATTAAATGAACATAAACTAAGTGGAGGCAGAGGGAACACGGCTTATTTAAGTCTCCTCATGGCCGCTACCAGTGACGGTTTACGCCCTTCTATTCCTGTTCTTGAATTTAGCAGTTCTCAAGAAGGAGTAAAAAAAGGGAAAGCAGATTCAGCTAATCCCCCGCTACTTCGGATGGCTGGTGTTGCTATATTTGATAAAAACCTAAAAATGCAAGGAATTTTGAATATGGAAGAAAACAGACATATGCTTTGGGTAATGGGAATCCTGAAAAATTTGACAATTGGTGTTAAAAAAAAGGATATCAATGCCAGCCTCGTCTTAAACAAACTCAGCAGTAAAATCGAACCACATATAAGTAAAAATCAGCAGATTACATTCATTGTCACCTTAAAAGGTGAAGGATCCCTGAAGGAAAATAATTCAGGTTTGGACGTTCAGTACCCAAATAATCTTAAACGGCTAGAAAAGGAATTTGAAAAAATTTCTCAAAAACGAGTTCAACAAACGGTTACAAAAGTCCAAAAGGAATACGGCCTTGATATCTTTGGATTGGGCGAAATGATCCACCGAAAGAATCCAAACGAGTGGAAATCATTGAAGCATGATTGGGACAAGAAATTTTTAGAAGCGGACATAATAGTGAAAACAGACTTAAAGATCAGGGAGACCGGAATGGAAGGGCCCTCATTATTGTTCAAAGAAAGTGAGATAAAAAAATGAAACTTTCAGGGCTGCAAATTTTTTGGTTGATGTTCACTTTCGAAACGGGAAATATGATCCTGCTTACTCTTTCCCCAACCTTTCAAGAGGCTAAACAAGATGCTTGGATTTCCTTTGGCCTTGCCGGCATTTCGGGGATGCTGATTGTTTATGTTTCATCAAAGGCAGCCCTGCTGTATCCCGGTAAGACACTTATTGAATATAGTAAGCAAATTTTGGGCAAGTGGCTCGGGATGCTCATTGTTATTGTCTATCTTATTCTATGGTATTCCGTAATCGGGATTATCTTAAGAGAATTTGCCGACTTTACGATTACCATCCTTCTTCCCACCACGCCACAGTGGGTATTGGTTTTAACGATGCTGTTGTTACTCATTTATATTACTTACAGCGGCGGAATTGAAGGAATTGGACGGTGCAGCGAAGTGTTTGGTCCCATCATCTTCCTATCCGTGTTCATTTTGTTGATTTTATCTGTGTCAATTCTCAATTACAGGAATATTCTGCCTGTATTTTCAGATACCGGCCTCCTGCCGATTCTTAAAGGGACCATGTATCCGCTGTCCTTCTTGGGAGAGTCCGTCATGATGTTGATGCTTCTCTCATTTATGGACCAGCCACATAAGGGTCCAAAAAGAGCCGTTTGGGGAATTGCCGCAGCCTCCAGTTTAGTTAGTACAGTCGCTATTTGGGTATTGCTAATTTTGGGTCCAGAAATTGCATCGAAGCTGCGTCACCCTGCTTTTGATACAGTCAGCTATGTTACCGTAATGGATTTTATTCAAAACTTAGAAATCCTGGCGGTTCTGGTTTGGATCCTTAGTATTTTTATTAAGCTATCGCTTTACTTCTTTTTAGCCAATTATGGCACAGCACAATTGCTCCATATAAAAGACTGGCGGAAATTGATCTGGGTTACTTCAGCATTCTTTTTCGTTTTAGCCGTCATCTTTCCCAACCCTACATACACCTACATCTATTTGAAAACGTATTGGATCTATTTTGCCCTACCTGTCAATATGGTGGGAATCCCATTTTTACTATGGTTTGTAGGAAGCTTACGCAAAAAATTACAGGCACATCATTAACACACAAGGGAAAGTTATTGCTGGTTTTTTGCTTATGAATTTTACAAGGAGGCACACAGGGGGGATAATAAATGGGTGTCTCTTACAATTTAGAGACTGTCAATTATTAGAGGAATCTAGTAAGGAAAGTGTAGCTCTCCTGTTATTAGTCCTTCGTTTCACAGATATGAAGTCAGTAATCGTCGGTATATCTGTATTCTAGTTCCAATGGGAATCATATATATTTTATAATAGATAGAAAAAATGGGGAGGCAGGATATGAAACAATTAGCAGTTTTTTGTGGTTCAAGTTTCGGTGCTTCTGAAGCTTATAGAGAAGGAGCCATTCTATTAGGAAAAGAGTTAGCAAAACGAAATATTACCTTAGTATACGGCGGTTCGAGTAACGGCTTGATGGGTGCAGTTGCAGATACAGTATTAAATGAAGGCGGTCATGCGATTGGTGTGATCCCTAAAGTATTGGAGGAACGTGAAATATCTCATAAAGGCTTAACGGAGTTAATTACCGTTGAAACTATGCACGAGAGAAAAGCAAGAATGGCTGATTTGTCTGATGGATATGTGGTCTTGCCTGGTGGAACCGGTACACTTGAAGAGTTTTTTGAAATGTTCACTTGGGGTCAAATTGGTTTGCACCAAAAGCCTTGTGGTCTTCTAAATATTAATCATTATTATGACCCATTGATCAGCTTGTTTGACCATATGATCGAACAAAAATTCCTCCAAGAGAAATTCCGCTCGATGGCAATTATTGAAGAAACCCCAGACGCATTACTCGATAAATTTTTAGACTATTTACCTCCGACGATCAAATCATATGAATAGGAAATGGAATAAAATGAGGTTTTAGAAACGTGAGATTCTATTCTAAGGCTTAGAGAAAACATGAAACTTGATTCTAGAATTTCTGTCCATACATTAAGACATTGTTTTTCTACTCATTCCTTAGAAGACGGAATCGGTCCTGTGTTTATCCCACAGATGCTTGGGCATAAGAATCTTCAAGCTACATTAGCCTACCAACACATGACTTCCAAAAGCTTAATGGGAGTCAAAAGTCCTTTAGATTTTAAAGGAGATTGTGCAGTTTGATGATTAAAAAAGCTGAATGGAATTCCATTCAGCTTTTTCGCCTTTTAATTCAGTTCTCGTTGTGTTTTTCATTCATTTTGAATTCTTTGCAAACACTCCTATATCAAATTGGTGTGTTTGCGCATAGATACAATTAAGGTGTCATCGTTTCGTTTGTAACAATATGTTCCAGCAAGGATGTTATTTGTTTTGCGTCATCCTTGTCAATATGTTTGCCAGATTGATTTGCAACCCAATCTATTAAACTCTCAAGCGTTTTATAGCCATTTTTTCGGGATTCCTCGGCTTGTTTTTCTTTTCCATTCTGTGTATATGCCTCAGCCTTGTTAAAATGTTTCTCGGCATTTTCCAATTGAACAAGTAAAGCATTGCGAATTCCTTTTGGTTCGATTTTAGCTTGTTCCACTATATCTTTAATCGTGCTAACTTTTGCATACACGAAAATGTTTAATGTTCCTACTTCCTTGTTTTTTGTCAAGGATGTATAGGAAACCTGATGTGTACCAATTATTGTTGTATCTACCGTTTTAGACTTCACTTTGGATGGATTCGTCACTTGAACAAACAAACCTAAATCCGACACTTGTTTGTTTAGATCATAATCGTCTGCAATAAAGCTTATATCAGTCAGGCTCAAATAATCAGTTCCCCGAACGGTTATAATAGGCAGCAAGGTTAATGGGTCAAACTCACCATTGTTATAATTAACTTCTAATCTCTTCTTGTCGTTTTCAAATTTCCCGATATAAACACTAGGTCGTTGATTACTATAATCAGCACCTTGCCCAATTAGGTCGGCTAATGCCCGTTCTGGAGTCCCTTCAGTCATATCAAATTTTGCATTTGATAGATCAAGAGATGTAAGTTTTGAAAACGATGATAAATCGTTGTAAGTTAACTTTTCAATGGCAGTATTACTGAACGATGCAGCTTGAAGATTCGTTAAACCTGTAATAATAACCTCTTTCAATTTCAAATTACCCAAAAATGTACCATTTTTGATGGTTGTTAAACTTTTACAATTCGTAAGGTCTATACTGGATATATTTGAAAGCAAAGAAATACCAGTTAGATCACTAACATTTGAATTGGATAAGTCTAATTTCCCAGTAAAATTAAATAATTCTTTTGTCGTTGTTCCAACTTGTTCCTGTACAGCGGCAAGCAGTGCTGCATCCGGGATCATGGTTGAATCTATTTTTATAGAATCACCGTAAAGGTATGCTGCAGGCTCAGACTTATTACCACTATAGTCTTCTAGAACGAGTGTGACCACGCCTGATGCAGATGGAAGCTTAATATTTTTTGATGCTGTACTTGAATTCAAATAACTTTTTCCTCTAATTCCGAATGTAGTAGGTGTTGTATATTCATTTTGGAAGGTTAATGGCTTTCCATCTACATATGCATATATTCGCCACCAATCTTCTTGTCTAGGAGCGTCAAGGCTCATATAGGAAGATGTACCACTCTTGGTAACATTGATTTCACCATTATATGGTTCAATATATACATCCTTGAGTTTGCCCGTATAAAGAATCGGTTCACCTTGTTTGTTATCCGTTCCGACTACGGATAGAGCCAGCGTATATTCCGAACCATCTGCTACAGGAGCAATAAGCTGAGTTGAGGTAGTTCCTTTATTAACAGTCTTTTTAAAAGTCTCTTTATTGGTACTGTTATTAAATGAAACCTCTATATTGATGCCAGAATAATCAATATCAGGATTTTTCCAGCTTATATCCAATGTACCGGCATTTGCAGATTGCATAAGGTTGCCGCTTTTAGATAAAGCTTCCTCTACAGTTAGATTACTCACTTTTGTCGAAAAGTCATAACTTGTTGTTGCAGGAGAGCTCTCTGTTTTGTCTGCACCAACGGCCCTTAGCTCTAAGTTTACGATGTTTTTTTCGCCATATAATGATTTGATATAGAATGTATCACCATATGTCCCGCCAAGGTAAACCCTTTTACCATTAGACAGGTTTGCGTACAAGTTATATTGTTTTACTTTACTGTAGTCTTCAAGATCCCATGATACAATCATTTCATTTGTATCAAACGCTTTTTTTACTTTAAATCCTGTTGGTGTATCAGGTGTTACATTTGAGCCATTCGTAAGTTTAATTTCCCCAATGTTTAGTTGGTATTTTTCTATTACAGAATCTTCTTCTGTTCCAAATGATAATCCGATTGCTGAAACTTCTTTACCTTTAAATTTGCTCAAGTCAAAATCTTTAGTGACCCAGGATTCTGATTTCTTATTAGCATCCGGTACGCTGATATATTCAATTTTATTTGGTTCGTCCTTGAATATTAACCCCAGTTTCACTTTAGAATCATCTGTTTCGGAAGGTTTATTGTACGTCAAAGATAATTTGCTGTTTGCGGCTACATCTAAATTCGTTTTATATAAATGTAAGAAGTTATCAGCATCAAGCTTCCCTGATACTACAAGGGAACTTCCGCCATTATATGCGCCTACTTTCGTATAGTCGTATGCTTGTGTATTATATTTTTGACCATAATCAAAGTCTACTTTCAGCTTGTTCTTACTCGTTGTATCAATCCACCATTGCCAAGTTGGGAGAATATCTTGCAGGTTAATATTCGACCATTGCTGATCATTTACCACTTTACCATTCTGATAATACTCCATCCCGTGTCCTGTATTAAAGTTTGTAACGAATGTTGATCCGTTAACAACAGACCGTTCGCTAGCAAAATGAGATACTCCGACCCACCCACTTGCATCCGCAGCTTCAACATCAGGTCTAGAATATCCAGGTTTTTTGCCAGTATCTGTCGGATCCATTAAAACCCCTGAATAGTACATTCTTTCCCGTTCTGAAATCATCCATTGATTTTCAGCTTTTTCTGCTTTTCGATCTAGATGTAACTGGATAAAGTCACTAGGGGTGAACAAAGCAACGCTTCCTCTTAGATTGCCCGTTTCATCAAGTAATTTTTCAACGTCACTTGCAGATCCATGTGAACCACTTAACTTTCCTTGGGCGGCTTCAACTCCAAAGAAAACTTGCTTGAAGGGATCAATTCCCCTCTTTGAAGCATGCTCTAGCGAAGTTTCAATTCGGTTAGATCTGAACCAATCATAATTGACAAAAAGAGAATTGTTTACTGTACCATAAGTATCATCTTTAATCCAATGGCTGTTCTTTTCATTTAGTTGATTTTGATATTGAAGTTTCCCATCTGGCAAAATAGAGTCATACGATTGAATGTAAAGCCCGTTCTCCATTAGGTATTTGGTAAACTGCTTATAGATAGGGACATCAGCAGCCGGAACCGTCTCTTCTAAATTAATGAAGAAACCGTCAAAGCCGTAGTATTTGGCAAACTCAACCAGTTTCTTTCCGATTGGAAAGTCTCCATTCTTATCCTGAACAATCATCTGTTTTGGGGCTTGTCCAGCACGAGGCAAGAATATACACCCAAGAGATTTAACCCCATTTTTATGTGCCGCATTGGTATATGAAGGGTTAGGTACATTGATAATACCGAATTCAAAGAATCGCGTTTGCCAAGGACCTTCGGGATCATAGAGACTTTTAGGTACATCTTTTGTCACTACTCCATGCCATGAGGCATAATAGTCCGTGTATTGCCAAAAGTTAAATTGATATTGGCTGAAATCATTGTTATATGGTACTCCTTCAAAGAAAGAGTTCCCGTAGTCACCGCCCATGACTAAGATTTCTGCCTCTGATTTTAGTTTTGGATTTGCTTGTGTGGCTGTAAATGGTTCAATTCGCTTCTGAAGTGGAATATTTGCACGCATTAAATCCGCATATGGATCTGTTTCAGAAGACCATTTCTCCATATCATACATACGTTGCCCCACCATACGCGGCTGATTTTCTCCGACTGCAGCATCACCTGTATATGGCCAAGTATCAGCTGATACAGTCCCTGCACCCATAAATCCTGTATTAGTTAAAACTTGACCAAACATTAGGACGATTACAAACCATGCAAGTGTCCTTTTCATTTGTTTATGTACACATTTTTTTCTCACGATATTCGTACACCACTTTCTAATTTTTAGATGTTTTTGCCTTTTTTCTATTAGAGGTAACAATATCTTGAATTTATAAAGTTAAATATCCTTCACCACCTTTTACTTTATTTGACCTTTGGGAAAAGTATATTTCCACTTCAGAATTAGTCATTGATCTAAGTCTTGCTGAAGTGAAAACATTTTATCTATTGACAACACATCATTCCAATTAGTCAAAGAAGTACTTAGCTTAGTAGATGGAAGAATATGCTTACCAATCAAAAAATGAATTGATTTATCATTAGGAGTTTTATAGTTTGCAGGCTTACTTCTGGGAGGAAATTAGTGGTCTGTTTTGTTCACCTGTAATGGGATTATGAATTGTACTAGCTTACAGTAATGTTAAGTGGCAACTTTTAGGAATACATATGGAATTTGCCATGTTGAAGGCTATTTAGAATCAACAGCAAAATTTCGCGGCAACATAATTCCATGCTATGAGTCCATACAAAAGTAAGCCCTTTCATTTATACTATCAGGTACTTGATCATGAATATATTGGATAAACTATAGATTTATTGGATTAACCATAGGGAACAGACAGAGTGGTGATGGGCTGCTTAAAAGAATCAGTCTGGATTGACGAGGGGGGTGCTTTTGCCAAGGAAGAACACATACAAGGAATTTGTGCGGTGGGCGCAGTTATTTCTGATCAAATGGGGAACTTAAGGGCGATTTCGAATCCGCTCCCATCTACTCGTTTTTATGGCAGGGAAGAGAAGCATACGGCTTCCCTTCGTAATACTTTTCAAACAATTAACCATCACTTTAATAACAAAGGAAAATAACGGGGACCATTGGAACCATCGGGACGGTTCTGATGGCTTTTTATTGGCCGGAGTTAACCATAATTGAGCCATGAGTACCGTCCCCTTGGCACATTTAATGCGTCCCCTGGACATCTAATGTAATATTTCTTACATGTTTTTTCCTATATGTGGAAGTGTTGATTTTTTCTTGTAATTTTTCATAATAGAGGTCCGGGTCGATAGGTAATTCTACTATTTCGTTTAGCCAAGAAGACAAGTAAATGGCATTTGAAATTTCCAACGCCTTTATGCCTTCTGTACCCGGTGCCAATAATGATGACCCTGTAACAATCGAATCAATCCAATTTTGAACAATCATGGAGTGATTTGCATTTTCAGACTTTACAGGAATTACGACTTTCTGCCATTCAGGCAAGCCGAAACCTCCAGTATACGAAGCATTAAATTCACGTTCAGATTGTGTTAATCGGTGAAAAGTAAGTTCTTCATTTTCAACAATGATTTTCCCTCGATCGCCAACAACCTCAAAGCGATCCGATCCCGGAGCTTCTCCTGTTGAAGCGATAAACACACCTGTCGCTCCATTTTCATATTCCAAAAATGCGGTTACATCATCTTCCACTTCAATATCATGATACTTTCCTATACTGCACATGGCACGAATGCTCTTTGGCAGAAATCCTGTTGTCCATTGGCAAATATCTAAATGGTGTAGTGCCTGGTTTAATAGAACACCGCCTCCTTCACCCTGCCATGTGGCTCTCCATTTACTTGAATCGTAATAGCTTTGTGAACGGTAAATATCCGTAATAATCCAATTGATCCGTTTTATTGCGCCAAGTTCACCTGATTGAATAAGGTCTCGTAATTTTTGAAAAAGTGGGTTGGCCCTTTGGTTATACATGATGCCAAATACTTTTCCACTAGACTTCGCTGCCTCATTCATTTCCAATACATCTTTTGTATAGACGCCTGCCGGTTTTTCAATGAGGACATGTATTCCTTTCGCAAAGGCCTTTTTGGCGAGTTCCGGATGACTGTAATGTGGTGTGGCAATAAGGACGGCATCAATTTCCGATTCATTAAAAAAGGTCTCTACGTCCTGGAAAATTTGCACATTACCTTGCGTATTATTTTTCACCCATTCGGTTCGACTTGCATTACTACTGCAAATCGCCGTTAAAGTTGCTCCTATGATTTGTCCTTGATCCAGCATTTGTACATGGGAACTGCCCATATTTCCTATTCCAATCACTCCAACCTTAACTAAACCCATCTCTATTCCTCATCTACTATTAGATTCTTTTTTTAATATGAAAATCCGAGGATTTATTTGAAAATGTTCTTTATATAGTATTGATGATAAAATAATTAACCACATTGTGGTACAGTTGTATCGTTTTTTTAACTTTAGTATAATGAATGGTAGAAACAGATGTCAATGAATATCTTTATCCATTTTTTTGGTGTTATTATCAAAAAGCATTGAATCGAAAAAGTAATCTTTCGATCAGGAAATTGAGGAAAAAGGAAAGAAGCTGATTAAATATAATCAGCTTCGACATGGATGAGGAATTAAGCAGTAAAATTGCCATCATAGCTTAACATAATGGCGGATTTTACTCCTTCGATGGCAGAGATTACTCTATCAAAAAGCGCCTGATATAGGGGCTTTTTAATTTTTTCCATCTGAATCGGTCAGTTTAGTTTTAATAATAGTAGTATAATAGTCAATGAGGTGTTAATAGTATGGAAGATATAACTTTAGGATCACTGCTAGATGTGATTGGTGAATTATTTTCAGATGAAATTTCAATTGCTGTTTCTAATACAAAAGAATATATCTACTATCGGCCAAGTAAACGAATTGATTTAAAAATAAGCGCTGGGGACCCTGTCAAGGAAGGGACGATTGCCCATAATGCATTGGTGACGAAGCAAAAGGTCTCTGAGTTTATTAACCGGGATGTTTTTGGTGTTCCTTATCACGGAATGGCCGTACCATTTTTACATAATGGACAGCTAGAGGGCTGTGTAACAGCGATTTATCCTGCTTTAACGGATGGGAAATCGGTGGTTACCGTGAAAACATTGGATGGCTGGGTTCCCATCCCTTTTTCAAAGGTCGTTTATTTAGAGGCTAAAGATAAGAAGACGAGTGTGTATTCAGAAGGGGTTTCAGGCACGCATAAATACTCTCTAAATGAATTTGAATATTTGCTTCCGAAGGATTCCTTTATTAGATGCCATCGGTCATTTATTGTTAATGTTAATCATATTAAAGAGATTTATCCTGACACTCATTCCACCTTTTTACTTTCGATGGATAATGGGGAGCGGGTACCTGTTAGCCAATCATACTCTAGTTATTTTCGAAAGATTCTGGGATTCTAGATTTTCCTGCTTTAGAGCCTAAATTCGCTGTTTTATCAGAATATTTTGTATCATATTCCATAATTCCTATCCTGATGATGTAAATAGGTAAAATGAGGATAATAACTATTTATGAAGAGAGGGATTGCTTTATGGAGAAAAATTTGGAGCGAATTAGGGATCTTCGTTTAAGAGACCGTGTGGTTACCCCTGATCAAGCAGCTTCCTGGATTCAAAACGGAATGACGTTAGGATTAAGTGGCTTTACACGTGCAGGTGATGTGAAAGCGGTACCAGTTGCGTTGGTGAACCGAGTTAAGGATGATGAATGGTTTAAAGTCAATGTCTATACAGGGGCTTCCTTAGGTTCGGATGTGGATCGACTATTTGCTGAAGCAGGGATTTTAGGAAAGAGGTTGCCTTTCCAGGCTGATGCTACTATGCGAAAAGGAATCAATCAAGGAGACTTTTTATTTGTTGATCAGCATTTGTCTCACACAGCGGAGCTCATCCGATCTGAAGTGTTGAATATAGATGTTGCTATTTTGGAAGCGGTTGCAATAACGGAGGACGGAATGGTCATTCCTACAACTTCAATTGGAAATTCCTTATCGTTTGCCTTAAATGCTAAGTCTATTATTATTGAAATTAATATGGCCCAATCCACACAGCTAGAGGGGTTGCATGATTTATATGAACCTGGAAAACAGGGGTCACGGCTTCCTATTCCGCTCGTTAAACCGGATGATCGAATTGGAACAATCGGCATTCCGATTGATGTTGAGAAAGTAAAGGGGATTGTGTTTACTAACCAACTTGATTCGCCATCGACGATTGTTCCTCCAGATGAAGAAACGGTTATCATGGCTCAGCATTTGATAGAGTTTCTTCAAAAAGAAGTAAAAAGTGGCCGATTAACGGAAAGTTTGGCGCCATTACAATCGGGGATTGGTTCGGTGGCCAATGCCGTTTTGCATGGAATGTTAGATTCAGAGTTTCAAAATTTGGAAGTTTATTCTGAGGTGTTACAGGATGCGGTGTTTGATCTAATGGATGCGGGAAAAGTACGTTTTGCTTCCTGTTGCTCGATCACGCTGTCCGAAGCAAAACATCAACAGGTATTTTCCAATTTTGAATTATATAGTAATAAATTGATGATGCGCCCGCAAGAGATTTCTAACCATCCTGAAATCATCCGCCGCCTTGGATTAATCTCGATTAATACTGCTTTAGAATTAGATATATACGGAAATGTAAATTCCACACATGTGTTAGGTGCAAGAATGATGAATGGTATTGGTGGCTCCGGCGATTTTGCAAGAAATGCACGCCTAGCTATCTTTGTCACGAAATCGATTGCGAAAGCGGGTAACATTTCAAGCATTGTTCCTTTCGTCTCTCATGTAGACCATACCGAACACGATGTAGATGTGATCGTCACTGAACAAGGATATGCTGACCTACGAGGACTGGCGCCGAGGGAAAGAGTGGAACTGATTATTGAAAATTGTGCGCATCCGATGTATCGTGATCAGCTGAGAGCTTATTACCAGGAAGCACAAACAAGGGGGGGGCAAACTCCTCATGTTTTAGAAAAAGCTTTCTCCTGGCATACGAATTATGCTAAAAATGGAACAATGCTCGAAGCGGTAGTAGAAACGGTATAGGTTTATTTTAGATCAATGTAATAAATGTATCTTAAGCAACTAAGAAACAAGAAAAATCCAGCAGNNCTGCTGGATTTTTCTTGTTTAGATAATAATATAAGTTCATTACTACTTCTTTATAGATGATATAAAAAAATGCAGGAGAATCATTTGTAAGGTTTCTTAAGAAAATTAAGCGTTACTTTTAAACTGTTTCATACTATATAATTTCTTGAAATCAGGCCAACTCATTTTTCGTTTCAAATATTCTCGAAAAGAATAGCAGCTTTTTTCGTGAGGTTTATTATATAGAAATGAAATATATATTTGTAAACGAATTTGTATCATAAAATAATAATAATTATTTGTTTCTAATACAGGGATTTCAATGACTTTTATCTTCTGTCCAAAAACATTTTTGAACTCTAGGCTCTTACATAACAAAATATCATCTTCTTTTTACGAGTTTCTTTCGATTATAACCTATTATCCTCTTAATATCTAAATATTAAATGTTTAAAAATAATTCAGACTTTTTGATAAAAACCAGACTCATCTTTCAGAATCTGGTTTTTCAATAGATATTCAGGAAGGAGTAGCAGCTACAACTTCGTACTCGTGCTTCTCTTCATAGATAATAGTCTTTTAAGCTAGTCGCATCTTAAAATCTTGATAGCCAAATTCACGCACGACATGACAATCTCCATCTTTATCTTGAATAGCGATGGCCGGTAATGGCATGCCGTTAAAAGTGGTATTCTTGACCATCGTATAGATCGCCATATCACCGAAAACTAAGCGGTCACCGCTCTTTAATGGCTGATCAAAAGAATAATCTCCGATAACATCGCCTGTCAGGCAGGTTTGCCCGCCAAGTCGATAAGTAAATGGCTTCTCGCCAGCTTCCCCAGATTCAAAAAGCGGGGGACGATAAGGCATTTCCAATACATCGGGCATATGGCAGGTGGCAGAAGTGTCAAGAATCGCAATCTCCAATCCGTTTTGATGGAGATCAAGAACAGACGTTATCAAGTAACCTGCATTGAGAGCAATCGCTTCTCCCGGCTCAAGATAGACTTCTAAACCGTAGTTATCTTGCATTCTCTTAATACACGCTTCTAGTCTCGGAATATCATAATCTTCTCTAGTAATATGATGACCGCCGCCAAAGTTGATCCATTCCATTTGCGGGAGCCATTCACCAAACTTTTCTTCCACTGCATGAAGAGTGGTTTCTAAGTCGTCCGAGTTTTGCTGACAAAGTGTGTGAAAATGCAGCCCTGAAACGCCATCAAGCAAATCAGGACGAAAATGCTTTTTTGTTACACCAAACCTAGAACCCGGTGAACATGGGTCATAGATGGCGTGTCCAATTTGTGTAGAGCATTCAGGATTGATGCGCAATCCTACTTTACAACCAGCTTGAAGGGCTTTATCTTTAAATTTTTCCAGCTGTGAGAAGGAATTAAAGATAATATGGTCGGAAATGGATACAATTTCATCGATTTCATCTTCACGATAGGCAGGGGCAAAGACATGATTCTCTTTGCCCATTTCTTCGTAACCTAGACGAGCCTCGTACAAGCCGCTGGCTGTTGTACCACTTAAATACTTTCCAATGAGAGGATACATGGCTGTCATAGAAAATGCTTTTTGCGCCAAAACAATCTTAGCTCCTGTCCGTTCCATGACTCCGTTCAGGATTTTTAGATTTTTCTCGACAAGACCTTCATCGACTACATAACAGGGTGTTGGTAATTCCTCAAACCGCATCTTAACGAACAAGCTCCGGCTCTTTTACCTTAAGAGGCTCAGAATCTACTAGCTCTGGATATAAGTCTTCTTGCCATGGAAGTCCCCACGTGTTCAATGCATCCATAAATGGATCTGGATCAAATTCTTCGATATTGAATACGCCTGGTTTATTCCATTTTCCAGTCATTAACATCATTGCACCGATCATCGCAGGAACACCTGTTGTATAAGAAATTGCTTGAGAACCGACTTCTTTATAGCATTCTTGGTGATCACAAACATTGTAAACGTAATAGGATTTCTCTTTTCCATCCTTTTTACCTCTAAAGATACAGCCGATATTTGTTTTGCCAACTGTACGAGGTCCAAGTGAAGCTGGATCTGGTAACATAGCCTTTAAGAATTGAAGTGGAATGATTTGTTTTCCTTCGTATTCAATTGGCTCAATGGAAGTCATGCCTACATTCTCAAGACATTTTAGGTGAGTAATGTAGCTTTGGCCAAATGTCATGAAGAAGCGGATCCGCTTAATGCCTGGGATGTTTACAGCAAGAGATTCAAGTTCTTCATGGTAAAGCAAGTACATATCTTTCTCGCCAACTTCAGGGAAGTTATAAACGCGTTTGATTTCCATTGGCTCGGTTTCGATCCACTCACCGTTTTCCCAATATCTTCCGTTTGCAGAAACCTCACGGATATTGATTTCAGGATTGAAATTAGTCGCGAAAGGATAGCCATGATCCCCGCCATTACAGTCAAGGATGTCGATGTATTCAATTTCATCAAAATGGTGTTTAAGTGCATGAGCAGAGAATACCCCTGTTACACCTGGGTCAAAGCCGCTGCCTAAAAGAGCTGTAATACCAGCTTTTTCAAAGCGTTCGCGATAATCCCATTGCCATTTGTATTCAAATTTAGCCGTATCTTCAGGCTCATAGTTTGCAGTATCCATATAGTTTGTTTTTGTTGCCAGACAAGCATCCATGATCGTTAAATCCTGATAAGGCAACGCTAAGTTCATCACGATATCTGGTTTTACTTCTTCAATTAAAGCAATCAACTCATCAACATTGTTTGCATCAACCTGTGCAGTTGTAATTTTCGTTTTGCCGCCATCTAGTTTGGCTTTTAAGTCATCACATTTTGATTTTGTCCGACTTGCGATACAAATCTCTTCAAATACCTCACTGTTTTGAACACATTTATGGATGGCTACTGATGCCACTCCACCACAACCAATAATAAGCGCTTTTCCCATTTTCTTATCTCCTAACTTAATAGACTTTTGACCGTGCAAAGAGGAGTTCTATAACAATATTTCTATGGTCTGAACGATAATAATTATTGTCATAACCCCTAAAAAACTGTTGAAACGCAACAAAAAAAGCAAGTGCAAAGCGCATAATTGCGCACAACACTTGCTTTCGATATAATCATCAATATTAAAAAAGCATAAGTATACCGTAATGAAAATCATATGTATACTTTCACCATAAAGGTCCGAGGACATTTGTAAGGAAGCTCTATAATATTCAAAATATATCATAATAGGATCAGAGTCTATATAGCAAATAATCACTTTTACTACTCTTATTGACCGTTTCACAAGTTGTGTGCATATGCACTGGTTGTAAAGTAACCAACTTATAAAATTTGAGCTTTTAACTCAATCAATAAGGCAACTAAAGTTGCCATTCGGCATTTGACCCGGCTGTCCGTATGGCCTTAACTTCTTTGAGGAAGTGGTCAAAAGTTATCTGCTTGGAAAGATCCAGACATATTGAATATTCGCTTTCCAAATTACGCACTTTTTATATTATCAGTATATAAAAATATTGGCAATAGAAAAAAAGAAAAAAATATGACAAATTTCGACTTTCTCTTGAAAAAGATTGAAAATGCCGATCGCATTTTTGGGAAATTAATTCAGATTCCGCCCATATTGAATTAATTCATCAAGTTAAAAAAATAGTTGAAAATATCTATGTTTTTTCAATCAATAAACATGAAGCACAATCATTGTTCGGCGAAAGTGATTTAGAAGTTATCATGAAACGATTAAAAGAATGGAACATTAACACGGTATTTTTAAGAGTCGGTTCAGAAGGTGCCTATCTAATTACCAAAAAGAACACCGTAAAGGTAAGCAGTGTGAAAAATGTAAAGGTTGTGGATGTAACGGGTGGCGGAAATAGTTCGTCTGCGGGGGTATTAATTGGATACTGCGAAAATCGTTCTTTAGTTGAAATGGGATTAATGGGTACTATTAGTGCGGCAATTTGTATTGAGCAAGAAGGTACTCCGGCTAAATTTGACCAAAGCACACGAAAGAAAGCAGAGGAGTTATTACAAAAAATGATGGAAAAGGTGAATGGGGATGACTGAAATGAAAAAAGTATTAATTGACTGCGATCCAGGAATGGATGATTCATTAGCAATTATCCTGGCTTGCAAATCTGATGTCCTTGATGTTAAAGCAATTACCACGGTTTCCGGTAATTATCATGTTGATATTACAAGTGTCAACGCAAGGAAAACACTTGAACTGTTGAATAGGACAGATATACCTGTAGCTAAAGGGATGGCCAAACCAATTGTTCGAGACTTACCTGGTGATCCTTTTACACATGGGGAAGACGGACAAGCGGATGCAAATCTTCCGGAGCCTGCAATGGATCTGGTCAATCAACATGCAATAGATCTTATTATTGAAACCGTAAAAAAATATCCCAATGAACTATATATTGCAGCACTTGCACCATTAACCAATATAGCAATGGCCTTCTTAAAAAGTCCAGAAATCATCCCGATGATTAAAGGGATCTACGCCATTGCAGGAGCGTACGGTCTGAACAAATATTCAACAGCGAATGCAACGGGAGACAATCCCCAAAGTGAATGGAATGTATATGTAGATCCTGAAGCTGCTGATATCGTATTTAAATCAGGCGTGTCATTAACCGCGATTGGATTAGATGTGGCCACGCATTTTGATGTTAATTTTACCCAACAGCATTTACAATTATTAGAGGAAACGAAAATGCAAGAAACAGATTTTCTCTTGAATATGATTGGATTTGTTAACAAGAGAGGTTTTGAGTCGTATTGCGTCTTAATTGATTCAATGGCGATTGGAGCTCTTATTGATGAATCCATCATTAAAACCATGAGAGAAAAGTAGGCATTGAAACAAAAGGTGAACTTACACTTAGTATGACAGTTTTAGATACAAGACATCACCATACATGGAATACTTTACCTGAGGTTGAAATTGCATGTGAAGCTGAATATGAAAAGTTCTTAGGAATTGTCATGAGTACAGTACTAAAATAATCAAACTGGTGGCGATGAAATGATAACGGTGGTTGGCAGTATCAATATGGACTTGGTAGTTGAAAGTGAAAAAAATCCAACACAGGGAGAAACACTTTTAGGGAAGTCCTTTTCAACCTTTCCAGGTGGTAAAGGATCGAATCAAGCCGTCGCAGCTGCTAGGTTAGGCAGCTGTGTGAATTTTGTTGGGAAAATCGGTAAGGATATTTTTGGGAAAGAACTCCAAGAGAATTTAACTAAAGAGGGTATTAGCATTGAACATATTAATATAGTAAAAGATCAATCCACAGGTGTGGCAAATATCATATTATCTGAAAATGATAATCGTATTATTGTCGTTCCAGGTGCTAATTTTAGTTTATTTCCTTCGGATATCGAAAAGGTGAAAGAATTTTTAGCAAAAAGTGCAATTGTCATCGTTCAGTTAGAAATTCTACCAGAAACAGTGGAGAAAGTACTTGAGCTTTGTCAGCAACAAAATGTTCCTGTTCTCTTAAATCCAGCGCCAGCATCTAATTGCACGAAGGAAATGATAGATATGGCATCCTTTATTACACCTAACGAAACAGAATGTGAGGAACTATTTGGGGGATATTCACATGAAATTTTAAAGAAATATCCCAATAAACTAATCGTTACACTAGGGGAATCTGGTGCAGCCTACTACAATGGTTCAGAAATTGTTCATGTCAATGGCTATCAGACAACTGTAGTGGATACAACCGGTGCCGGTGATACTTTTAATGGCGCTTTGGGCTATGCAATCAGTGAAGGGTACGAATTAAAAGAGGCCATTCAATTTGCCAATGCTGCAGCTTCACTCTCTGTAGAGAAGCTTGGTGCACAACAAGGCATGCCGTCATTTGATGATGTGAAAAAACGATTAAGACATTGAAATCATGATCCATATTTTGGTGCGTGGTGTTATGGCTCGATCACGTTAAACTCTAGTGATAAACTAGAGTTTATTTTTCAATGGAGAGTTAGTAATTAAATATCTAGCTATCAAAAGGTATGTTGAAATTTAAATAAAAAACGAATTATTGCAGATAATTTATACATAGGGAAGGAGGGCGACAATGGAAACAAACAATAATGATAAAAATCTTACAAACAAGAATCAAGAAGAAAGCTTGGAAATTAGTTCTACAGGTTATGGATATGAGTCTGTTACAACAGAAACAGGAGCGGAACAAACAAAACAACAAGCAAAAGGGACGAGCCAATCTTGTGGAGGTTTGTAATTTCTCCCATTTGATTATGAATTTTCACTTCAATGCCATGATTAAAATACCCGTTCGAAAAGGTACACTTTTCCGAACAGGTATTTTTTTTTAAAAACAGCTTTTTTACGTTCGTAAAATTAGAAAAATAAATATATCCTTTGATGACTAATAAATTTCAAGAACTAACTAGCATTCATGGGTGCAGTAATGTGGACTAGTAATGGCTGAGTAGTCTCGTTTTTAGTACTTGCATTAGAAGAATCTGGTCCAGCAATACTTAAAAAATCCCCTGCCTAATTAATGGTTTTTTTTAACTATTTTTTAATAAAGGTAATCTATTATTAACCCCTAAATTTATACCATATAAAAGTTTTTTATATGTGATTATAATTTTATATCATTTTATTTATTTCAATAATTGCATTATTCTTAATCATAAGAAATTAATAATTATTTTTTTCAACGAAAAAAATAAGGAGAAAGTTATTTGTAAGATCGAGAAACTTAATTATTAGAAGACTAAGAGCTTTATAGGGTGGACTTAATTAAAGCTATTTCGTAGAAGATTGTGCCAGTAGTTCAATAGGGGAGTATATATATGGAAGCAAAATATTGTAAAGAATCACGAGTTATACGAACAAGTCGTGTATTTCCAAATGACGTAAACAATCACAATACATTATTTGGTGGAAAATTAATGAGTGATGTGGACCAGGTAGCGTCTGTTTCTGCGGCTCGCCATAGTCGCAGGGAATGTGTAACTGCTTCAACTGATTCAGTTGACTTCTTATATCCTGTTCGTACAACAGATTCGGTCTGTTTTGAATCATATGTGACATGGACAGGGACATCGTCTATGGAGGTTTTTGTGAAAATTATTGCTGAAGATTTAAAAAGTGGAAAACGTACAATTGCTGCAACAGCTCTATTAACATTTGTCGCACTTGATGAACATAAACGTCCAACAGATGTTCCACAGGTTATTCCGGAAACAGAAGAAGAGAAAAAATTGCATGAGACCGCACCAGGGCGAGCAAGAGTGCGCAAAGAAAGAAAACAAAAGAGCAAAAAATTAGCTGCTTTTTTAACAACAAATTATCCTTAAGGTCAACAAAGCTTAAGTTAATTTAGTTAAGTTAGTCAGCAGGACTAGCAAATAGGTAATCTTTAAATTCGGGTGGGATTTTTATGTGGATTATCACTCAGTATTTAGATTCAAATATTACAATGTTTGAATTTGAGACAGAAGCAGAAGCAAAAGAGGCCTTTTAAAAAAATCGCAGGTTATAAAATTCTTTCTGAAATTGTTTACTTACCTATTCTTTTTTTCCGATAGTTACGGATTGAGATATATTTATTATGTTAACTAAGGATAGAATGGTTGAAATCCCAAGTTTTTTAATCCTATTTTCTAGGCTCATTTCATTCAATTAATTTGTATTAGCATTAAGAAAATTGATCTACTGGGGCCAGGCACTATTCGAACTTTTTTAAATAAGGAATGAGAACTTAAAGCTTCTTCAAATTTATTGGTAAATTCACTCGGGATTGGTAAGAAAATTGTGAAAAAATACATATCTGATTTCCAAAATCAATGTTAAAATTGTCTATATTACTTTTGGAGGTTAAGAACCATGCAAATTACTTTGGATAACACCAAAACTGCCGAAAAAGACAAACAGGTTCAAACACCATTTTCACGAACAAATCCATTTCCGGCAAAAGTTCTTAAAAATATTAATATCAATGGGGCAGGCTCTAGTAAAGAAACAAGACATATTGAGTTATCACTAGAAGGGTCAGACCTTTCTTATGTACCAGGTGATACCCTAGGCATTATCCCTTCGAATGATCCAGAGCTTGTGGCTTCGCTTTTTGAGGAAATGCATTGGGATGAAGAAGCGATTGTAATTATCAATAAGCAAGGTGAGACATTGCCACTAGAGAAAGCGCTTATTAACTATTTTGAAATTACGTTACTTTCAAAAAAGATTTTACAGCAGGCAGCTGCGTTTACAGAAAGCGAAGCGTTACAAAAGCTTCTCTTGGTTGAAAATGCAGCCCAATTGAAAGAATATTGCTATGGACGAGATTTGCTTGATATGTTACGTGAATTTGGTCCATGGAAAGCTAGTGCTCAGGAAATCGTCTCCTTCTTAAGAAAAATGACGCCGCGCCTCTATTCGATTGCTAGCAGTATTGCAGCGAATCCAGAGGAAGTTCATTTAACCATCGGTGCTGTGCGCTACACTTCTCATGGACGCGAGCGTAATGGGGTTTGTTCTGTTTTATGTGCTGAACGTGTAAATGAAGGAGATACGCTTCCAGTCTTTGTTCAAGCAAATAAACATTTTTATCTGCCAGAGTCTCAGGATACTGATATTATTATGGTTGGACCTGGGACAGGTATTGCGCCATTCCGTTCTTTTATACAGGAACGTACAGTGAATAAAGGAAAAGGGCGATCATGGCTATTTTTTGGAGACCAGCATGCTGCTTCTGATTTCCTTTATCAAGATGAATTGGAGAAATATCAACAAGATGGGGTACTGACAAAACTAGATGCTGCCTTCTCCCGCGACACAGCACAAAAAGTCTATGTTCAACATAAAATGCTTGAACATAGTAAAGAACTGTACGAATGGCTTCAAAAAGGTGCATATTTCTACGTTTGTGGAGATAAGGAATACATGGCGAAAGACGTCCATGAAACGCTTATCAGCATAATTGAAAAAGAAGGTGCGATGAGTCGCGATGCAGCAGAAGCGTATCTAAAAGATATGCAGAAGCAAGGGCGTTATCAACGTGATGTGTATTAAAAGATAAGCAACAAAAATCTATAGTAACCACCCTTCGTTCCGGTTGGACGAAGGGTTTTTTTATTGTGCTGCACTCATATAATTATTCATATTGATATAATTGGAAGGTTCCAGGCATTTACAGAGGAGGAGTTTATGAAACTATATCTCATTATAAGCCAAATCTTATATTTACTTTCTTTAATCCCATGGTTTGCAATTTGGGGATTGTCATTTAAGAGTTTCGACGGTGGTGTGAATCTATCTAATGTTTCTTTTGTTCTGGCTATTTCTTTATATCCAATTGCTGTCATATTTGGTTCCATTTTAGCTTGGGTCTTCCGAATGAAAAAGAAACGACTTGCGATCATGATTAATTTAATTCCGATGGTATGGATTATCGTTTTTCTCTATTTCATGTTACTGTACAATTAAAAAAATCAATCATTGAATTGTAAATGAGTACAAAATTTAGCCCTTCTCACTGAGAGGGGCTTTAAAACAAAATCTATTAAAAATTCTGGGATAACTGAAATTTTGTCTACTTTAGAAATTATAATGTACAGTCATGAGAAGGGCATATAGAATATTTTTTAATGACTATTAAATAAAATAATGGAATAGGTGAATAAGATGAATCCAGCTGGGATTACATTACGTGAGTTACTTGACCTTCCAGTGTTAAAAGATGCAAAGGTAATTAGTGGAGAAAAGGGACTAGATCGAGTAGTCCGATACATAGATATAATGGAAGTGCCGGACGTTACTGGCTGGTTGAGGGAAGGAGAGTTACTCCTTACGACAGCTTATTCCATTCGTCACGAGCCAGCCTTACTTCCAAAATTAGTGAAACAATTGGCAGAGGCCAATGCTGCGGCATTAGCGATTAAACCAGAAAGATTTCTACATGAAATGCCTATAGCAATGATTCAAATGAGTAATACCTTTGATTTACCCATAATACAGCTGCCTAAAGGAATACCATACATTGATATAACCCATTCAATTATGGAACAAATAATCAATAAGCAATCCTCCTTACTCAGAAAATCAGAAGAAATATATAAGAAATTGACCACTTTAGTTCTTGAGAATAGCGGTATTCAAGCTGTGGCCGATAATGTTTCTCTATTATTAAAATCACCCATTTGGCTTATAGATAAGACGGGGGAAACAATCGTCGCCTCACCGTCCAATGCCCATTATCATTTTTCACCAAATTCGCGCTATTGGGAGATAAGGGTGGACAAGGAGATGGTAGGAAAGCTGATTGTTGACAAGGAGAAATTAGATGAGTTAGACCAGGTTTGTATTGAACAAGCACGGCTCGTGTTTTCGTTAGAATTAATGAGGAGAAAGACAGCAGTGGATACGGAAAAAAAACTGCGCGGCAATTTTGTTGATGAGCTGTTATCCGGTTTGCCACTATCGAAACAGGAGATTTTGAATAAAGGGAGTCAATTAGGTTTAAAACCAGAGGCAGTTTGGGAAGTCGCCGTTATAGAAGGTGATGAAGAGGAGATGTCCCGACAGATCGATAAATTAAATCATTTAATAGCCGAAGAATCTCAAAAGCATCATATTAAATCACTTATCCATTGGATAGGTGAAAGATTAGTTTTATTGCTTGGATCACCAAGACAAGAAATACCAGCTGAGAACCCGAAGAAGGATCCCTTTAATTGGAGAGATAAATTGATACCCTTTATTCATCATTGTAGTGGGATTCGAATTGGATTTGGAGACAAAGTTCCGTTATGGGAAGTACAGCAAAGTTATATAGAAGCAAAAAAAGCAGTCATATTTGGTATGAAGTTAGATAATCAAAAAAGGATTTTTACCTTTGAAGAAATAGAAATGTTTCATTTATTAATGGAAGTTTCCGAATCAGTGGAAATAGACAAGTTTGTAGAAAAAAAGATAGGGAAGCTTCATCAATATGATCAGGAGAATGGAACAGACTTTGTAAAAACATTATACTACTATATTTATACAAGTGGCAGTTTATTAGAAACTGCAAAACATTTGTTTTTACACAGAAATTCAATTAAATACCGAATGGATAAAATTCGGGATTTATTTGACATCCACATGGCAAATAGCCAAGAAAGATTGGTTTATTTCTTTTGTATTTCTTACCACATATTCAAAAACAATGAATAAAAAGGGTGTGTTGTGCTGGGAGCACAACGTACCCTTTTTATTTTTGGTTTCAGGAGACGTGTTCATCTTGCTAAATGTACATTAAAATTTAAACATTCATTACTTTCGAGTTTTTCTGAAAAATGATAAATCATATTAGAAGGGAGATCACTAAATGATTGGTGTCATAAGGGTTTTTACAACGGAGGAAGAAGAAATTCTTGAACAGCATGGAAAAATAATTTCCAATTGCTACGGAATCCCAACAGTTAATAAATGTATCCCTAATCAGCCACTTGGAATCTTTAATGATGAAACAGAAAAAATAGCGATCCCTAAAATTGTCGAATTAGGTAAAAGGTTGGAGCAAGAGGGATGCAAGGTTATAACAATTAGCTGTGCTGCTGATCCGGCAATCGAGGAGCTTAGAAAGGAAGTAGCTATCCCAGTCATTGGAGCAGGAAGTGCAGCCGCGCATACCGCTTTAGCGATTGGTCAGCCAGTGGGGATACTTGGGATTACGGAAACCGCACCATCTGTAATAAATAACTTATTAGGAAATTTAATTGTAGGTTATCAACAGCCAGAAGGGGTAACAAATACTACCGACTTACTAACGCCGACTGGCAAGGAGCGGGGAGTCGAAGCAGTAAATAAACTAATCGATCAAGGTGCTAAAGTGATTGTGTTTGCCTGCACCGGTTTTTCAACTATTGGGCTGGCAGACCTTTTGCGGCAAGAATTAGATGTTCCTATCATTGATGCAGTGGAAGCAGAAGGATTGATTGCATCCACCCTTTACAAGCAACAGGCTTCAAATGCATGACAATCATGGCTTCGGCCACATTTAACCATGCGAAAAGCTTAAAATAAGGTTTTTGCTTTGAAAGAAGGTTATTTTTTGGCCAAATCCTATCTCATTCTTTTAACTTGTGTTCTTATTTGGGCAGGGAACTATCTTGCAAGGCAATTCCTGCTAAAAGAATTTTCTCCTTTTTTCCTATCCGCTTTTAGCTTGACTGTTATATCGATTTTCTTTTGTTTGATGGGGTTAATCACTAAATCCTTTGTTCGACTGCGACGGAAGGAATTCATGCTTTTCTGTTGTGCTGGTTTAATTGGTTTGGTTGCCAATCAAATATTCTTATTTACAGGCTTAAAATATTCAACAGCGACCAATGCTTCGTTAATTTTCAGCATGTCTCCACTGATTACGGCAGCTCTTGCGGGTGTAATCCTTAAAGAGAAGATTACTCGGCAGATGATTTTTGGAAGTGTCATTGCAATTATTGGATTATATTTTGTATTATCTGTCAAAGGACAATTTGTCTTCGGCATGGGGGATTTATTATTACTTGGTGCCACCACAACATTTTCCTTCAACCTTATTTTTGTCCGTTTGCTCTCAAAGCGTGTATCACCATTCATTATTACGTCCTATAGCTTTTTCATTAGTGCAATTATTTTTGATCCATTCATCTTAATAGGAAATGACATTGATTGGAATCATTCCATTTCAATTTGGGTATTCGCTGTCGTGTCAGTGTTGATTGGCCAAGGTATAACTACAATGATGTGGAATAAGGCTATGAATAATCTGGGTGCTTCAAGGTCATCTATTGTGCTAAACCTACAACCAATTATGACGATGTTATTAGATTTTTTGATTTACCAAAATCCCCTTACTGTAAAAAAAATATTTGGTGCTGGACTCGTTTTTACAGGAATTCTCCTAAGCACTGTGCATATAGGTTTTATTCTTAAAAAGAGAATTGGCACACGGGAGAAACAAATCACAGAGGGAAATGGAATGGTAAAAAAACTGTAATCATAATGAAAGTTTTGCACTTTTCTAAAGATTTATTGCGTACAAGGAAGTTTCAGAAAAACTACAAAATATATAGACAGGGGGTATTTTTGTGAAAAATGAACAAGACGTAAAAAAACATCCGCGAATTTTTGAACCATTTGCTCTGATTCTGACCGTTGTTACAAGTGTTTTCGGTGCAATTATCGGTATGCAAATCGTTACCACTCTTGGGGTAACACCGAATACAGCTATTATTGGTGCTCTTATTGCCATGTTGATTGCTAGAATTCCACTCAATATTTTCAAAAAATACAAATCGGTTCATCGCCAAAACCTAGTGCAAACAGCCATTTCATCCGCAACATTTGGTGCTGCAAATAGTTTATTAATTCCGATTGGGATCCCTTATCTTATGGGAAAAACGGAATTAATTCTTCCGATGTTACTTGGTGCCGCATTAGCGATGTTTGTAGATGCACGGATTCTTTACAAGCTATTTGATTCAAAGCTGTTTCCTGCATCTGGAACGTGGGCTCCTGGTGTAGCAACTGCTCAATCCATCCTGGCAGGTGATAAGGGCGGAAAGCGTGCAGGACTCCTTGGAATTGGGACAACCATCGGTATAGTAGGTTCATTCCTTCATATTCCAATGTCGGCATTTGGTGTCGCCTTTATCGGTAATATTTGGGCACTTACTATGTTCGGAATTGGATTAATGATTCGTCAGTACTCTGTCCCATGGTTCGGCGTCGACGTTAACCAGCTTTATATTGCCCATGGAATCATGATTGGTGCAGGAATCGTGGCGTTAATCCAGGTTTCTATATTGATTTTTGGGAAGCAAAAAAAATCAGCGAAATCTAGTAAATCCGAAGTGGCTGCCACTTTAGAGGCGGTAGATGATGATTCTTTATTAACACGCCCAATTAATGAGGCAAAAAAAGCGTTAGGTATTGGTTTTGTTCTTTATTTAGTGATTGCGCTAATCATTGCTATTACGGGAGGACTTTTGACTGACATGTCTCCTGGTATGTTTATTGGATTCTTGTTTTTTGCAGCCTTTGCTGCTTTCGTTCATGAGTTGATTGTTGGGATTGCCGCGATGCACTCTGGATGGTTCCCAGCGTTTGCTGTGGCATTTATTACTCTTCTAATTGGGATGATGGTGGGTTTTCCACCTGTAGCGCTTGCTTTACTTGCTGGCTTTAGTGCAGCAACCGGTCCTGCATTTGCTGATATGGGGTATGACTTAAAAACAGGTCATATTCTCCGTGGAAATGGGCAAGATAAGGAGTTTGAAATTGCCGGAAGAAAACAACAATATGTTACTGCAATGATTGCATTTGGCGTTGCTCTATTAACAGTAATCGTTACCTATAAAGGATATTTTGCCCAACATCTTGTCCCACCGATTGATACGGTTTATGTTTCAACAATTAAAGCGGGTGCATCAGGCGATGTTGCCATGAAACTGTTAATGTGGGCTATTCCAGGAGCAATTATTCAATTCATCGGTGGTCCTAACCGTCAGTTAGGGGTCTTATTTGCGACAGGTTTATTAATTTTAACACCTTATGCATGTTGGGCTGTTTTATCTGGTATCTTGATTCGAATGATTTGGCTTAAAGCAAAGGGGAAAGAAGCGGAAACTTCAATGAGTATTTTAGCTGCTGGATTTATCGCTGGTGATGCATTATTCAGCTTCTTCAACTCTGTATTTAAAATAGGTAAGTGAGGCGAGAGAGGTTGGCAAAAATTAGTTTAGATAAAAAAATGGTGGAATACGCCGTATATGGTGGTGCTGTTCTTGGAGGCGGTGGAGGCGGTTGGATTGATGACGGCCTTCAAATTGGCAATCTTGCACTCGATGTTGCCCAGCCAGAACTTTATACAGTTGATGAACTTCAAGATGAAGATTTACTTGTTACGGTGTCATTGGTAGGTGCACCGGCAGCAAAAGATAAATTTGTAAAACCTATTCATTATACTAGGGCTTTAGATCTCCTTTCGCAAAAGATCGGAAAGCCCATTCAGGGGATTATCACGAATGAAAATGGAGCAGGTACTACGGTGAATGGCTGGTTTCAATCAGCCGTAACAGGGATTCCAATTATAGATATTCCTTGTAATGGCAGGGCGCATCCAACAGGTTCAATGGGTTCAATGAATCTATCCGAACAGGCAAATTACCTTTCCCACCAAGCAGCAGTTGGCGGGAAAGGGGCTAACTATATGGAGTTAACGATTTCCGGTTCGCTTGATAAAGCTTCTACCATGATTCGCAAAGCGTCAGTTGAGGCCGGGGGATTATTAGCTGTTGCGAGGAACCCTGTAACGGTTGCCTATGCGAAGGCAAATGGGGCAGCAGGCGCCATTCAACAGGCAATAGAGGTTGGGGAAGCTTTGTTAAGTAATATCGGGGAATCAGCCATTGATGCAGTGGTGAGAAAATTAGGAGGTAAAGTCGTAACAGAAGGGATTGTAACAGATTTTACGCTCGAGACATCTGGCGGCTTTGATGTTGGAACAGTAATCATAAATGATGCTTATGAATTAACATTCTGGAATGAATATATGACGATTGAAAAAAATGGTGAACGGTTCGCGACATTCCCAGATTTAATCATGACTCTTGATGCAAAAACCGCCGAACCAATTGTTACAGCTGCAATGGAAAAAGGGAAATACATTTCGGTTATTTCGGTTCCAAAAGAAAATTTAATCTTGAGCAGCACGATGAGAAATGAAAAATTAATGAAACCAGTAGAAGAAGTCATTAAGAAGTCAATTCTACAATATTGCTTTTAATAGATTAGGAGGAAAAGGAAATGGTACTTAAGCAAACACTAACTGTGCTCGAAACCTTAGATAGTGCTTATGTGACAGGGGAAAATGTAAAGGAATTATTCAGCCAATTTTCAAACGTAACGGTTTCCGTACAAACAGTTACAGGTGAAAAGGGCAGTACAGACTTTGTTAAAATTGTTATTCCGGGATCAAATGGTAAAAGCAAGGGTGGGGATGCAACTACCTTTGGAATCATTGGCCGTCTGGGCGGAATTGGCGCTCGTCCAAGCCGAATTGGATTGGTTTCTGATGCTGATGGTGCGATTGCGGCAGTCGCTTCGGCTCTAAAATTGGCGGAAATGCAAATAAAAGGTGATACCCTTTTAGGCGATGTAATTGTAACGACGCATATTTGTCCAGATGCCCCAACACGGCCACATGAACCTGTTGACTTTATGGATTCACCGGTTGATATTTTGACAATGAATAAGTATGAAGTGGTACCTGAAATGGAAGCTGTTATTTCGATTGATACGACAAAGGGCAATCGTGTCATCAACCATAAAGGAATTGCCATTTCACCAACTGTAAAGGAAGGTTATATCCTTCGTGTCAGTGATGATTTACTGCGGATTATGGAAATGACTACAGGTCAATTGGCTGTTACATTCCCAATAACTACCCAAGATATTACACCATATGGAAATGACTTATATCATATTAATTCCATTCTACAGCCGGCAGTAGCAACAGAAGCACCTGTTGTTGGAGTTGCCATTACAGCACAATCAGTTGTTCCAGGATGTGGGACAGGTGCGAGCCATGAAACAGATATTGCTGATGCAGTTCGCTTCGCTGTGGAAGTAGCAAAAGAAACAACTAATGGGACATGTCAGCTTTATAGTGAGGACGAATTTACAAAAATTGAAGAGCTCTACGGTTCTATGAAAAGGTTACAGACGATGGGGCAAAAAGCTTCTCAACTATAGATAGAGAAGGGGGGCTGTTGCCCTCCTTTATTCATTTTGAAAATTTGAGGTGAAGAGATGAAGAAACTAGGAATGATTACAATTGGCCAAGCTCCAAGGACAGATGTTGCGCCAATTATTGAGAAATATTTGAATGGCCGAGCGGAACTTGTTCAGGTCGGTGTCTTAGATGGGATGACAAAAGAGTATATTGAGCAAAATTTATATCCAGAAGCGAATGATTATGTGCTGACCTCTCGTTTGGTGACAAATGAATCAGTTATCATGTCTCGTGAAAAAATCAAACCGATTTTACAAGAAAAAATAGATTATTTAGAGGAGATTGGAATCAAACAGATTTTACTACTTTGTACCGGAGTTTTCCCAGGTCTAACGACAAAGACATCCTTTTTAATCGAACCTGATCACATGATTCCTCCAACGGTCAAAGCCTTAGTTGCAAACCGCCGCTTTGGCGTGATTGTGCCGTTAGTTGAACAAAAAGTAAATCTAAAGCCGAAATATTCACCATATGGAATGGATCCATTATTTGCTGTAGCTTCCCCATACAAACACGATATGGCCAGCTATGAAGCAGCAGCAAATGAACTAAAGAACAGTGTGGATATCATTTTACTAGATTGCATGGGGTATTCCGAGGAAGCGCGCGAATTAGTGGTAAATGCCACCGGGCTTCCCGTTATACTTTCGAATGCTATTATGGCAAAATTAGTATCGGAAATGATTTAAATAAAGGGTGATGAAAAGTGAAAGAACAGTTAGTTGAGATAAGTAAAAATGTATTGCAAGAATGTTTAGGATTAAAGGCAAATGAATTATTTCTTGTTGTTACTGATGATGTGAAGAAGGAGCTTGGAGAATCTTTATACGAAGCAGGTAAATTACTAGGTGCCGAAGCGATGCTTGTCGTTATGAAGGAAAGGAAAAAGTCTGGAGAAGAGCCACCAGCATCAATTGCAGCTGCAATGGTTCAATCCGATGTCGTTGTATGCATCACTGACCATTCATTAACACATACCCAGGCAAGAAAGAATGCAGCCGCATCAGGAACAAGAATTGCGACTATGCCAGGGATTACAGAAGATATGTTTTTAGAAGGTGCCATTTCAGCTGATTACTCAAAGGTTAAGGAATTAACAGAAAGTGTAACAGAACTTCTTACAAACGGGGAAATAGTTCGAATTGAAAAAGATGGGTACACACTCTCTTTCTCGATCGCAGAACGAGATGGGATCCCGAGCACGGGAATGTATTTAAACCCAGGTGAATCTGGAAACCTTCCTTCAGGGGAAGCCTATATTGCCCCAGTCGAAAGAAAAGCAGATGGTCAAATCCTTGTTGATGGATCATTCGCAGGTATAGGCCGACTAGAAACTCCGGTGCTGCTAACAATTGAAGAAGGAAGGATTGTCCAAGCAGAAGGTAATGGGGCTGAAAAGCTATTAGAAATATTAGGAGATGGCGACGGCAGGCTGCTAGGGGAATTTGGTATCGGGACAAACGATAAAGCAAGAATTACAGGTGTTGTTTTAGAAGATGAAAAAGTGTTCGGAACCATTCATGTTGCGTTTGGTAGTAATAACACCTTTGGCGGAACCATCTCTGCTGGGGTACATATTGATGGTGTCGTCAAAAAACCCGATTTCTACATTGATAACCAATTGATTATGAAAAATGGTACATTAATATAATTTGTTCTCAGCCTTTTTACTCTTCACTATTGTGAGTGTTGTAGTAAAAAGGCTGATTATTTATGAGGTAAAAGCAGCTACTTGCTGAGCTATTTATTAATTAATCTTCCAAAGGGGGCTTATAAATTTATAAGCGAAGCACCTGTGCTTACATTGTTTGACAAAAGCTCAATTTAGCAATAGTATCACTATTAATTCGAACTTTTTACAGGGGAGATAAAGATGAAAATTTATGTTGATGCAGATGCTTGTCCGGTAAAAGATATTATTATTTCGGAGGGAAGGAACGCGGGAATTCCTGTCATTCTTGTTACGAGCTTTTCTCATTTTTCAAATGCGGAACAACCTTCAGGAGTGGAAATCATTTATGTTGATTCTGGAGCAGATGCCGCCGATTATCGGATTATGAAGTTAGCCCAATCAGGAGATATTATTGTTACGCAAGATTATGGACTTGCATCGCTAGGTTTAGCAAAAGGATGTATAGTCCTTCACCATAAAGGGTTTAGCTATACAAATGAAAACATTGACGAATTATTACAATCACGGTATTTAAGTGCCATGGCTCGAAAAAGCGGAAAGCGAACAAAGGGACCCAAGCCTTTTACAGAAGAAGATCGGGAGCAATTTAGGAGGCTTTTTAAACAAGTTATTGTTAATTAGAGTGTTGACTCAGCCAACACTCTTCTATTCATTATTAGACAGAGACGACATCTTAATGAAATGATAGGATGAATTTATCAAAAAGCAGCGTAAAACCCCTAGCTTTAGATATGGGGATATAAGCTGTATTTTTGTTCGTTTTTTTAGGATAATGCAAGTAATTTTACTATACATTCTTTGAAATTCTTTGGTATAATGGGAATATAAGCAGAACGTTTGTTCCTTTTTGGAGAGGGGTGAATGAAATGTATCGATCCTATAAAATACAAATTCATCCGGAACATGAATTATTCGACTACTGTGACTCACTCTGTTTTAAAGCGAAAAACTTGTACAATATCACCAACTACTATATTAGACAGGTTTACACTGCTTTAAAAAAAGAAACAAGAAATGAAAATCAACTTCAAGTTCTTACCGATATTCAAGTCCATTTACCTGAAATGAATAAAATTCGTCTAAAAAGTTTTGAGAGAGCCAAATCTAAGCCTAAAAAAATTGAAAATAATGGTCACGTTTTGGAGCCAAAACAGAAGCTATTTGAAATGCCTCATCCAAAGAAAGCATTCCTTCCCTATACCTTTGTAGAAGCACTGTTTAAAGTGATGAAACAAACCGATTACCTTTCTATGCCCTCACAGTCCAATCAACAAACAATAAAAAAGGTATATGATGATTGGAAAAGTTTCTTCGAAGCCTCCAAGAAATATAAAATTAATCCTACTAACTTTTCCGGAAAGCCAAAGATTCCAAAATACAAACCGAAAAATGGACGCACGACCTGTTATTTAACCAATCAAATTACCAAAATTAAAAATGGAAATGTGCTTTCATTACCAAGAACTCCTCTTACATTAAAACTGGGGAAAATCGCATATATAGATGGTAAACTACAACAAGTGCGGATTGTCCCGACTTATTTTGCCGGTATGTAATGGAAGTCGTTTTTAAAAGTGAAGATGAAAAAGAGATCAAACGATCAGAAAAACAATTAGATGAATGGATATTTGAG